>NZ_NEIU01000053.1:0-561 GCF_002113595.1 Pseudomonas sp. B3(2017)
GTCACGGGCCGGCCTTGCGCTGCTCTTCATGCTGACCCGGGGGGTGTAGAGGATCAGGTACAGGCGGTCGAGCTCGTCCTGCTGGGCTTTCGGCGCGATCGGCGCCAAATCGCCCGCCCGCGCCTTGGACCAGCAGCAGGTGCTCAGGAAATACTGCAGCGGCGTTTTCTCGAAGATCCAGGCCGTCAGGTACAGCACGCCCAATGCGGCGATGACCCAGTTCAGCGGGCCCATGCACAGCGTGTAGCGCAGGATGGCGACGTCCACGGTTATTGACCCGGCCAAGGCTCTCATGGTGTAAGAAGCGCCCAATAATGCTTGGGTGCCAAAGGCCGCTATTTGTCCTCCGACCGCGGCCTGGCGTATCTGCAGCCATGAATCGACTTGGTTTTGGGCGTTTTCAATCTGCATTTGCAAAGACTTGAACTCTGCTCCCGCTGCCACAAATGACAACCCACCAATCACCCCACCAAACAACGTAAGCACTGGAGCCGCAGATAAACGAATGAAGAATCTATCCCTCCCCAACCCCACCCTAACCTGACTATCCACCACCGCCAC
>NZ_NEIU01000054.1:0-549 GCF_002113595.1 Pseudomonas sp. B3(2017)
GCGGGGGCTGGCGTTTACCCTGAACAACGACACCGGCGTCGTCGCGCTGCGGGGCGACCCGACCCCCGAGCTGGATCGCGTGCCGAACTACCCGCTCGGGGACGGTCACCCCGGCGCCATTTACCTGCAACCCAAGGACAAACGATGAGCACGCCAACGGCCGGCACCACGAAAAAAGGGATGTTTTCGCGCAATGACTATCTGGCGCCGTTGCCGATCCCTACCGGTAGAAAGCCCTGTGACGTGCTCAATACCATCTGGCGCAAGAACGATGTCTTTATTGACATAGGCAACTACAGCATTGGCTCGGCGGTGATGGTGCTTTGGCCGATGGTGATGTTGTTTTTGGCCATGGCCTATGGATTTCGGAACATCGCACCAGATCTCAGTATGTTTGCTCTAGTTGGTGGAGGGATCATCACCGGTATTCCAGCACTGTTCCTCATTCAAGGCCTCCTCCGCGAAGTCCCCTTGCCCGTCCGCTTCAACCGCCAGCGCCGCGAAGTCTGCGTGCCCCGCGACAACGGCGAATACTGGATCGTCCCCTGG
>NZ_NEIU01000055.1:0-534 GCF_002113595.1 Pseudomonas sp. B3(2017)
GCCCCACCCCGACATCCTCGAATGGTCAAAACCCCTGCCCCCCGAGCAATGGGCCCAACGCTCCCCGGCGCTTGTAGCCGCCATCGTCCAGCGCGAAGCGGAATTGGCCGCTCAAGCCGATGCGCCGGCATGAGCACGCCAGCGGCCGGCACCACGAAGAAAGGGATGTTTTCGCGCAATGACTATCTGGCGCCGTTGCCGATCCCTACGGGGGAAAAGCCCTGTGACGTGCTCAATACCATCTGGCGCAAGAACGACGTCTTTATTGACATCGGCAACTACAGCATCGGTTCGGCGGTGATGGTGATGTGGCCGGGAGTTGTGTTGTTTTTAGCCATTTCATTCTTTATTCGAAACATCGACCCTGAATTCAGTCGCGATGTTCTGATCCTGGGTGCCTGCATCATGGCCCTCCCGATTTTTTGGTTGATCCAGGGCCTCCTCCGCGAAGTCCCCTTGCCCGTCCGCTTCAACCGCCAGCGCCGCGAAGTCTGCGTGCCCCGCGACAACGGCGAATACTGGATCGTCCCCTGG
>NZ_NEIU01000007.1:0-319528 GCF_002113595.1 Pseudomonas sp. B3(2017)
GCAAACTGGCCCGGATCGTATTCGCCCTGCTCAAAGGGCAAAGCGAATATGAACCAAAAGCAGGCTGAGGGCTTTGCCTCAACCATAGAATCTCCCACAGGGTTTAGCGGTGCCCCGCAGTTCTCTGCGGGCGCCAGCCTGCTGGCGCTGGCCTCAGCCGAAGCACTGCACCTGCCGGAGTGGTCCGCTCAGACCACGACGTCCAGCGCCGGCTCTTCGCCGGAACCGACCGTGAGGTAAGCCACCAGCTCCGCCAGCGGCAGCGGCTTGCTGATCAGGTAGCCCTGCACCTGGTCGCAACCGTACCCGCGCAGCAACGCCATCTGTTCAGGGGTCTCCACCCCTTCGGCCACCACTTCCAGGTGCAGGTTGTGCGCCAGGTTGATCATCGCGTGCACCAGCTTGCGGTTCTCTTCGCGCTGTTCCATGCCGCCGACGAAGCTCTTGTCGATCTTGAGCAAGGTGATCGGCAGGCTGTTGAGGTGCACGAACGAGGAGAACCCGGTGCCGAAGTCGTCCAGCGAGAAGCGCACGCCGAGGCGGCCGAGGGCGTCCATGGTCTGCTTGACCAGGTCGCTGCGGCGCATCACGGCGGTTTCGGTGAGTTCGAACTCCAGCCACTGGGCCTCGACGCCGCGTTCGGCGATCAGGCGACTGAGGGTGGGCAGCAGCTGGCTGTCCTGAAACTGGCGGAACGACAGGTTGATCGCCATGTGCAGCGCCGGCAGGCCGTGTTCGCGCAGGGCCTGCATGTCGCGCAGGGCCCGGGAGATCACCCAGTAGCCCAAAGGCACGATCAGCCCGCTCTGCTCGGCCAGCGGCACGAACTCGCTGGGCGGCAGCAGCCCGCGCTCGCTGTGGCGCCAGCGCACCAGGGCCTCAAGGCCGACGATCTGCCCGTCCGCCAGGTTCAGGCGCGGCTGGTAGTGCAGTTCCAGTTCGTCGCGGCGCAAGGCCCGGCGCAGCTCGCTTTCCAGGTCGGCCATGCTCCGCGCGTTGCGGTTGATCCGTTCGTTGAAGATATGGAAGGTGCAGCCCTGGGTGCTCTTGGCCTGCTGCATGGCGATGTGCGCATGCCACATCAGCGGGTCGGCGCCGGCATGGGCGCGGGCATGGGCGATGCCCAGGCTGGAGCCGATCAGCAGGCTCTCGCCGTCGATCCAGTAGGGTTCGGCCAGCGCTTCGGTGATGCGCTCGGCCATCCACTCGGCGCGCTGCGGGGCGCGGCGCGTGTCGATCAGCAGGGCGAATTCGTCGCTGCCCAGCCGGGCCAGCTGATCGCCGGCCTCCAGCTGGCTCTTGAGCCGCGCCACCACCTGCAGGATCAGGCGGTCGCCGGCCTGGTGGCCGAGGGCGTCGTTGGCGTGGCGGAAGTTGTCCAGGTCCAGGTGCCCGAGGGCCAGGCCGCGGCCGTCGTTTTCGGCCAAGCGGGCCGTGAGCAACGTCTGGAAACCCTGGCGGTTGGCGATCCCGGTCAGCGGATCCTGTTCGGCCAAACGCTGCAGGGTGTTCTCCAGCACGCCCCGCTCGCGCACATGGCGCAGGCAGCGGCGCAGCATGCCGGTGTCGAGCGCGTCGCGCACCAGCCAGTCGCTGACGCCGTCGGGCGGGTTCGCCGGCTCGTGCTCCAGAAGCAGCACCGTCGGCAGGCTGCAGCGTCCGGGCGCCGGCTGCAGGGCCGGCACGGTCAGCAGCACCGCGTGGCGGTTGTCTTCGAACAGGCGGCTGACCGAATCCCAGTCCGGCGCGCCGATCAGCACCGCCGAGCTGCCCATCGGCGCCAGGCACTCGCGCAACAACGCTGTCCAGGCCGGCTCTTCGGCCAGCAGCAGCAAACGCAAGGGTTCGACAGGCGTAGACAAGCTGACTCCCTAGACTCTGCAATGATGTGGGCGGCGGGCATTATGCCGTTGCGCCGGCCAATGACCAAATGACATCGGTTATCAAATCGTCGTTTTGTGTCACGAATGAGAACATTAGACGCAAAATCTCCGCACATCCTGCGTGAAAGTATCAAAACCGGCAAACTGTAACCGCGTGCTGCGTCACAAGTCGGACAGGTGCGGCACAATTCGCTGAGCCTGTTAAAATGCCGCCCCATTTCGTCAACGACTCCCGAATTTCCGTATGTCCCGACTCAATCCCCGGCAGCAAGAGGCCGTGAACTACGTCGGCGGCCCTCTTTTGGTGCTCGCCGGCGCTGGCTCCGGCAAGACCAGCGTGATCACGCGCAAGATCGCGCACCTGATCCAGAACTGCGGCATCCGCGCCCAGTACATCGTCGCGATGACCTTCACCAACAAGGCCGCCCGCGAAATGAAGGAGCGGGTCGGCACCCTGCTGCGCGCCGGCGAAGGCCGCGGCCTGACGGTCAGCACCTTCCACAACCTGGGCCTGAACATCATCCGCAAGGAGCACGAGCGCCTGGGCTACAAGCCCGGCTTCTCGATCTTCGACGAGACCGACGTCAAGTCGCTGATGACCGACATCATGCAGAAGGAATACTCGGGCGACGACGGCGTCGACGAGATCAAGAACATGATCGGCGCCTGGAAGAACGACCTGATCCTGCCGGCCCAGGCCCTGGAGAACGCGCGCAACCCCAAGGAGCAGACCGCCGCCATCGTCTACACCCACTACCAGCGCACGCTCAAGGCGTTCAACGCGGTGGACTTCGACGACCTGATCCTGCTGCCGGTGAAGCTCTTCGAGGGCCACGCCGACATCCTCGAAAAGTGGCAGAACAAGGTGCGCTACCTGCTGGTGGACGAATACCAGGACACCAACGCCAGCCAGTACCTGCTGGTGAAGATGCTGATCGGCAAGCGCAACCAGTTCACCGTGGTGGGCGACGACGACCAGTCGATCTACGCCTGGCGCGGCGCGCGGCCGGAAAACCTGATGCTGCTCAAGGAAGACTACCCGTCGCTCAAAGTGGTGATGCTGGAGCAGAACTACCGCTCCACCAGCCGCATCCTGCGCTGCGCCAACGTGCTGATCTCCAACAACCCCCACGAGTTCGAGAAGCAGCTGTGGAGCGAGATGGGCCACGGCGACGAGATCCGCGTGATCCGCTGCCGCAACGAGGACGCCGAGGCCGAGCGGGTGGCCATGGAGATCCTCAGCCTGCACCTGCGCACCGACCGGCCCTACAGCGACTTCGCGATCCTCTACCGCGGCAACTACCAGGCCAAGCTGATCGAGCTGAAGCTGCAGCACCACCAGGTGCCGTACCGCTTGAGCGGCGGCAACAGCTTCTTCGGCCGCCAGGAAGTGAAGGATCTGATGGCCTACTTCCGCCTGATCGTGAACCCGGATGACGACAACGCCTTCCTGCGGGTGATCAACGTGCCGCGCCGGGAAATCGGCTCCACCACCCTGGAGAAGCTCGGCAACTACGCCACCGAGCGCAAGATCTCGATGTACGCCGCCACCGACGAGATCGGCCTGGGCGAACACCTGGACAGCCGCTTCACCGACCGCCTGTCGCGCTTCAAGCGCTTCATGGACAAGGTGCGCGAGCAGTGCGCCGGCGAGGATCCGATCTCGGCCCTGCGCAGCATGGTCATGGACATCGACTACGAGAACTGGCTGCGCACCAACAGTTCCAGCGACAAGGCCGCGGACTACCGGATGAGCAACGTCTGGTTCCTGATCGAAGCCTTGAAGAACACCCTGGAGAAGGACGAAGACGGCGAGATGACCGTCGAGGACGCCATCGGCAAACTCGTGCTGCGCGACATGCTCGAACGCCAGCAGGAAGAGGAAGACGGCGCCGAGGGCGTGCAGATGATGACCCTGCACGCGTCCAAGGGCCTGGAGTTCCCTTACGTGTTCATCATGGGCATGGAAGAGGAAATCCTGCCGCACCGTTCCAGCATCGAGGCCGACACCATCGAAGAGGAACGCCGCTTGGCCTACGTGGGCATCACCCGCGCCCGCCAGACCCTGGCCTTCACCTTCGCCGCCAAGCGCAAGCAGTACGGCGAGATCGTCGACTGCGCCCCGAGCCGCTTCCTCGACGAGCTGCCGCCGGACGACCTGGCCTGGGAAGGCAACGATGACACCCCGACCGAAGTCAAGGCCGTGCGGGGCAACAACGCATTGGCTGATATACGCGCGATGCTAAAGCGTTAGAATCGACCACTTTTTTACTAGACCTTCGGCGCACACGGCGCCAGTAGAGGAACGCTTCATGGAAGCACTGCACAAGAAAATCCGCGAAGAAGGCATCGTGCTTTCCGACCAGGTCCTGAAAGTCGACGCCTTTCTGAACCATCAGATCGACCCGGCCCTGATGAAGCTGATCGGCGACGAATTCGCCGCGCTGTTCAAGGATTCGGGCATCACCAAGATCGTCACCATCGAAGCCTCGGGCATCGCCCCGGCGATCATGACCGGCCTGAACCTGGGCGTGCCGGTGATCTTCGCCCGCAAGCACCAGTCCCTGACCCTGACCGAGAACCTGCTGTCGGCGACCGTGTACTCGTTCACCAAGCAGACCGAAAGCACCGTGGCCATCTCCCCCCGTCACCTGACCAGCAGCGACCGCGTGCTGATCATCGACGACTTCCTGGCCAACGGCAAAGCGTCCCAGGCGCTGATCTCGATCATCAAGCAGGCCGGCGCCACCGTGGCGGGCCTGGGCATCGTCATCGAAAAGTCGTTCCAGGGCGGCCGCGCCGAGCTGGACTCCCAGGGCTACCGCGTCGAATCGCTGGCCCGGGTCAAATCGCTGAAGGACGGCGTCGTCACCTTCATCGAGTAACCCGCACAGCAGTGCCCTTGCGGGAGCCAGCCTGCTGGCTCCCGCAGTTGTTTTGGCTGCTGATCTCATTGCGCGGTGGCCTTCAGGCCGGTGAGCAGCAGGCGCTGGAACAGGTCTTCCTTGAGGCCCTCCGGGGCTGTCAGTCGCATCCGCTCAAGGTGCGCGGGGAACGCCGACGCCTGCGGCGCATCCAGCGCCGCTTTCCCCAACTCAAGGACTTCGCTCAGCTTGAACTTGCTCTTGAGCCAGTTCAGCGCCCGCAGCAGATCCCGTTCGGTCTCGGTGAAATCGCACCCCAGCGGATACTCCGGAAACAGGTTCGGATGCCGCGCGGCCATCCCCTGCAAACGCTGCGGGGTGTTGTCGGCGAAACGCGGATCGAGGCGAAAATCCTTCGGCAGTTTGCCGGCCTTCTGCGCCCGCTCGGTCAGCTCCGGCTGAAAGCGCGAGTCGCTGATGTTCAGCAAGGCCTCGATCACCGCCGCGTCGGACTTGCCGCGCAGGTCGGCGATGCCGTACTCGGTCACCACGATATCGCGCAGGTGCCGCGGAATCGTGCAGTGGCCGTACTCCCAGACGATGTTCGAACTGACCTCGCCGCCGGCCTCGCGCCAGCTGCGCAGCAGCAGGATCGACCGCGCCCCCTCCAGCGCGTGGCCTTGGGCAACGAAGTTGTACTGTCCGCCGACGCCGCTGAGCACCCGCCCGTCCTCCAACTGGTCGGCCACACCGGCACCGAGCAGGGTCATGGTGAACACCGTGTTGATGAACCGCGCATCAAGGCGCTGCAGGCGCTTGAGCGCTTCCTGACCGTACAGCTCGTTGATGTAACTGATGCGGGTCATGTCGAATTCGAGGCGCTTACCGTGCGACAGCTCGTGCAAGCGCTCGTAGAAACTGCGCGGCCCGAGAAAGAAGCCGCCGTGCACCGAAACGCCGTCGGATTGCGCGGCCTCATCGAGGGTGCCGGCGTTGGCCTGTTCCTGGGTCGGCACATCCGGGTAGACCTTGCGCCGGATGATCCCCGCCTCCGCCAACACCAGCAGGCCGTTGACGAACATTTCGCTGCAACCGTACAGGCCCTTGGCGAACGGTTCGAGACCGCCCTCGCCCTCGATCAGCCGCGCCCACGGGCTGAGGTTCACCTCGGCCAACAGGCTGCGGTATCCGGCGTTGTCGGCCTGGCGCGCCAGCAGGGCGGCGGTCAGCGCATCGCCCATCGAGCCAATGCCGATCTGCAGCGTGCCGCCGTCGCGCACCAGCGCGCTGGCGTGCAGGCCGATGAAATGATCCTGAAACCCCACCGGCATGTTCGGCGTGGAAAACAGCGTGCTGCTGTCCTTCTCGTCGACCAGCAGGTCGAAGGTGTCGATGTCCACCTCGGCGTCGCCGGGCATGTACGGCAGCTCGGTGTGCACCTGGCCCACCAGCAGGATGGTTTCCCCGGCGGCCCGGCGCTTGGCGATCATCGGCAGCAGGTCGAGGGTGATGTCCGGGTTGCAGCTCAGGCTCAGGCGGTCGGGATGCTCACTGCTGCTGGCCAGCAACTGCGCCACCAGGTTCAGCCCGGCGGCGTTGATGTCGCGGGCCGCGTGGCTGTAGTTGCTGCTGACGTAGTCCTGCTGTGCCTGCGTGCTGTGCAGCAGGCTGCCGGGCTGCATGAAGAACTGCTCGATGCGGATGTTGGCCGGCAGGCTGTCGCGGCGCAGGTCGGCGAGGAACTCCAGTTCCGGGTAATCGCCGAAGACCCGCTCCACGAAGGGCTCCAGGAAGCGCTTCTGCAAACCGTCGCCCAGGGCTGGACGGCCTAGGCACAGGGCCGTGTAGACCGTCAGCCGGCGCTGCGGCAGGCCCTTGATGCGCCGGTACAGCGCATTGACGAAGCGGTTAGGCTTGCCCAGCCCCAGCGGCAGGCCCATGTGGATATGCACCGGCAACCGCGCCAGCACATCGTCCACGGCCTGTTCGATCGAACACAGCTGCACCATCTGAAGCCTCCCGCCCGTTCCATGAATAGAGGTACGACCGAGCTTGCCGCCAGATTGCTGCAATGACCAGCCTCAGAGCCGGATCGCGGGCACAAAAAAACCGTCCGAAGACGGTTTTTTCGAGGATGCGGGGCCTTACTTCAGGCCGGACATCTTCTGGATCGCGCCCTTGAGCTCGGCGTCGGAGCAATCGGCGCAGGTGCCCTTCGGCGGCATCGAGTTGATGCCGGTGATGGCCTTGGCCAGGATGCCGTCGAGGCCGCCCTGGTGGTCGGCGCGGTCTTTCCACGCCGCCGTGTCGCCGATCTTCGGCGCACCCAGCAGGCCGGAGCCATGGCAAGCGTTGCAGTGCTTGGCGATCACTTCGTCCGGCGTCTTCGCGCCGCCACCGCCGCCTGCGGCTGCGGCGACTTCCATCCCCTTGCACTCCTGACCCTGAACGCAGACCTGGCCGACCGGCTCGAGGCGTTTGGCGATATCGTCGTTGGTCGCAGCTTGAGCGCTGGCAGCCCAGAGGGCCAGTACGGTTGCTGGTGCGGCCAGCATTTTCATAATTAGGTTCACGCGTTCACCCTCAATGGTGGCTATTCACGCCTGCGGCCACGGTTCGCAGGCGGGCGCAAGTATAGCGGTAAGCCCGCCACACTGAAACAACCCCAAAGTTGAAGGGGTTTTGTCGCGCATCGGTCAAACGGTTCGCACGCCTTCGCCGCAACGGCCTGGCGCCTATCGGTTCAGAAGTTCGCCGGCGTGGCTGCGCTGATTAGTCGCGCCGGGGCATCGAACGGATTGCGGAAGCGATGCGGCTTGGTACTTTCAAAGTAGTAGCTGTCGCCCGCTTCGAGGATAAAAGTTTCAAGGCCCACCACCAGTTCCAGGCGCCCTTCCACCAGGATCCCGGTTTCCTCGCCTTCATGGGTGAGCATCTCTTCGCCGGTGTCGGCGCCCGGCGGGTAGATCTCGTTGAGGAAGGCGATGGCCCGGCTCGGGTGGGCGCGGCCGACCAGCTTCATGGTCACGGCGCCGTCCGAAATGTCGATCAGTTCGTTGGCCTTGTAGACGATCTGGGTCGGGACTTCCTGCAGGATCTCTTCGGAGAAGAACTCGACCATGGACATGGGAATCCCGCCCAGCACTTTGCGCAGCGAACTGATCGAAGGGCTGACGCTGTTCTTTTCGATCATCGAAATGGTGCTGTTGGTGACGCCCGCACGCTTGGCGAGTTCACGCTGGGAAAGCCCTTTGAGCTTGCGGATCGATTGCAGCCGTTCGCCGACGTCCAAGGCACGCGCCTCCTGAGGTTGTAGAGATAGTGAGCGTTATCATGGCGACAGCGTTCAGTATTTACAACACTTGGGCCCGGGCCCCGGAGGGGCATGCGGTCGGCGGCGACGGCTTCGGGGCGTCAATCCCCGGAATAGAGCCTCGGCACCCGGCGCAGGTTGCAGAAGATCTGGTACGGGATGGTGTCGGCCCACTTGGCCACGTCGCTGGCGAGGATGTTTTTGCCCCACAGCTCCACGGTGGAACCGAGGCCGGCCTGCGGCACGTCGGTCAGGTCGATGCACAGCATGTCCATCGACACGCGGCCCAGGATGCGGCTGCGCTGGCCGGCCACCAGCACCGGGGTGCCGGTCGGCGCCTGGCGCGGATAGCCGTCGGCGTAGCCCATGGCGACCACGCCGATGCGCATCGGCTTGTCGGTGATGAACCGGGCGCCGTAGCCGACCGGCTCGCCGGCCGGCAATTCGCGCACGCTGATGACCTTCGATTCGAGGGTCATCACCGGTTGCAGGCGCTCGGCCACGGCGTTGGCTTCTTCGAACGGCGTGGCGCCGTACAGCATGATGCCCGGGCGCACCCAATCGCTGGGGATCTGCGGCCAGCCCAGCACCGCCGGCGAGTTGCGCAGGCTGATTTCCGCCGCCAGGCCCTTGCGGGCGGCCTCGAACACCGCGACCTGATCGGCGCTGCTCTGCTCGTGCAGCTCATCGGCGCGGGCGAAGTGGCTCATGAGCACGATCTTGGCCACCTTGCCGCTGGCCAGCAGCCGCTGGTAGGCCGACTGATAATCCTTGGGATGCAGGCCCACGCGGTGCATGCCCGAGTCGAGCTTGAGCCATACGGTGACCGGTTTGCTCAACGCCGCCTGCTCGATCGCTTCGAGCTGCCACAGCGAATGCACCACGCACCAGAAGTCGTGCTCGACGATCAGCGCCAGCTCGTCGGCCTCGAAAAAGCCTTCGAGCAGCAGCACCGGCGCGCGGATCCCGGCGGCGCGCAGTTCCAGGGCCTCTTCGATGCAGGCCACGGCGAAGCCGTCCGCTTCGGCCTCCAGGGCTTGGGCGCAGCGCACCGCGCCATGGCCGTAGGCGTCGGCCTTGATCACCGCCAGCGCCTTGGCTCCGGTGGTCTCGCGGGCGATACGGTAGTTGTGACGCAGGGCTTGAAGGTCGATCAGGGCACGGGCAGGACGCATGGCGGCAGACTTCTGGGCGGTCATGGGAAGAAAAACCGGCGCCGGCTGGCGTTGACCGCCAACAGCGCCGGGAGAGGGATTTTTCAGCGTCGGATCAAGGCTGTGCGGCGATCACCGAGATCTCGACCAGCACATCGGGCCGGGCCATCTTCGCTTCGACGGTGGCGCGGGCCGGCGCGACGCCCTTGGGCAGCCACTGGTCCCAGACCGCGTTCATGGCGGCGAAGTGCGCACCGATGTCGTTCAGGTAGATCGTCGCCGACAGCAGATGGTGCTTGTCGGTGCCGGCCAGGTCCAGCAGCCGCTCGATGTTGGCCAGCACGTCACGGGTCTGCTGTTCGACCCCGGCGCTGAAGTCGTCGCCGACCTGTCCGGCCAGGTACACGGTGCCGTTGTGGGTGACGATCTGACTCATGCGCTCATTGGTGAGCTGGCGCTGGATTGCCATGCTTGGCGGACTCCTGGGTGGTGTTGCCGTAACGGGAAATGTCGAGGCCTTCGGCGCTGATCTGCGGCTTTTTCTTGGCCATAAGGTCAGCCAGCAGACGGCCGGAGCCGCACGCCATGGTCCAGCCGAGGGTGCCGTGGCCGGTGTTCAGGAACAGGTTCTTGAACGGGGTGGCGCCGACGATCGGGGTGCCGTCCGGGGTGGTCGGACGCAGGCCGGTCCAGAAGCTCGCCTCGGCCAGGTTGCCGCCCTGAGGATAAAGGTCGTTGACGATCATCTCCAGGGTTTCGCGCCGGCGCGGGTTGAGCGACAGGTCGAAACCGGCGATCTCGGCCATGCCGCCGACGCGGATGCGGTTGTCGAAACGGGTGATCGCGACCTTGTAGGTCTCGTCGAGGATGGTCGACGTCGGGGCCATCGCCGGGTTGGTGATCGGCACGGTCAGCGAGTAGCCCTTGAGCGGGTACACCGGGGCCTTGATGCCCAGCGGCTTGAGCAGTTGCGGCGAGTAGCTGCCCAGGGCCAGCACGTAGCGGTCGGCGGTCTCCAGCTTGCCGTCGATCCACACGCCGTTGATACGGTCGCCGGCGAAGTCCAGGCGCTGGATGTCCTGGCCGAAGCGGAACTCGACGCCGAGCTTGGCGGCCATTTCCGCCAGGCGGGTGGTGAACATCTGGCAGTCGCCGGTCTGGTCGTTCGGCAGGCGCAGGGCGCCGGCCAGGATGTCGGTGACGTTGGCCAGGGCCGGCTCGACCCGGGCGATGCCGGCGCGGTCGAGGACTTCGAACGGCACGCCGGACTCCTTCAGCACGGCGATGTCCTTGGCGGCGCCGTCCAACTGGGCCTGGGTGCGGAACAGCTGAGTGGTGCCCAGGCTGCGGCCTTCATAGGCGATGCCGGTCTCGGCGCGCAGTTCGTCGAGGCAGTCGCGGCTGTACTCGGACAGCCGCACCATGCGCTCCTTGTTCACCGCGTAGCGGCTGGCGGTGCAGTTGCGCAGCATCTGCGCCATCCACAGGTACTGGTCGATGTCGGCAGTGGCCTTGATGGCCAGCGGCGCGTGACGCTGCAGCAGCCACTTGATGGCCTTGAGCGGCACGCCCGGCGCAGCCCACGGCGAGGCATAGCCCGGCGACACTTGGCCGGCGTTGGCGAAGCTGGTCTCCATGGCAGCCGCCGGCTGGCGGTCGACCACCACGACTTCAAACCCGGCGCGGGCCAGATAATAGGCACTGGTGGTGCCGATGACGCCGCTACCCAAGACCATGACGCGCATTTTTTGTATCCCTCGCCGCGGCCAGACCGCGAACCTGTTGTCAGAGCAATGATGCGCGCAGTGTAAGAAAGAATCGCCAGTGCTTTTCACTGTATAAGCGCCTATATTTGGCGACAATTCTCGGCAAAAACCCTTTTCACGGAGGCGCATCCCCTATGCGTACCAACACTCAGACCAAACGCGAGCTGGACAAGATCGACCGCAACATCCTGCGGATCCTTCAGGCGGATGGGCGGATCTCCTTCACGGAGCTTGGGGAAAAGGTCGGCCTGTCGACCACGCCGTGCACGGAGCGGGTGCGGCGGCTGGAGCGCGAGGGGATCATCATGGGCTACAACGCCCGGCTCAACCCTCAGCATTTGAAGGGTAGCCTGCTGGTGTTCGTCGAGATCAGCCTCGACTACAAATCCGGCGACACCTTCGAAGAGTTCCGACGCGCGGTGCTGAAACTGCCCCATGTGCTGGAGTGCCACCTGGTGTCAGGGGATTTCGACTATCTGGTGAAGGCGCGGATTTCCGAGATGGCCTCGTACCGCAAACTGCTGGGCGACATTCTGCTCAAGCTGCCCCATGTGCGCGAGTCCAAGAGCTACATCGTGATGGAAGAGGTGAAGGAGAGCCTGAGCCTGCCGATTCCCGACTGACATTTGCGGTGCCTGATCCGGCCCCATCGCTGGCAAGCCAGCTCCCACAGGGTCAAAAGGTGTTCGCAGAATCTACGCTCACCTCTGGACTTGTGGGAAGAGAGCCTGAGCCGGCCGGCCTTATCACTGGCAAGTCACTCCCACAGGGTCAATAGGTGTTCGCAGAATCTACGCTCACCGCTAGACTTGTGGGAGCTGGCTTGCCAGCGATGGGGTCGCCGCGGATTTAGCGCGAACGCTTCAAACCAGCACCTGCCGGTTCTCGGCCATGTACTCGAACACCTGCCGCTCCACCCGCGGATGGATCAATTCCACAGGCCTGCGCCCGTTCGGGCAAGGCAAGGTCTGTGTCGTACCGAACAGCCGGCAGATCAGCGGCCGCTCGTCATACACCGTGCAGCCTTCGGGCCCCAGGTGCACACAGTTGTAGGCGTCCATGGCCGCGTCCTGTTCGGCGCGGGTCTTGCGCGGCAGGCGCGCCATCTCCTCCGGGGAGGTGGTCACCGGGCCGCAGCAGTCGTGGCAGCCCGGCACGCAGTCGAACGTGGGGATCTGCTGGCGCAGGGAGCGGATTTTCTGGCTGTTGCAGCTCATGGACGCGATGACCGACGTGGAACAGGCGGCGATTGTGCCGCAAAAGCCGTGATCCAGACAGCGATGGCCGACCGGTGTTGCCCGGCTTCCGGCGTCCGGCTTATCCTCCGTCAAATTTTCTCGACACCCGCTCAGGATGACGCCCATGAATGCCCGCGCCCACGCCACCGTGAGCCAGCCCCACGTTGCCTCCTACTACGCCGCCAGCAGTCTGCCGCAGCCCGACCATCCGGTGCTGCAGGGTGAGGTGGCCGCGGACGTGTGCGTGGTCGGCGGCGGCTTCACGGGCCTCAACACCGCGCTGGAGCTGACCGAACGCGGCCTCAGCGTGGTGTTGCTGGAGGCGAACCGGATCGGCTGGGGCGCCAGCGGCCGCAACGGCGGGCAACTGATCCGCGGGGTCGGCCATGGCCTGGATCAGTTCGCCAACGTCATCGGCGCCGAAGGCGTGCGCCAGATGAAACTCATGGGCCTGGAGGCGGTGGAGATCGTCCGCCGGCGCGTGGAACGCTTCCAGATCCCCTGCGACCTGACCTGGGGCTACTGCGACCTGGCCAACAAGCCCCGCGACCTCGACGGTTTCGCCGAAGACGCTGAAGAACTGCGCAGCCTCGGCTACCGCCACGAGACCCGCCTGCTGCCGGCCGACCAGATGCACACCGTGATCGGTTCCAAACGCTACGTCGGCGGCCTGATCGACATGGGCTCCGGGCATCTGCACCCGCTGAACCTGGCCCTGGGCGAAGCCGCGGCGGCGCAGCAGTCGGGGGTCAAGCTGTTCGAGCGTTCGGCGGTCACCCGCATCGACCACGGCCCCGAAGTGCGGGTGCACACGGCCCAGGGCACGGTGCGCGCCAAGACCCTGGTGCTGGGCTGCAACGCCTACCTCAACGGCCTCGACCCGCAACTGGGCGGCAAGGTGCTGCCCGCCGGCAGCTACATCATCGCCACCGAACCGCTGAGCGAAGCCCAGGCCCATGAGCTGCTGCCGCAGAACATGGCGGTCTGCGACCAGCGCGTGGCGCTCGACTATTACCGGCTCTCGGCGGACCGGCGCCTGCTGTTCGGTGGTGCCTGCCATTATTCAGGGCGCGACCCCAAGGACATCGCCGCCTACATGCGGCCGAAGATGCTGGAGGTGTTCCCGCAGCTGGCGGGCGCGAAGATCGATTTCCAGTGGGGCGGGATGATCGGCATCGGCGCCAACCGCCTGCCGCAGATAGGCCGGCTGGCGGGGCGGCCGAACGTGTATTACGCCCAGGCCTACTCCGGCCACGGGGTGAACGCCACGCACCTGGCGGGCAAGCTGCTGGCCGAAGCCATCAGCGGACAGCACGGCGGCGGGTTCGACCTGTTCGCCCAGGTGCCGCACATCACCTTCCCCGGCGGCAAGCATTTGCGCTCGCCGCTGCTGGCGCTGGGGATGCTGTGGCACCGGCTCAAGGAACTGGTCTGAAGGCCTTGCCCTGATCGCAAGCAGGCTCGCTCCCACCTTTCGCCGCGGGAGCGAGCCTGTTTGCGATGGGGCCGCAAGAGGCTCAGATCCGCCAGAACGGCTTGAGCCCCTCCTCCAGCGCCTGCTCCCGGGTCAGCCCGATGTCCTTGAGCTGCTGCGGCGTCAGCCCCAGCAATGCCCTGCGCGTGTGCAGACGGTGCCAGAACAGGCCCCAGCGGCCCAGGCCGGACGGGGCGTTGCGCAGGGCCTCATTGCGCGCGCTGTCCTGTTGCCCTGCCGCCAGTTCCTGACTGTGTAACGTCAGCCGCACATCGCTCAAGCCGTTCATTTTCTTTGCTCCTGTTTACTTGGGTAGCGAGAGATTCCATGATGCGCGGGCGGGCAAAAGCATTACAGATTCAACGCATCTGTATTAACTCCATACAGATTCGCCGTCCTGAGCTCTGAATTGTCGATTTTCGCCCCATCTGTACCGGTCTACCGGATCACCTGTACGAGGCAGTGCCATGACCCTGTATGTGAACCTCGCCGAGCTGCTCGGCACGCGCATCGAACAAGGCTTCTACCGGCCGGGCGACCGTTTGCCGTCGGTGCGCGCCCTGAGCGTCGAGCACGGGGTCAGCCTGAGCACCGTGCAGCAGGCTTACCGGATGCTGGAGGACAACGGCCTGGCCACGCCCAAGCCCAAGTCCGGCTATTTCGTGCCGGTCAGCCGCGAGCTGCCGGATCTGCCGGTGGTGGGCCGGCCGGTGCAGCGCCCGGTGGAGATCTCGCAGTGGGATCAGGTGCTGGAGCTGATCCGCGCCGTGCCGCGCAAGGACGTGGTGCAGCTGGGGCGCGGCATGCCCGACGTATCCTCGCCGACCATGAAACCGCTGCTGCGCGGCCTCGCCCGGATCAGCCGGCGCCAGGACATGCCCGGCCTGTATTACGACAACATCCACGGCACCCTCGAACTGCGCGAACAGATCGCCCGGCTGATGCTCGATTCCGGCTGCCAATTGAGCGCCGGCGACCTGGTGGTGACCACCGGCTGCCATGAAGCGCTGTCCACCAGCATCCATGCGATCTGCGAGCCGGGCGACATCGTCGCCGTGGACTCGCCGAGCTTCCACGGCGCCATGCAAACCCTCAAGGGCCTGGGCATGAAGGCGCTGGAGATTCCCACCGACCCCCTCACCGGCATCAGCCTCGAAGCCCTGGAACTGGCGCTGGAGCAGTGGCCGATCAAGGTCATCCAGCTCACCCCCAACTGCAACAACCCGCTGGGCTACATCATGCCGGAGTCACGCAAGCGCGCCCTGCTGCACCTGGCGCAGCGCTTCGACGTGGCGATCATCGAGGACGACGTGTACGGGGAACTGGCCTACACCTACCCTCGCCCGCGCACCATCAAGTCCTTCGACGAAGACGGCCGCGTGCTGCTGTGCAGTTCGTTCTCCAAGACCCTGGCGCCGGGCCTGCGCATCGGTTGGGTGGCGCCGGGCCGTTACCTGGAGCGGGTGCTGCACATGAAGTACATCAGCACCGGCTCCACCGCGCCGCAGCCGCAGATCGCCATCGCCGAATTCCTCAAGGCCGGCCACTTCGAGCCGCACTTGCGGCGGATGCGCACCCAGTACCAGCGCAACCGCGACGCGATGATCGACTGGGTGACCCGCTACTTTCCCGCCGGCACCCGCGCCAGCCGCCCGCAAGGCAGCTTCATGCTGTGGGTCGAGTTGCCGGAAGGCTTCGACACCCTGAAGCTCAACCGCGCCCTGCACGACCAAGGCGTGCAGATCGCCGTGGGCAGTATCTTTTCCGCCTCCGGCAAGTACCGCAATTGCCTGCGGATGAACTACGCTGCCAAACCGACGCCGCAGATCGAAGACGCGGTGCGCAAGGTCGGCGCAGCGGCCATCCGCCTGCTGGCCGAGACCGACTGACTTTTCGCGGCCCTTCAGCGTCCATATGCCCATCACCTCCGCCATCCGGAACGATCCCACGTGAGCTTCAGACAGCCCCTGTCCGTTCTGCTATTGCTGACCGCGCTGCTGGGCGGCTGCGCAACCCTCGACGTCCCGCGCGAGCCGAGCCAGGCGCTGCCGGCGTCGGCCTCCGCCTTCGGCCGCTCGATCCAGGCCCAGGCCGCGCCGCACAACGGCCAGTCGGGCTTCCGCCTGCTGTCCAACAGCACCGAAGCCTTCACCGCCCGCGCCGAACTGATCCGCAACGCGCAGAGCAGCCTCGACCTGCAGTACTACATCGTCCACGACGGCGTCAGCACGCGGATGCTGGTGGACGAACTGCTCAAGGCCGCCGACCGGGGCGTGCGGGTGCGGATTCTGCTGGACGACACCACCAGCGACGGCCTCGACCTGGTCATCGCCACGCTCGCAGCCCATCCGCAGATCCAGATCCGCCTCTTCAACCCGCTGCACCTGGGCCGCAGCACCGGCGTCACCCGGGCGGCGGGCCGGCTGTTCAACCTGTCGCTGCAGCACCGGCGCATGCACAACAAGCTGTGGCTGGCGGACAACGCCGCCGCCATCGTCGGCGGGCGCAACCTGGGGGACGAGTATTTCGATGCCGAGCCCAACCTGAACTTCACCGACATCGACATGCTCAGCGTGGGCCCGGTGGCGCAGCAGTTGGGGCACAGCTTCGACCAGTACTGGAACAGCGCCCTGAGCCGGCCGGTCGACGAGTTCCTCTCCAGCCGGCCGACGGCCAAGGATCTGCAGAACACCCGCACCCGCCTGGAAGAATCCCTGGAAGACACCCGCAAGCAGAACCACGCGCTGTACCGGCAACTGAAGACCTACAGCACCGACCCGCGCATGGACATCTGGCGCCGCGAGCTGATCTGGGCCTGGAACCAGGCGCTGTGGGATGCGCCGAGCAAGGTGCTGGCCAAGGACAAGCCCGATCCGCAGTTGCTGCTGACCACCCAACTGGCGCCGGAACTGAAGGGCGTCAGCCAGGAACTGATGATGATTTCCGCCTACTTCGTGCCGGGCCAGCCGGGGCTGGTGTACCTGACCGGGCGCGCCGATGCCGGTGTCTCGGTGAGCCTGCTGACCAACGCGCTGGAGGCCACCGACGTGCCGGCGGTGCACGGCGGCTATGCGCCGTACCGCAAGGCGCTGCTGGAGCACGGCGTCAGGCTCTTCGAACTGCGCCGCCAGCCCGGCGCCACCGGCGGCAGCGGGCCGCGCCTGTTCTACGGGCCGTCCTCCCGGGGTTCGGACTCGAGCCTGCACAGCAAGGCGATGATCTTCGACGGCAAGAAAGCGTTCATCGGCTCGTTCAACTTCGACCCGCGCTCGGTGCTGTGGAACACCGAGGTCGGCGTGCTGGTGGACAGCCCGGCCCTGGCCGCCCATGTGCGGGAACTGGCCTTGCAGGGCATGGCGCCGGCGCTCAGCTACGAAGCGAAGCTGGAGGACGGCAAGGTGGTGTGGGTGACCGAGGACGACGGCAAGCTGCACACCCTGACCCAGGAACCGGGGAGCTGGTGGCGACGGTTCAATGCCTGGTTCAGCACCACCGTGGGCCTTGAGCGGATGCTTTAGGCCCGCCCCTGTGGCGGCCTCGCCACAGGGGCGATCAGTCAGGCCGGCTCGGCCACCGTGCCGAACGCTCCCTGGCGCATCAGCAGGATCACCAGGCCGAACGCCCCGACCGCCATCAGCAGCGGCAGCGCGTGCCCGCTGATCCACTGGCTGCCCGCGCCTGCCGCCAGCGGCCCCACCAGGCAGCCGATGCCCCACAGCTGCGCGATGTGCGCGTTGGCCCGCACCAGCGCATCGTCACGGTAACGCTCGCCGACCAGGATCAGCGACAGCGTGAACAGACCGCCCGCGCTGGCCCCGAACAGCACCCACAGCGGCCAGATCAGCAAGGTGTCGATCAACAGCGGAATCGCCAGGCTCGACAGCAGCAGCACCATGGCGCAGCCGGTGAACAGCGTGCGCCGGGACAGCCGGTCCGCCAGCGCGCCGATCGGCAGTTGCAGCAACGCGTCGCCGACCACCACGGTGCTGACCATCGCCAGCGCGATTTCCGCCGTGAAGCCCTGGCGCAGGCAATACACCGGCAGCAGCGTCAGGATCATCGCCTCGAACGCGGCGAACAGCGACACGGCCCAGGCGATCGCCGGCAGTTCCCGGCCAAATCCCAACAAATCGCCGAAGGTCACGCTGCTGGCCTCGCTGCTCGGCGCCCCGCTGCGGCCGAGCAACAGCAGGGGCGCAGCGGTCAGCAGGCCCACGCCGACCCAAAAGCCATAATCGTGCTCGGTGCCCAGCGCCCCCAACAGCAGCGGCCCGGACAGTTGGCTCAGCGCGTAGCTGCTGCCGTACAGCGCCACCAGTCGCCCGCGCCAATGCTCGACCACCAATTGGTTGATCCAGCTCTCGCCGAGGATGAACACGATGGTCAGGATCACGCCGATCATCAGCCGCAGCGCCAGCCACACCGGGTAGCTGGGCAGCAGCGCCAGCAGGCCGATGGACAGCGCCCCGCCCCACAGGCACAGGCGCATCAGGTTCGCCGTGCCCAGGCGCGCCGCCAGATGACTGGACACCTTCGCCCCCAGCAGCACGCCGATGGCCGGCATCGCCGCCATCACACCGATGGCGAAGGAGCCGTAGCCCCAGCCCTCCAGCCGCAACGACACCAGCGGCATGCTGACGCCCAGGGCCAGGCCGACACTCAAGACAGACGCCAACACGGCGAAATACGTCGCCCAACGCATGTTCCACGCTCCTGTGGATATTGTTATGTGCACCGCAAAACCAATGTGGGAGCGGGCTTGCCCGCGATGGCGGTGGGTCAGACACAAAAATGCCGACTGACACACCGCCATCGCGGGCAAGCCCGCTCCCACAAGGGATCTCTGCTGTTTCGGGGGTCTGACGGGCAGGCCCCCTCAACGGTTCACAGCTTGATCCAGGTCGCCTTGAGCTCGGTGTATTTGTCGAACGCATGCAGCGACTTGTCGCGGCCGTTGCCCGACTGCTTGAAGCCGCCGAACGGCGCGGTCATGTCGCCGCCATCGTATTGGTTGACCCACACGCTGCCGGCCCGCAGGGCCTTGGCGGTCAGGTGCGCCTTGGAAATGTCCTGGGTCCACACCGCCGCCGCCAGGCCGTACGGCGTGTCGTTGGCGATGCGCACCGCCTCCTCGGCGGTGTCGAAGGTGATGACCGACAGCACCGGTCCGAAGATCTCTTCCTGGGCGATCTTCATCGCGTTGCTCACGCCGTCGAAGATCGTCGGCTCGACGTAGGTGCCGCCGGTCTCCTGCAGGGTGCGCTTGCCGCCGACCACCAGCTTGGCGCCGTCGGCGTGGCCGGCTTCGATGTAGGACAGCACCGTGTTCATCTGCTGGGTGTCCACCAGCGCACCGACGTTGGTGGCCGGATCCAGCGGGTTGCCCGGCTTCCAGGCCTTCAGGGCCTCGATCACCATCGGCAGGAATTTGTCCTTGATCGAACGCTCGACCAGCAGCCGCGAACCGGCGGTGCACACTTCGCCCTGGTTGAAGGCGATGGCGCTGGCGGCGGACTCGGCGGCGGCCTGCAGGTCCGGCGCGTCGGCGAACACGATGTTCGGGCTCTTGCCGCCGGCCTCCAGCCACACGCGCTTCATGTTCGATTCGCCGGCGTAGATCATCAGTTGCTTGGCGATCTTGGTCGAACCGGTGAACACCAGGGTGTCGACGTCGTTGTGCAGGGCCAGGGCCTTGCCGACGGTGTGGCCATAGCCCGGCAGCACGTTGAGCACGCCTTTCGGGATGCCGGCCTCGACCGCCAGGGCGGCGATGCGGAGGGCGGTCAGCGGGGATTTCTCCGACGGCTTGAGGATCACCGAGTTGCCGGTCGACAGGGCCGGGCCCAGTTTCCAGCAAGCCATCAGCAGCGGGAAGTTCCACGGCACGATGGCGCCGACCACGCCCACCGGCTCACGGGTCACCAGGCCCAGCTGATCGTGCGGGGTGGCGGCGACTTCGTCGTAGAGCTTGTCGATGGCCTCGCCGCTCCAGCTCAGCGCCTGCGCCGCGCCGGGAACGTCGATGTACAGCGAGTCGCTGATCGGCTTGCCCATGTCGAGGGTCTCGAGCAGGGCCAGCTCTTCGGCGTGCTGCTTGAGCAGGCCGGCGAAACGGATCATGGCGGCCTTGCGCTTGGTCGGCGCCAGGCGCGACCAGACACCGGAATCGAAGGTGGCGCGAGCGTTCTCCACGGCGCGCTGGGCGTCGGCGGCGTCACAGCTGGCGATCTTGCCCAGCAGACGGCCATCGACCGGGCTGATGCACTCGAAGGTCTCGCCCGAGGCGGCGTCGGTGTACTCGCCATTGAGGTAGGCGCGGCCTTCGATCTTCAGGTCGCGGGCGCGTTGTTCCCAGTCGGCACGAGTCAGGGTGGTCATTCGAGTGTCCTCCTCTTGTTGGATGCGGGCGCCGCGCTCTTCGCGGCCGTCCTCAGGAATTCTGCCCGGCCAGCCTGCATTTCGGCCAAGGGCACCCGCCACCCTAAACCAGTGGCCGGGTTTGTTTCAATATATTTGACATAAGGCCGCGATACGACCTTGCGGTGTTCAATTTAATAAACATAGACTTTGGCCCTTTCCAATCCATCGCGTCGCCACCACAGGAGACAACAACAATGAACATCCAGAACGTCGTCGACATCAGCCAGACCGCCAGCGAAGCCGAACGCTACCGGCCGGATCCGGCCAAGGTGCTCAAGGGCGACCCCGAGCAGGCGGTGTTCAACCAGTACGACAGCCCTTGCGGGCAAATGAACGTCGGCGTGTGGGAAGGCGCGGTCGGGCAATGGACGGTGAACTACACCGAGCACGAGTACTGCGAGATCCTGCAAGGGGTGTCGGTGCTGCGCGACAGCGACGGCAACGCCAAGACCCTGCGCGTCGGCGACCGCTTTGTGATTCCGGCCGGTTTCCGGGGCACCTGGGAAGTGCTGGAGGCGTGCCGCAAGATCTATGTGATCTTCGAGCAGAAGGCCTGAGGATCTGCGCCCCTTTAGCTGACGCCAGCAGGCTGGCTTCCACAGGGAACACCACACAGATCCACGGTGTGGGCTTGCCCGCGAAGGGGCCCGGACCGGCAACCCAAAACCGGGGCAACAAAAAAGGCCCGTATCGTGAGATACGGGCCTTTTTCGTCGGTCGGAAAAATCAATTACTTGATTTTGCCTTCCTTGTAGATCACGTGCTTGCGAACAACCGGATCATATTTCTTGATCTCGATTTTGTCCGGGGTAGTACGCTTGTTCTTGTCGGTAGTGTAGAAGTGACCAGTACCGGCGCTCGAGATCAAACGAATCAATTCACGCATGATTAGCTCCCTTAAATCTTGCCGTCGCGGCGAAGTTCGGCCAGCACGACATCAATGCCGCGCTTGTCGATGATACGCATGCCTTTGGCAGATACGCGCAGACGCACGAAACGTTTCTCGGACTCAACCCAGAAGCGGTGATGCTGCAGGTTTGGCAGGAAACGACGACGGGTTTTGTTGTTTGCGTGGGAAATGTTATTCCCGGTTACCGGACCCTTACCGGTAACTTGACATACTCTAGACATGCCTCAGCCCTCTAAAACCACATGCCCAACCCGGCATGGGTTGGCCGCTTAATCTCTAGTCATTGTGGCGCCAGGCGCCGCGATTCTTTAGAGGTCTTACCGGCTACACCTACAAGCGAAGGAACCGGGCCCCTAGAAAAGAGCGCTGCTTTATACCAGAAAGACCCGAGAGCAACAACAATCGGTGTGCAATCAATTGGCAAAAAGCCGGAATTTGCCCCTGCGGACGCTTTGGATTAAGGCTGTCGAGGATTTCGACCGCTCGTCGCACAAAAGCGGCGATGCCGGCGATCCGCTCCCCCGGCACCGCCCTCCACCGCCAAAACCCCGCAAACCCGGCCCTGAAATTGCAAAAAGGGATAGTCATTTGCAACCGTGCCCACTAGGGTAGGCCTTTTCCAGACTGCACTTGCAGATGGGCCTCCGATCTGTAAAGGAATCTGACCATGCGCCTCGCTGCCCTCCCCCTTTTGCTCGCTCCGCTGCTGCTGAGCCCCCTCGCCCAGGCCGCCGCCCTGAGCGTCTGCACCGAGGCCAGCCCCGAAGGGTTCGACGTGGTGCAGTACAACTCGCTGACCACCACCAACGCCTCCGCCGACGTGCTGATGAACCGTCTGGTGGACTTCGACACCGCCAGCGGCAAGGTCGTCCCGAGCCTCGCCGAAAGCTGGGACGTCAGCACCGACGGGCTGACCTATGTGTTCAAGCTGCGTGCGCAGGTGAAGTTCCACAGCACCGACTACTTCAAGCCGACCCGCGACCTGAGCGCCGAAGACGTCAAGTTCAGCTTCGACCGCATGCTCGACCCGGCCAACCCGTGGCACCAGGTGGCCCAGAGCGGCTTCCCCCATGCCCAGTCGATGCAGCTGCCGGCGCTGATCAAGAAGATCGACGCCCTGGATCCTTTGACCGTGCGCTTCACCCTCGACCATCCGGACTCGACCTTCCTGGCGACCCTGAGCATGGGCTTCGCCTCGATCTACTCCGCCGAGTACGCCGACCGGCTGCTCAAGGCCGGCGCGACGGACAAGCTCAACAGCCAGCCGGTGGGCACCGGCCCGTTCGTGTTCACCCGCTTCCAGAAGGACGCCTCGGTTCGCTACAAGGCCAACCCGGACTACTTCGGCGGCAAGCCGGCGGTGGATCCGCTGATCTTCGCCATCACCCCGGACGCCAACGTGCGCCTGCAGAAGCTGCGGCGCAACGAATGCCAGATCGCCCTGTCGCCCAAACCGCTGGACGTACAGGCGGCGAAACAGGAGCCGACACTCAAAGTTGAAAAGACCGACGCGTTCATGACCGCTTTCGTCGGCATCAACAGCCAGCATCCGCCGCTGGACAAGCCGGAAGTGCGCCAGGCGATCAACCTCGCCTTCGACAAGGCCAACTACCTCAAGGCCGTGTTCGAAGACACCGCCGAGGCCGCCAACGGCCCCTACCCGCCCAACACCTGGAGCTACGCGAAGAACCTGCCCGGCTACGCCCACGACGTGGACAAGGCCAAGGCGCTGATGGCCAAGGCCGGCCTGAAGGACGGTTTCCAGACCACCATCTGGACGCGCCCGTCCGGCAGCCTGCTCAACCCCAACCCGAGCCTCGGCGCGCAGTTGCTGCAGTCGGACCTGGCGGAGATCGGCATCCAGGCGGAAATCCGCGTGATCGAATGGGGCGAGCTGATCCGTCGGGCCAAGGCCGGCGAACACGACCTGCTGTTCATGGGCTGGGCGGGCGACAACGGCGACCCGGACAACTTCCTCACGCCGCAGTTTTCCTGCGCGGCGGTCAAGTCCGGCACCAACTTCGCCCGGTACTGCAACGCCGACCTGGACCGCTTGATCAGCGCCGGCAAGACCACCAGCGAGCAAGGCGTGCGCAGCAAGCTCTACGAACAGGCGCAGGCCCTGATCCAGCAACAGGCCCTGTGGCTGCCGCTGGCGCACCCGACCGCCTTCGCGCTCACACGCAAGGATGTGCAGGGTTACTCGGTGAGCCCGTTCGGGCGGCAGGACTACGCCAAGGTCACCCTGAAATAGCAGACACAACCCCGCCCCTGTAGGAGCAAGCCTGCTCGCGATGGCGCCGTGTCAGTCAACATCGATGTTGATCGATCTGCCATCGCGAGCAGGCTCGCTCCCACAGTGGACTGCGCTGATTCCGTGCGCAGCTACATCCAGCCGCACTCCGCCATCGACAGCGGCTCGCCCTCGCCGACGATGAAGTGATCGAGCACCCGCACATCGATCAGCTCCAGTGCCTTCTGCAGCCGCTTGGTCAGCACGCGATCCGCCTCGCTGGGGTCGGTATTTCCCGACGGGTGGTTGTGGCACAGGATCACCGCCGCCGCGTTATTGGCCAGAGAGCGCTTCACTATCTCCCGAGGATGCACGGCCGTGTTGTCGATGGAGCCGCGAAACAGCGTCTCGAAGGTCAGCACCTGGTGCTTGGAGTCCAGGAACAGGCAGCCGAACACCTCGTGCGGCTCGTGGCGCAACATGGCCTTGAGGTAATCGCGCACGACCTGCGGGCTCTCCAGCGCCGGCTTGCGCCGCATGCGTTCCGCCAAGTGCCGACGCCCCATCTCCAGCACGGCCTGCAACTGGGCGAACTTCGCCGGCCCCAGCCCCAGTTGTCCGCTGAAGGCGTTCAGGTCAGCCTCCAGCAAGAAACGCAGGCTGCCGAATTGATTCAACAGGTGTCGCGCCAGATCCACCGCGCTTTTTCCGGACACGCCGGTGCGCAGAAAGATCGCCAGCAGTTCGGCGTCCGAAAGGCTCGCGGAGCCCTGCTCAAGTAGCTTTTCCCGCGGCCTTTCCGCCGCCGGCCAATCGCGAATACTCATACACATTCCTTGTCTGTGGGCGCCGCTGTTCCATAGCGGACGCTGTGATATCGTAGCCCATCTTTTTTGGCGGTCGGCCCGCCCCTGGGGAGGGGGGTGCCGCACCGCTACCATCCATGAAATGAAAGGCAGACCTATGCAGCGGCTGTATCGGAAACGCATCGTTCTGGGCGTCGGCGGCGGCATCGCGGCCTATAAAAGCGCCGATCTGGTTCGCCGCCTGATCGACCAGGGCGCCGAAGTGCGCGTGGTCATGACCCGCGGCGGCAGCGAATTCATCACCCCGCTGACCATGCAGGCCCTGTCCGGGCACCCGGTGCACCTCGACCTGCTCGACCCTGCCGCCGAAGCCGCGATGGGCCACATCGAACTGGCCAAATGGGCCGACCTGGTGCTGATCGCCCCGGCCACCGCCGACCTGCTGGCCCGCCTGGCCCAAGGCATCGCCAATGACCTGCTGACCACCCTGGTGCTGGCCACCGACGCCATCGTCGCCGTGGCTCCGGCCATGAACCAGGCCATGTGGCGCGACCCGGCCACCCAGGCCAACCTGCAGCTCCTGGAAAGCCGCGGCCTGAAGACCTTCGGCCCGGCGTCCGGCAGCCAGGCCTGCGGCGACGTCGGCATGGGCCGGATGATGGAAGCCACCGACCTGGCCCAATGCGCGGCGGACTGTTTCCAGCGTCAGGCGCTGACCGGCAAGCACGTGGTCATCACCGCCGGCCCGACCCAGGAAAACATCGACCCGGTGCGCTACATCACCAACCACAGCTCCGGGAAAATGGGCTTCGCCCTGGCCGAAGCGGCGGTGGAGGCCGGCGCCCGCGTGACCCTGATCAGCGGCCCGGTGCACCTGCCGACCCCGGACCGCGTCACCCGCATCGACGTGGTCAGCGCCCGGGACATGCTCGCGGCCTGCGAAGCCGCGATGCCTTGCGACATCTTCATCGCCTCGGCAGCGGTCGCGGACTACCGCCCGGAAGTCGTGGCCCCACAAAAACTCAAGAAAGACCCTACGAGCGGCGACGGTTTCGTCCTGCAAATGGTACGTAACCCGGACATCCTGGCCACCATCGCCACCCGTTCCGACCGTCCGTTCAGTGTCGGCTTCGCCGCCGAGACCGAACACCTGCTCGACTACGCTGCACGCAAACTCAAGGACAAGAATCTCGACCTGATCGTCGCCAACGACGTCGCCAACCCGAGCATCGGCTTCAACAGCGAAGAGAACGCCTGCAGCGTCATCGACCGTGGGCTGCACGCCACGGTCTTCGCCCAGACCAGCAAGGGCAAGATCGCCCGCCAACTGGTCACATTCATCGCCGAACGGCTGAACCAGGTTTAATTTACATGCACGCTTTGCAAGCCAAGATCCTCGACCCACGCATCGGCACCGAATTCCCGCTGCCGCAATACGCCACGCCCGGCTCCGCCGGCCTCGACCTGCGCGCCATGCTGGAACAGGACACCGTGATCAAGCCGGGCGAGACCGTGCTGATCCCCACCGGCCTGTCGGTGTACATCGGCGACCCGAACCTCGCCGCGCTGATCCTGCCGCGCTCCGGCATGGGCCATAAGCACGGCATCGTGCTGGGCAACCTGGTCGGCCTGATCGACTCCGACTACCAGGGCCCGCTGATGGTCTCCTGCTGGAACCGCGGCCAGACCGACTTCACTATGACCGTCGGCGAACGCCTGGCGCAACTGGTGCTGGTGCCGGTGGTGCAGGCGCATTTCGAGATGGTCGAGGAGTTCGTCGAGACCGAACGCGGCACCGGCGGTTTCGGCCATACCGGCACCAAGTGACCGTTCGTGGCGAGGGAGTCGGCCCCCTCGCCACAGCAAGCGGCCACGCCGGGCGGGGCGTCATGGCCCTTTCATACCACGAACTCTCTGCGGAAAACGCCGTCATACCCTTCAGTTTGAGCCTGCCGCCGAGTGAGTCGCCGGCGCGTCCAGCCACTTTCGAGATGGAGCATTTCCGCCGATGAGCACCCCAGCCCAAGTAGCACCGAAGCTTCCCGACAGCATTTTCCGCGCGTATGACATCCGCGGCACCGTGCCGGAATTCCTCAACGCCGAAACGGCCTACTGGATCGGCCGCGCCGTCGGCTCGCAGAGCCTGGCCCAAGGCGAGCCGAACGTGTCCGTCGGCCGCGACGGGCGCCTGTCCGGCCCGGAACTGGTCGCCCAACTGATCAAAGGCATCGCCGACAGCGGCTGCCACGTCAGCGACGTCGGCCTGGTGCCGACCCCGGCGCTGTACTACGCCGCCAACGTGCTGGCCGGCAAGTCCGCGGTGATGCTCACCGGCAGCCACAATCCGTCGAACTACAACGGCTTCAAGATCATGATCGCCGGCGACACCCTCGCCAACGAGCAGATCCAGGCCCTGCACGAGCGCCTCAAGACCGGCGACCTGAGCAGCGGCCAGGGCAGCGTGACCCAGGTCGAGATCCTCGACCGCTACACCACCGAAATCGTCCGGGACATCAAGCTGGCCCGACGCATGAAAGTCGTGGTCGACTGCGGCAACGGCGCGGCCGGCGTGATCGCCCCGCAACTGATCGAAGCGCTGAACTGCGAAGTGATCCCGCTGTTCTGCGAAGTGGACGGCCACTTCCCCAACCACCACCCGGATCCGGGCAAGCCTGAGAACCTCGTCGACCTGATCGCCAAGGTCAAGGAAACCGGCGCCGACCTGGGCCTGGCCTTCGACGGCGACGGCGACCGCGTCGGCGTGGTGACCGACGCCGGCAGCATCGTGTTCCCGGATCGCCTGCTGATGCTGTTCGCCCGCGACGTGCTGGCGCGCAACCCGGACGCAGAGATCATCTTCGACGTCAAATGCACCCGCCGCCTCATCCCGCTGATCAAGGAATACGGCGGCCGGTCGCTAATGTGGAAGACCGGTCACTCGTTGATCAAAAAGAAGATGAAACAATCCGGCGCCCTGTTGGCCGGCGAAATGAGCGGGCATATCTTCTTCAAGGAGCGCTGGTTCGGCTTCGACGACGGCATCTATAGCGCCGCGCGGCTGCTGGAGATCCTCAGCCAGGAGAAATCCACCGCCGAAGCGCTGTTCGCGACCTTCCCGAACGATGTTTCGACGCCGGAAATCAATATCCATGTGACCGAAGAGAGCAAATTCAGCATCATTGATGCACTGCACGACGCACAGTGGGGCCCAGGCGCGGACCTGACCACCATCGACGGCGTGCGGGTCGACTACGCCAAAGGCTGGGGCCTGGTACGCGCATCCAACACCACACCGGTGCTGGTGCTGCGTTTCGAGGCCGATGACGAGGCAGAACTTGCACGCATCAAGGCTGTGTTCCATGCCCAGCTGAAACGCGTTGCACCTGATCTCCAACTACCGTTCTGATTCACCCGGAGCCCTGAATGACCCTCGAACGCGATGCCGCCGCCCAAACCGCCAAGGTCCTGTCCGAAGCGCTGCCTTACATCCGACGTTATGTCGGCAAGACCCTGGTGATCAAATACGGCGGCAACGCGATGGAAAGCGAGGAGCTGAAGACCGGCTTCGCCCGCGACATCGTGCTGATGAAGGCCGTGGGCATCAACCCGGTGGTCGTGCACGGCGGCGGCCCGCAGATCGGCGATCTGCTCAAGCGCCTGTCCATCGAAAGCCACTTCGTCGACGGCATGCGCGTCACTGACGCCGCCACCATGGACGTGGTGGAAATGGTGCTCGGCGGCCAGGTCAACAAGAGCATCGTCAACCTGATCAACCGGCATGGCGGCAGCGCCATCGGCCTGACCGGCAAGGACGCCGAGCTGATCCGCGCGAAGAAGCTCAACGTCACCCGCCAGACCCCGGAGATGACCACCCCGGAAATCATCGACATCGGCCATGTGGGCGAAGTGGTCGGGATCAACACCGACCTGCTGAACCTGCTGGTCAAGGGCGATTTCATCCCGGTGATCGCGCCGATCGGCGTCGGTGAGAACGGCGAGTCGTACAACATCAACGCCGACCTGGTGGCCGGCAAGGTCGCCGAAGCGCTGAAGGCCGAGAAACTGATGCTGCTGACCAACATCGCCGGCCTGATGGACAAGGAAGGCAAGGTACTGACCGGCCTGAGCACCCAGCAAGTCGACGCGCTGATCGCCGACGGCACCATCTACGGCGGCATGTTGCCGAAGATCCGCTGCGCGCTGGAAGCGGTGCAGGGCGGCGTGGGCAGCTCGCTGATCATCGACGGCCGCGTGCCGAATGCGATCCTGCTGGAAATCTTCACCGACACCGGTGTGGGCACCCTGATCAGCAACCGCAAGCGTTCTTAAGCGCTCACGCAAACGAAAAGACCCCGCTCAGCCTGGCTGAGCGGGGTCTTTTTTTGCCTCAGATCCCTGCAGGAGCGAGCCTGCCCGCGCCTGCAAGGAACCCGGTCAAACGCCGAACTGGGCGCGGTAGGCCTCGACGGCCGGCAGGTGCTGCTTGAGTTGCGGGTCGTCGGCCAGGAATTCCAGCACCTGGTTCAGCGACACGATGCTGATCACCGGGATGCCGAAGTCACGCTCGACTTCCTGGATCGCCGACAGCTCGCCGTTGCCGCGCTCCTGGCGGTTCAGGGCGATCAGCACGCCGGCCGCCTTGGCGCCTTCCTGGGACGCGATGATCTGCATCACTTCGCGGATCGCGGTGCCGGCGGTGATCACGTCGTCGATGATCAGCACGTCGCCGGTCAGCGGCGCGCCGACCAGGCTGCCGCCCTCGCCGTGGGCCTTGGCTTCCTTGCGGTTGAAGCACCATGGCAGGTCGCGGCCGTGGTGTTCGGCCAGCGCGACGGCGGTGGTGGCCGCCAGCGGGATGCCTTTGTAGGCCGGGCCGAAGAGGACGTCGAAGGAAATGCCGCTGTCGGCGATGGCCGCCGCGTAGAAACGGCCCAGCTGGGCCAGCGCGGAACCTGAGTTGAACAGGCCGGCGTTGAAGAAGTAAGGACTGGTGCGCCCGGACTTCAGGGTGAACTCACCGAAGCGCAAAACGCCGCGATCGATGGCAAAACGAATGAAATCGCGCTGATACGCTTGCATGAAAAAAACCCCAAATACCACGGATTTAGCTAATTAGCTTGACGCCGTGTATCATACACGCACGCGATTTTTGGGGCCATTTATGCGGATCATCAGTGTGAACGTCAATGGTATTCAGGCTGCAGTCGAGCGAGGTTTGCTCAGTTGGCTGCAGGCTCAGAATGCCGACGTCATCTGCCTGCAGGACACCCGTGCCTCCGCCTTTGAACTGGACGACCCAGCCTTCCAACTGGACGGCTACTTCCTTTATGCCTGCGACGCCGAAGTTCCCGCCCAAGGCGGTGTGGCTTTGTACTCGCGGTTGCAACCGAAGGCTGTCATCAGCGGTCTCGGTTTCGAGACGGCCGACCGCTACGGGCGCTACCTGCAAGCAGATTTCGACAAAGTCAGTATTGCCACCTTGCTGCTTCCTTCGGGGATGAACGGCGATGAGGACTTGAACCAGAAGTTCAAGCTCATGGACGACTTCGGCAAGTATCTGGACAAACAGCGGCGCAAACGTCGCGAGTACATCTATTGTGGCTCGCTGTACGTGGCGCAGCAGAAGCTCGACATCAAGAACTGGCGCGACAGCCAGCAATCCCCGGGCTTCCTGGCGCCGGAACGCGCCTGGATGGACGAGATCGTCGGCAACATGGGTTATGTCGACGCCTTGCGCGAAGTCAGCCGCGAAGGCGACCAGTACAGCTGGTGGCCGGACAACGAACAGGCCGAGATGCTCAACCTCGGCTGGCGCTTCGACTACCAGATCCTGACCCCGGGCTTGCGTCGCTTCGTGCGCAGCGCACGCCTGCCGCGTCAGCCACGGTTCTCGCAGCACGCACCGCTGATCGTGGACTACGACTGGACGCTGACCATCTGAGCGCCTTTTCGCAGCCTCAAAAAAACCGACATCGCTGTCGGTTTTTTTGTGCCTGAAGGCTTTGCCCGGCGGGAACCGTCGATCGTTACTTGATCAGGCGCCAGGTGAACGGATACCGGTAGGCGATCCCTTCGTTGGCCTTCACCCCGCCGATGATCGTCAGCACCAGCGCGCCGATGGCCAGCAGGCCGAACAGCACGAAGCCGATGATCAGCACCATCAGCAGGAAGCAGACCATCGAGGCGATCGCCACGGTGATCTGGAAGTTCAGCGCTTCCTTGCCCTGGGCATCGATGAACGGATCGGTCTCGCGCTTCATCTGCCAGAGGATCAGCGGCCCGATCAGCGTGCCGAAGGGCACCCAGATCCCCAGCAGGGCGGACAAGTGACAAAACATGGCCCACTGGCGCACCTCGTGGCTCGGCCTGGGCTGCAGCTCTTGTTCGTCACTCATCGCATCCTCCTTGGGGTCGCCCGGCGGCTCAGTCAGCCAGCGCCGCCTTCTGCAGTTCGAAGATCTCGGTCATGCCCTTCTTGGCCAGCTCCAGCATGGCGGTCAGTTCCTCAGGCTGGAACGGCGCGCCTTCGGCGGTGCCCTGCACTTCGATGAAGCCGCCGGTGCCGGTCATCACCACGTTCAGGTCGGTCTCGGCGGCGGAGTCCTCAAGATAGTCCAGATCCAGCACCGGCTCGCCCTGGTACATGCCCACGGAAACGGCGCCGACCATCTGCTTGAGCGGGTCGCCGCCCTTCAGGCCGCCGCGCTTCTTGATCACCTTCAGCGCATCGACCAGCGCGACCATGGCGCCGGTGATCGACGCGGTGCGGGTGCCGCCGTCGGCCTGGATCACGTCGCAGTCGACGTACAGGGTGACATCGCCCAGCTTGGACATGTCCAGGGCCGCGCGCAGGGAACGGCCGATCAGGCGCTGGATCTCCAGGGTGCGCCCGCCCTGCTTGCCGCGGCTGGCCTCGCGCTGGTTACGCTCGCCGGTGGAGCGCGGCAGCATGCCGTACTCGGCGGTCAGCCAGCCCTGGCCCTGGCCCTTGAGGAATCGCGGCACGCCGTTTTCGACGCTGACGGTGCAGATGACCTTGGTATCACCGAATTCGACCAGTACCGATCCCTCGGCATGCTTGGTGTAGTTGCGGGTAATGCGGATCGAGCGGAGCTGATCGGCAGCGCGACCACTTGGACGTTTCATAGGAGATACCTGTACTGGGGACGGAAAACTGCGGAGCATTATAGGGCCGTGCACCGCGCCTGGGCAGTCGTCAAAAATGCCCGCCGACGACCGAGGGCCCTGCAACGCCTGTCCCCGACGGCCTGCAGCCCTTTGTCACAGCGTGTGTTTGGGCGCATCCGCCGCACTGCGCTACAATCCTGCGCCTTTGCTGCCAGTCGGCTTACATTCATTGAGAGCGATGAGGCGGAACGCAGGTTCCGCACCGTTCTGCATTGCGAGGTACCACCATGGTGCACAGCATGACCGCCTTCGCCCGCGTCGAGAAAGCCGGCGTCCAGGGCACCCTGAGCTGGGAACTGCGCTCGGTCAACAGCCGCTACCTGGAACCGCACCTGCGCCTGCCGGAGTCCTTCCGCGACCTCGAAGGCGCCGTGCGCGAAGCGCTGCGCCAGGGCCTGTCGCGGGGCAAGCTGGAATGCACCCTGCGCTTCACCGAAGAAAGCACCGGCAAACCGCTGCAGGTGGACCGCGAGCGCGCCGCGCAACTGGTCGCCGCCGCCGAGACCGTCGCCGGCCTGATCAAGAACCCCGCCGCCCTGAACCCGCTGGAAGTGCTGGCCTGGCCGGGCGTGCTGGTCGCCGACGCCAGCGATCCGCAGGCGCTCAACGCCGAGGCGCTGGCCCTGTTCAACCAGGGCCTGAAGGAGCTCAAGGCCGGCCGCGAGCGCGAAGGCGCGGAGCTGGCCCGGTTGATCGACGACCGCCTGACCTCCATCGAAGAAGACGTATCGACCCTGCGCGAACTGGTTCCGCAGATGCTCGCCACCCAGCGCCAGAAGGTCCTGGACCGCTTCGCCGACATGAAGGCCGAGCTGGATCCGCAGCGCCTGGAGCAGGAAATGGTCATGCTCGCGCAAAAGAGCGACGTGGCCGAAGAACTGGATCGCCTGAGCACCCACATCATCGAAGTCCGCCGCGTGCTCAAGTCCGGCGGCGCGGCCGGGCGGCGCCTGGACTTCCTGATGCAGGAGCTCAACCGCGAAGCCAACACACTGGGCTCCAAGGCCTTCGACCCGCGCAGCACCCAGGCGGCGGTCAACCTCAAGGTGTTGATCGAGCAGATGCGCGAACAAGTGCAGAACATTGAGTAAGGCTATTCCCATGACCCACAGCACCGGCACCCTTTACATCATTTCCGCCCCCTCGGGCGCGGGCAAGAGCAGCCTGGTCAAGGCGCTGACCGACGCCAACCCGGAAATCCGCGTATCGATCTCCCACACCACCCGCGCCATGCGTCCGGGCGAGGTGGATGGCGTGAACTACCACTTCGTGACCCGCGAAGCGTTCGTGAAGATGGGCGAACACGGCGACTTCCTCGAACGCGCCGAAGTGTTCGGCAACTTCTACGGCACCTCGCAAAGCCGCCTGCAGCAGACCCTGGACGAAGGTCATGACCTGATCCTGGAAATCGACTGGCAAGGCGCCGAACAAGTGCGCAAGCTGATGCCCCAGGCCCGCTCGATCTTCATCCTGCCGCCTTCGCTGCAAGCCCTGCACCAGCGCCTGACCAACCGCGGCCAGGACAGCGACGAGATCATCGACGGACGCATGCGCGAGGCGGTCAGCGAGATGAGCCACTACGTCGAATACGACTACGTGATCATCAATGACGATTTCGCCCATGCGCTGGACGACCTGAAAGCGATTTTCCGTTCCAACCAGCTGCTGCAGAAACGCCAGCAAGTGCGTTTCGGCAAACTGCTGGCCGAACTGCTCGGTTGACCGGCTCTTCCCAAACGCGCCGCAAGGGCTTTACATTGGCACTTGCAGCGCGTTGAAGGGTCTGGTCAAAAAATCAGCGCTTCCCTAATCGCTGGTGTTTTTTTAAACTGCCGAGTCCGCTCGCCCATCCGGGCACCGCGCATATCGCATTTGCTACGAGGAAGACCATGGCCCGCGTAACCGTTGAAGACTGCCTAGAACACGTGGATAACCGCTTTGAGCTGGTCATGCTCTCGACCAAGCGTGCCCGTCAATTGGCAACCGGCGGCAAAGAGCCGAAGGTCGCATGGGAAAACGACAAGCCTACCGTCGTCGCCCTGCGTGAAATCGCCGAAGGCATCGTGACCCCTGAATTCATCGCCGCCGAAGAAATCGTCACCGAAGACCCGGTCTTCGCTGCATTTACCGAGGACGAGTCCAACGAGGCCGTCTAAGCCTATGCCTGGTCGACGTAGCACGGCGCGGGAACACAGCTTGCGGCAGGAGTCATCATGCCGAGCATAGACGCCCTCGCCGATCGCTTATCGGCCTACCTCGGCCAGGACCAGGTCAACCTGGTCCGCCGGGCCTACTTCTACGCCGAACAGGCCCACGACGGCCAGCGCCGCCGCAGCGGCGAGGCGTACGTCACGCACCCGCTCGCGGTCGCGAGCATCCTTGCCGACATGCACATGGACCATCAGAGCCTGATGGCCGCGATGCTGCATGACGTGATCGAAGACACCGGCATCGCCAAAGAGGCGCTGCAGGCGCAGTTTGGCGAAACCGTGGCCGAACTGGTCGACGGGGTCAGCAAACTGACCCAGATGAACTTCGAGACCAAGGCCGAAGCCCAGGCCGAGAACTTCCAGAAGATGGCCATGGCCATGGCGCGCGACATCCGCGTGATCCTGGTCAAGCTGGCCGACCGCCTGCACAACATGCGCACCCTGGAAGTGCTCTCCGGCGAGAAGCGCCGGCGGATCGCCAAGGAAACCCTGGAGATCTACGCCCCCATCGCCAACCGGCTGGGCATGCACTCGGTCCGCGTGGAGTTCGAAGACCTCGGCTTCAAGGCCATGCACCCGATGCGTTCCGCGCGGATCTACCAGGCGGTCAAGCGCGCCCGGGGCAACCGTAAGGAAATCGTCAACAAGATCGAAGAGTCCCTGAGCCACTGCCTGGCCATCGACGGCATCCAGGGCGAGATCAGCGGCCGCCAGAAGCACCTCTACGGCATCTACAAGAAAATGCGCGGCAAGCGCCGGGCCTTCAACGAGATCATGGACGTGTACGCGTTCCGGATCATCGTCGACAAGGTCGACACCTGCTACCGCGTGCTGGGTGCCGTGCACAACCTGTACAAGCCGCTGCCGGGGCGCTTCAAGGACTACATCGCGATCCCCAAGGCCAACGGCTACCAGTCGCTGCACACTACGCTGTTCGGCATGCACGGCGTGCCCATCGAGATCCAGATCCGCACCCGCGAGATGGAAGAGATGGCCAACAACGGCATCGCCGCGCACTGGCTGTACAAGTCCAGCAGCGACGAACAGCCCAAAGGCACCCACGCCCGCGCCCGCCAATGGGTCAAAGGCGTGCTGGAAATGCAGCAACGCGCCGGCAACTCGCTGGAATTCATCGAAAGCGTGAAGATCGACCTGTTCCCGGACGAGGTCTACGTGTTCACGCCCAAAGGCCGGATCATGGAGCTGCCCAAAGGCTCCACCGCCGTCGACTTCGCCTACGCGGTGCACACCGACGTCGGCAACAGCTGCATCGCCTGCCGGATCAACCGCCGCCTCGCCCCGCTGTCCGAACCGCTGCAGAGCGGCTCCACGGTCGAGATCGTCAGCGCCCCCGGCGCTCGGCCGAACCCGGCGTGGCTCAACTTCGTGGTCACCGGCAAGGCCCGCACCCACATCCGCCATGCGCTCAAGCTGCAGCGCCGCTCCGAATCCATCAGCCTGGGCGAGCGTCTGCTGAACAAGGTGCTGAACGGTTTCGACAGCTCGCTGGAGAACATCTCCGCCGAGCGGATCCAGGCCATGCTCGCCGAGTACCGCCTGGAGCTGATCGAAGACCTGCTCGAAGACATCGGCCTGGGCAACCGCATGGCCTATGTGGTGGCCCGCCGCCTGCTCGGCGAGGACGAACAGCTGCCGGCGCCGGAAGGCCCGCTGGCGATCCGCGGCACCGAGGGCCTGGTGCTCAGCTACGCCAAATGCTGCACGCCGATCCCCGGCGACCCGATCGTCGGTCACCTGTCGGCGGGCAAAGGCATGGTCGTGCACCTGGACAACTGCCGCAACATCAGCGAAATCCGCCACAACCCGGAAAAATGCATCCAGCTCTCGTGGGCCAAGGATGTCAGCGGCGAATTCAACGTCGAGCTGCGGGTCGAGCTGGAGCACCAGCGCGGCCTGATCGCGCTGCTGGCCAGCAGCGTCAACGCCGCCGACGGCAACATCGAGAAAATCAGCATGGACGAACGCGACGGCCGCATCAGCGTCGTCCAGCTGGTGGTCAGCGTCCACGACCGCGTGCACCTGGCCCGCGTGATCAAGAAACTGCGCGCCCTGGCCGGGGTGATACGCATCACCCGCATGCGCGCCTAAGCCCGCCATCACAAGGAGTCATACATGACCAAGACCGTTATCAGCAGCGACAAGGCCCCGGCCGCCATCGGCACCTACTCCCAGGCGATCAAGGCCGGCAATACCGTGTACATGTCGGGCCAGATCCCGCTGGACCCGAAAACCATGGAACTGGTCGAAGGCTTCGAAGCCCAGACCGTCCAGGTGTTCGAGAACCTGAAAGCCGTGGCCGAAGCGGCCGGCGGTTCGTTCAAGGACATCGTCAAGCTGAACATCTTCCTCACCGACCTGAGCCACTTCGCCAAGGTCAACGAGATCATGGGCAAGTACTTCGAACAGCCGTACCCGGCCCGCGCCGCCATCGGCGTCGCCGCCCTGCCTAAGGGTTCGCAGGTCGAAATGGATGCCATCCTGGTCATCGAGTAATGCGCACGGCGCAGCGTGCGAACGCTGCGCCGACTGCTTTGCCGTCAAGAAAAGGTTTCGAAAGGATTTATCCATGCGCAAAGCGCTTGCTCTCTCGCTGCTCGCCGTTTTCCTCGGCGGCTGCGCCAGCGACCCTGCCGACCGCGACATCAGCGGCACCTGGATCAACCAGACCGCCATCGACGCAGCCGCAAAAGGCGGCCCCCTGCGCGAAGCGCTGCAGGCCTACGGCCCGAACCTGGAATGGGACGTCAACACCCGCGCCGGCCAGGCCCGCTACACCAACGGTTTCGAGAATGTCGAAGGACGCTTGCAGGGCGAGCAGTCCGGCGCGTGGAAAATCGACTTCTACGGCGGTTCCGGCAGCGAGCTGAAGCGCGACGGCAGCCAGATGAAACAGGCCGCCACCGAAAACGAACCGGAACAGCTGTTCGACCGCGCCCAGATCCCGGTGCCGGACGGCGCCCCCATCGGCGCCAGCTTCGAACGCGCCCTGTACTCGGCCTACCTGGGCGGCAACTGGACCATCGCCAGCGGCCAGGGCGAAGGCAGCACCGTGCAGTTCCAGGCCGACGGCCAGGTCTCCGGCCTGCCCGGCGCCGACCGCTACGCCCTGTGCCTGGCAGGCGACTGCGCGTCGATGAACAGCGACCACGACAGCATGTGGCTGCAGCTCAACGGCCAAGGCAACAACTGGATCTTTGCGCGCAAGGGCAAGGAACTGGAGATCTTCCAGGCGGTGAACACCGCGCTGGCGGACGAACAGCCGCAGTTCACCCCGGGTGAGCGCAAGTGGCTGCTCGAGAAGCAGTGACCCGCTTCTGAATCCCGGCGCCGCCCTCACTGCCGCCATCGCCAGCAGGCTGGCTCCTACAGGAATTTCGGTCGATCGCAGCATCTGCGGCTGCCGCTGAACCCTGTGGCGCCAGCCTGCTGGCGTTGGGGTCAGCAGCGCCCTTCAAGAATGGCAGCGTAGCCTTCGCGATAGCTCGGATAGGTCGGCGCCCAACCCAGGGCTTTGGCCCGGGCGTTGCTGCACCGCTTGCTGCCGGTGCGGCGCACGCTGGCGTCCTCGGCCCATTCGGTGACGCCCAGGTACTCGCGCAGCCAGGCCACGACCTCGGCCAACGGCGCCGGCGCGTCATCGACGCCGATGTACACCTCATCCAGCGCCGCCCCGCCACGATCCGCCTCCAGCAGGAACGCCAGCAGTCCGGCCGCGTCGTCCGCATGGATGCGGTTGCCGTACAGCGGCGGCTCGACCGCCACCCGATAGCCGCGACGCACCTGGGTCAGCAGCCATTCCCGGCCGGGGCCGTAGATCCCGGTCAGGCGCACGGTACTGGCCGGGATGCCGCTGCCGAACGCCACCTGCTCGGCCTCCAGCATCACCCGCCCCGAATAGCCGGCTGCGACCGTCTCGGCGCCTTCATCGACCCACTCCCCGTCCTGCTGCCCGTACACGCTGCTGCTGGAGACGAACAGAATTCGCTTGGGCCGCTGGCCATGCTGCTTCAGCCAACCCAGCACATGCCGCAGCCCCTCGACGTAGGCAGCGCGGTAACCGGCCTCGTCATGCTCGGTGGCGGCCGCGCTGAACACCAGATAGTCCAGCGAACCGGTCGGCCAACCGGCCGGGCAGGCCTCGCCGAACAGGTCGCCCGCCACCCCGAGCACCCCCGCCGGCAAACGGGAAACCGTGCGGCGCAGGCCGTAGACCTGCCATCCGCCGCCGAGCAATTGCGTGGCCAGACGACCGCCGACATCACCGCAACCGGCGATCAAAACAGAAGGCGCAGACATCGAAAAACTCCTATCGGAAAGAACCAGACTAGCCTCGGCGACTGACGAGTGGCTAGCAATGCAGGAAAAAAAGCAACTCTATTACTTCTGTTAACAAGAATTACTTGCAATAATGCACGCCACTTTGTTCTCGGCCTTTCGAGGCCTGGAAGAGCATCACCGTTTTTCTACTTCAGGTCCGGCCAGCATGACACGCATTCAAACCTCCGCTTCGCCAACCAACCGACCTCGCGCCTGGCGCGCCGCGGCAGCCCTGCTGCTCAGCCTGATGCTGGCGCCGGTCGCCGCGTTCGCCGACACCCAGGCCACCCCTGCCACCCCTGCCGCCACCGAGCAGGCCGCGCCAGCCGCCCCTGCCGCAGCGCCAGCCGCCACCGACGCGATCCAGGCCGTTGATGCCGGCGCCGCCGACCAACCGGAAGTCCTCGAAGCGGACAACACCCTGGGCATGGCCCACGACCTGTCGCCCTGGGGCATGTACCAGAACGCCGACGCGGTCGTTAAGTCCGTGATGATCGGCCTGGCCCTCGCCTCGATCCTCACCTGGACCATCTGGATCGCCAAGGGCTTCGAGCTGATGGGCGCCAAGCGCCGCCTGCGCGGCGAGATCGCCAGCCTGAAGAAAGCCGCCTCCCTCAAGGAAGCCAGCGTCACCGCCGCCAAAGAAGGCACCCTGGCTAACCTGCTGGTGCACGACGCCCTGGAAGAAATGCGCCTGTCGGCCAACGCCCGCGAAAAGGAAGGCATCAAGGAACGCGTCAGCTTCCGCCTTGAGCGTCTGGTGGCCGCCTGCGGCCGCAACATGAGCAACGGCACCGGCGTGCTCGCCACCATCGGTTCCACCGCGCCGTTCGTCGGCCTGTTCGGCACCGTGTGGGGCATCATGAACAGCTTCATCGGCATCGCCAAGACCCAGACCACCAACCTTGCCGTCGTCGCGCCGGGCATCGCCGAAGCGCTGCTGGCCACCGCAATGGGCCTGGTGGCAGCGATCCCGGCGGTCGTCATCTACAACGTGTTCGCCCGCTCCATCGCCGGCTACAAGGCCCAGGTGTCCGACGCGTCGGCTCAGGTGCTGCTGCTGGTCAGCCGCGACCTCGACCATCAGCCTGAGCGCAGCTCGCAACCGCACATGGTGAAAGTGGGGTAACCGGCCATGGGCCTGCATTTGAAAGAAGGCGCAGACGACGATCTGGCCGAGAACCACGAAATCAACGTCACGCCGTTCATCGACGTGATGCTGGTGCTGTTGATCATCTTCATGGTGGCCGCGCCGCTGGCCACCGTGGACATCAAGGTCGACCTGCCCGCCTCCACCGCCAAGCCCGCGCCGCGCCCGGAAAAACCGGTGTTCCTCAGCGTCAAGGCCGACCAGCGCCTGTACCTGGGCGACGACGAAGTGAAGCCTGAAACCCTCGGCGTCGCCCTCGACGCCAAGACCCAGGGCAAGAAGGACACGACGGTCTTCTTCCAGGCCGACAAAGGCGTGGACTACGGCGACCTGATGAGCGTGATGGACAAGCTGCGCGGCGCAGGCTACCTGAAGGTCGGCCTGGTGGGCCTTGAGACGGCAGCCAAGAAATGATCGAGCCGCGCCATAAGCTGACGCGTTACGGCGGTAGCCTGGCCGTGGTGCTGGGCGTCCACGCGCTGGCCATCGCGCTGGCGGTGAACTGGACCGCCCGGCCGCCCATCGAACTGCCGCCGCAGGCCATGATGGTCGAGCTGGCCCCGGTGCCCGCACCGCCGCCGCCCGCACCGCCGAAAGTGGTCACGCCGCCGCAGCCGCCGGCCCCGGTCGAGCAGCTGCCGATCCCGAAACTGGCGGAAGCGCCGAAGGCCGAGATCGCCGTGTCCAAGCCTAAACCCAAGCCGAAGCCCAAGCCTCAGCCGCCCAAACCGGTCGAGAAGCCGGAGCCGCCGAAGGAAAAGCCTTCCGAGGAAAAACCGGCCGACACGCAACCGACCCAGGCGCCCACGGAGAAATCCGCGCAGCCGGCACCGGGCCCGTCGCCGGCGCAGCTGGCGGCCAAGGCCAGCTGGCAAGGCACCCTGCTCGCGCACCTGCAGAAGTACAAGAAGTACCCGGCGAGCGCGCAGGCACGGGGCAAGGAAGGCCTGAACCGCCTGCGGTTCGTGGTCGACGCCGAAGGCAACGTGCTGTCGTTCGAACTGGTGGGCCGCTCCGGCAATGCCGATCTGGACCGGGCCACCCTGGACATGATCCGCCGCGCCCAGCCGCTGCCCAAGCCGCCGGCCGACATGCTGAACAACGGCTCGATCGAAATCGTCGCGCCGTTCGTGTACTCGCTGGAGCGTCGCCGCTGAAACTGTGGGAGCGAGCCTGCTCGCGATGAGGCCATCACATTCAACACCTGCGTTGAATCCAACGGCGCCATCGCGAGCAGGCTCGCTCCTACAGGAAGCTTCATCACCCGACAGAAGGCACCGAAAGGTGCCTTTGTCACATCCGCAAACGGCAAACCGGCATTGCCCGGTGTCGCATGCCGCACTCAGTCTGATAACGTGCGTCTATCGATTGCAGCCGGTATGCTTGGCCCGCAAACCCACGGACGCTTGCCATGACTCTCACAGAATTACGCTACATCGTCACCCTCGCCCAAGAGCAGCATTTCGGCCATGCGGCCGAGCGTTGCCACGTCAGCCAACCGACCCTTTCGGTGGGCGTGAAAAAACTTGAAGACGAACTCGGTGTGCTGATTTTCGAGCGCAGCAAAAGCGCCGTGCGCCTGACCCCGGTCGGCGAAGGCATCGTCGCCCAGGCGCAGAAGGTGCTGGAGCAGGCCCAGGGCATCCGCGAACTGGCCCAGGCCGGCAAGAACCAGCTCACCGCCCCGCTGAAGGTCGGCGCGATCTACACCGTCGGGCCGTACCTGTTCCCGCACCTGATTCCGCAGCTGCACCGGGTCGCCCCGCAGATGCCGCTGTACATCGAAGAAAACTTCACCCACGTGCTGCGCGACAAGCTGCGCAACGGCGAGCTGGACGCGATCATCATCGCCCTGCCGTTCAACGAAGCCGACGTGCTGACCCTGCCGCTCTACGACGAGCCGTTCTACGTGCTGATGCCGGCCCAGCACCCGTGGACGCAAAAAGAATCCATCGACGCCGCCCTGCTCAACGACAAGAGCCTGCTGCTGCTCGGCGAAGGCCACTGCTTCCGCGACCAGGTGCTGGAAGCCTGCCCGACCCTGACCAAGGGCAACGACGGCGCCAAGCACACTACGGTGGAGTCCAGTTCGCTGGAAACCATCCGCCACATGGTCGCCTCGGGCCTGGGCGTGTCGATCCTGCCGTTGTCGGCGGTCGACAGCCACCACTACGCCCCCGGCGTGATCGAAGTGCGGCCGCTGTCGGCGCCGGTGCCGTTCCGCACCGTGGCCATCGCCTGGCGCGCCAGCTTCCCGCGCCCGAAGGCCATCGAGATCCTCGCCGACTCCATCCGCCTGTGCTCCGTGGCCAAGCCCGCCGCCGCGGTCACGGCCGGTTAAGCCAGCGTCATGGGCGAGCTGTCGCAAGTGTCGGTGACGGCACTCAAGGGTGTCGGCGAAGCCATGGCCGAGAAACTGGCCAAGGTCGGCCTGGAGAACCTCCAGGACGTGCTGTTCCACCTGCCGCTGCGCTACCAGGACCGCACCCGCGTGGTGCCCATCGGGGCGTTGCGCCCGGGGCAGGACGCGGTGGTCGAAGGCACCGTCAGCGGCGCCGATGTGGTCATGGGCCGGCGCCGCAGCCTGGTGGTGCGCCTGCAGGACGGCACCGGCGGCCTGAGCCTGCGCTTCTACCACTTCAGCAATGCGCAGAAGGAAGGCCTCAAGCGCGGCACGCGGATCCGCTGCTACGGCGAAGTCCGGCCCGGCGCGTCGGGGCTGGAGATCTACCACCCGGAATACCGCGCCATCACCGGCGACGAACCGCCGCCGGTGGATGAGACCCTGACCCCGGTCTACCCGCTCACCGAAGGCCTGACCCAACAGCGCCTGCGCCAGCTCTGCCTGCAGACCCTGACCCTGCTCAAGCCGTCCAGCCTGCCCGACTGGCTGCCGACCGAACTGGCCCGCGACTACCAACTGGCGCCGCTGGCCGACGCGATCCGCTACCTGCACAACCCGCCCGCCGACGCCGACGTCGAAGAGCTCGCCCTCGGCCATCACTGGGCCCAGCACCGGCTGGCGTTCGAAGAGCTGCTGACCCACCAGCTATCCCAGCAGCGCCTGCGCGAGAGCCTGCGCTCGCTGCGCGCCCCGGCCATGCCCAAGGCCACCCGGCTGCCGGCGCAGTACCTGGCCAACCTCGGCTTCAGCCCCACCGGCGCCCAGCAGCGGGTCGGCAACGAGATCGCCTACGACCTCAGCCAGCAAGAACCGATGCTGCGCCTGATCCAGGGCGACGTCGGCGCGGGCAAGACCGTGGTCGCCGCCCTCGCCGCCCTGCAAGCGCTGGAGGCCGGCTATCAGGTCGCCCTGATGGCGCCCACCGAGATCCTCGCCGAACAGCACTACCTCACCTTCAAGCGCTGGCTCGAACCGCTGGGCATTGAAGTGGCGTGGCTGGCCGGCAAGCTCAAGGGCAAGAACCGCGCCGCCGCGCTGGAGCAGATCGCCGGCGGCACGCCGATGGTGGTGGGCACCCACGCGCTGTTCCAGGACGAAGTGCAGTTCCGGAACCTCGCCCTGGTGATCATCGACGAACAGCACCGCTTCGGCGTCCAGCAGCGCCTGGCGCTGCGGCAGAAAGGCGTCGGCGGGCGGATGTGCCCGCACCAGCTGATCATGACCGCCACGCCGATCCCGCGCACCCTGGCCATGAGCGCCTACGCCGACCTCGACACCTCGATCCTCGACGAACTGCCGCCGGGCCGCACGCCGGTCAACACCGTGCTGGTCACCGACACCCGCCGCGTCGAAGTCATCGAGCGGGTGCGCAGCGCCTGCGCCGAGGGCCGTCAGGCCTATTGGGTGTGCACGCTGATCGAAGAGTCCGAAGAGCTGACCTGCCAGGCCGCCGAAACCACCTTCGAAGACCTCACCGCCGCCCTCGGCGAGCTGAAGGTCGGGCTGATCCACGGGCGCATGAAGCCCGCCGAAAAAGCCGCCGTGATGGCCGAATTCAAGGCCGGCAACCTGCAACTGCTGGTGGCCACCACCGTGATCGAGGTCGGCGTGGACGTGCCCAACGCCAGCCTGATGATCATCGAGAACCCCGAGCGCCTGGGCCTGGCCCAGCTGCACCAGCTGCGCGGCCGCGTGGGCCGGGGCAGCGCGGTCAGCCATTGCGTGCTGCTCTACCACCCGCCGCTGTCACAGATCGGTCGTCAGCGCCTGGGCATCATGCGCGAGACCAACGACGGCTTCGTCATCGCCGAAAAGGACCTCGAACTGCGCGGCCCCGGCGAAATGCTCGGCACCCGCCAGACCGGCCTGCTGCAGTTCAAGGTCGCTGACCTGATGCGCGACGCCGACCTGCTGCCCGCCGTGCGCGACGCCGCGCAGGCGCTGCTGGAGCGCTGGCCCACCCACGTCAGCCCGCTGCTCGACCGCTGGCTGCGGCACGGGCAGCAATACGGCCAAGTGTGAGCACCGTCGCAGTTTCTCAAAGCCCGCGACGACCAAGCTGGTTATACTCCTGCCATTGTTTCAAAAACGGATACAGACCATGACCGAAGCTGCTCTCGCCCCCGACACCCCGCACGCTCCGTCTGTCATTCGGCTGCTGCTCAACAAACTCGGCATCGCCTACGAAGAAGTGATCGACCACCACGGCCTCAACGCCTCGCGCAAAGTGCAGGCCGTGTTGCTGGACGACGCCGTCGGCGCGCTGATGGTGCTGTTCCCACAGAGCCAGTTGCTGGATCTCAACCGCCTCGCCGAATTGACCGGCCGTCGCCTGACCGCCGTGTCCACCGAGCGCCTGGACAAGATGCTCGGCAAGCACAGCCTGAGCCTGCTGCCGGGCCTGCCGGCGCTGACCAGCTCGCCGTGCCTCTACGAAGAAAGCCTGCTGCGCGAGCCCAAGCTGCTGATCCACTCCGGCGAGCCGGGCGTTCTGCTGGAGATCACCAGCGAAGCCTTCAAGACCATGCTGACCAAGGCCAGCGCCGCCAACTTCGGCGAAGCCCTGAGCAGCATCCGGCCCAACCTCGACCGCCCGGACGACGACCGCGAGGAAATCACCCAGGCCGTGCAGGCGTTCACCGCACGGCGCATCCAGCAGCGCCTGGAAGCGACCATCGAGATCCCGCCGCTGGCCGAGACCGCGCAAAAGATCATCAAACTGCGGGTCGACCCCAACGCCACCATCGACGACATCACCGGCGTGGTCGAGACCGACCCGGCGCTGGCCGCACAAGTGGTGAGCTGGGCGGCATCGCCGTACTACGCCTCGCCGGGCAAGATCCGCTCGGTGGAAGACGCCATCGTCCGCGTGCTGGGCTTCGACCTGGTGATCAACCTGGCCCTGGGCCTGGCCCTCGGCAAGACCCTGAGCCTGCCCAAGGACCACCCGCAACACACCACGCCGTACTGGCAGCAGTCGATCTACACCGCCGCCGTCATCGAAGGCCTGACCCGCGCCATGCCGCGCGCCCAGCGCCCTGAAGCCGGCCTGACCTACCTCGCCGGCCTGCTGCACAACTTCGGCTACCTGCTGCTGGCCCACGTGTTCCCGCCGCACTTCTCGCTGATCTGCCGGCACCTGGAGGTCAACCCGCACCTGTGCCACAGCTTCGTGGAACAGCACCTGCTGGGCATCAGCCGCGAACAGATCGGCTCCTGGCTGATGCGCTACTGGGACATGCCCGACGAACTGGCCACCGCCCTGCGCTTCCAGCACGACCCGAACTACGACGGCGCCTACGCCGAGTATCCGAACCTCGTGTGCCTGGCCGTGCGCCTGCTGCGCGCCCGCGGCATCGGCTCCGGCCCCGACGAAGACATCCCGGACGCGCTGCTGGAACGCGTCGGCCTGACCCGCGACAAGGCCAACGACGTCGTCAGCAAAGTCCTCGAAGCCGAAGTCCTGCTGCGCGAACTGGCTTCGCAGTTCAGCCAGGCCTAAACGCCAACAGGCCCGCTCCCTCAGGGTTTACACAACCCCTGTGGGAGCGAGCCTGCTCGCGATGAATCCAACCCGGTCTACCTGACCGCATCAAGCCTTGGGCTTGGCCTTCTTAGGCTTCAAATACTTGGTCAACCCCTGGAACCACATCACCAGCGCCGGGTTGCCCTTGAGCTGAATCGACTTGTCCTGAATCCCCTGCATGAACGCCAGTTGCTTGTTCTTGGCCTGCATCGTGGCAAACCCGTACGCCGCGTCCTTGAACGCAATCGCAAACGCCGGCTCCGCCACCGCCCCGGCCTTGCTGGTGATGCGCTGCCCCTTCACCACGAAATGCCGCGCCACCTTGCCGTCCAGGGTCTGCAGCTGAAACACCAGATCCTTGTCACCCAACTGCTGCTGGAACGCCGGATTGGTCCGACTGGCCTTGCCCATCAACAGCCCCAGCATCCACAGAAGAAAACGAAATTTCATGCGCACAGCCTCAAAAGGAAAATGAACGGCTGGGGGAGTGTAAGGGATTCATGGGATAACGCCACTATCGAGTGACGTTGCAAGACGATGGCGAGCTTTTCTCGCATGATGACTGCCAAGTCACGATTTCCAACCCCGCGTCCTACACGTGTTGAAACACATCCCTGTAGGAGCTGCCGAAGCTGCGATCTTTTGATCTTGCGCCTCGCAAACCTATAGGAAATTTCCCTCAAAACGCCGGGATGCCCATGAACTAGGCGGGCTAGTGGTTCGTCGATAGCCTCTGTGTGTCGCCGCAAAATCGGTGACTCGGACGTGCAAGTCCGGTGGGAGTACACATTGGTTATGGCAATCGGCCGGGCGTTTTCCTATGCTCGCGGATCGTTATGGCTGCTGTGTATGGGAGGCCTTCGGGTCTGCCGGGTTACTCCACCGGTCTTGCACACCTATGCACAGCTGCCACCACTTTCGAAGTGCGAGCGAAACGGTGTCAGCTCCTTGAATCTGGAGTAAGCGCTAATGATCAAACCAACACCCAATCCCCCCGCAACACCAGAAACCTCCCCCTACGAATCCCTTGATTCAAGGAAACTCCACGAAGCCGCCGAACGCGCCCTCGACCACCACTTGAAACCCGCCACCGCGCGCCCCAAACGCCTCGGCGGCCTGTTCATCCTCTGCCCCAACGCCGACGCCGAAGCCCTCATGGCCAACGCCTCCGAAGACCTCCTGTGCATCAGCGCCATCGCCGCCAACCTGGCCGACGAACTCGACGGCCCCCGCCGCTCGATGGCACTGGGCCTGAGCAGAATGGCGGATGGCGTGCGCTTGATGGTGGAAGGCACAATCGATCACATTGAGTTCAGGGAGTATCAGGTCAGGCCGTAGCTGGATCGTGGGCGGAAAAAAGGGGACGTTGAGTCCCCTTTTCTGATGGTTCCGGGATCACCACTGGCAACCCGTCTCAGGTGAAAAATCTATACCGAAATCTTCCTCGAATGAGTACTTCTTCCCAGACTTGTAGTTCGTGTAGACCATGCTGTAGACACGGGCACCCTGACTGACCATCTCATATTCACCTGTCAGAGCACCTTCGGAGACCTCCACCCAAGTCGTCGTGAACTCATACGGTCGATCCTCTGCCAGGATTATTTGCTCGGTGTTCCGATGCACAAGCGTAATAAATCGCTTGGACTGCCTATACCGGACACCCACCCCGCCCCATATGGACACGGAGTCGTGATACGTCCTGAACTCAAAACTGATGTTCTTGCCTTCCGACGAACGAAAACAGCGAACCTCGGATGTGAGTTCCCCATAGGCAGCCAAAGGACAGAGCAATAGCGCAACCAAAGGCAGCACAGACAAATACTTCAAACCGATCATTCCTTAAGCGGTACGGATAGCCACAAATCTACGTGGCGGTTCAGATGAATGCCAAAGCGCTAAAGCGAAAAGTCCGAAACCTCTTCAAGCACCCAGCACGCCCCTCGAACAAACCGGTACTCGAACACATAGTCCGTATCCGGCTTCTGCAGAATGGCCGTGGCACTGTTGCCCTGCACTTCCTTAACGGTCAACGTCAGGCCGTCCGCATCGCGTTTTTCGCGACCGGGGATGAGCGGAAACTTGATCTGATCACCGCTCACACTGCGCTTTTCCAATCCCGGCTCGGGATCGCCCGGAATCGTTGTGACCAGTTGCAGGGGTTGTTTCACATAAGCCTTCTGCACCTCCAGGCGCTCGGAAAACGCCGTGAGGAACGCCGGAAACTCCTTGGCCGGACAAACAGCGTCGACAGCCTTGTCACCGGCAGAAACCGGCGCAATCCTGTCCAGCTCAACGGCACGCTCCAAACTCATCCGCTCAATGCACCTGTTGACGACCGTCCTATGGGCAGGCGCGTCCGCATCGATCTCGAACGCCTCCACCACGCAATTCGCATCCCGCAACCTGACCCACGCCCGCTGCGCCTCCTTGACCTTCGCCACATACGCAGCGCCCATTGCAGGATCACGCTGATAGTGGGCTTCAAGCCGCTCCATCAGTTCGTGGTAACGGGTGTCCAACTGAGTGTCAGCTTTGGTTTTCGCCACTTCGGCGCATTGATCAACCTGCGCACTGCTGGATACCACTGCGCAGTCGCCATCGGCCAGCGCGATTGATGTGCACAACAGTCCGAAGGAGAGTGATAAAAAACGGTTAAGCCAGTTCAATGGTTCAGTCCCTGATTTGATGATCACCCAATTACACGTGCTGCTCTGACTCTGTCCCCCTAAATGCAGTGACTTGCCTTGATCGTGCCAGCACCTTGCGATGTCAACCGCTGCACGTTACGGGCGCCCGCCTGATCACCTTTGTCGGCCGCCATTTGGTAACAGGCCAACGCCCTAGACACATCCTTCGTTCCTAAGTCGCCAGCTTCGAACGAGCTGGCCAGATAATTCATCCCATCAACTGAACCCATGGAAATCGCACGAATGACCTGCTCTTCTGCCTGCTTGGGGTGGAGGCAAGGACCGTCGTAATTGGTGGAGTTCCCCATACAAAAGAACGAGGCATAACCCAACGCACCACTCGGCGTCTTTGAAGCGGCTTTGAACAGCGCCTCAACCTTGCTGGTTTCCAGTTGGGACGCCATCTGCGAAAGGCTCAGTCTTGCCGCTGACTCGCTCGCCTCTGGATCACCCGACTCTGCTGCGCAGACATAATTTTCCAGAGACGCTTCAATCAACTCCACAGTCAGCCGGTATTGCTCAAGAAACCCTAGCCCTCCTAAAGCTTCAGCACGCTGTTCGCAGAAGTTTTCGGCACGGCTCATTCCGGGTTTACGCGTTGCGACAAGATCCTTCTCGCTGATCGACCAGTCTTCGACGCCTTCAAGCACCCAACATGCCTGACGTGAGAAGTTGAAGATTTTTACATTGCTGTTGCCCGCCCGCTTATCCACCACATTGACGTGACTGTCGTCGACGGTCTCAATCTCGACGCCGAGCGTCCCGGTTGGACTGACAGGCGCCAACAATGGGTACGCCAACGAGGCCCCCGGCACTCCCGTTGTCACGGGTTCGAAGTCCGTCGGCCCTTTGCCCGCTATCGGCTTGAGTAACAGTTGTTTGACCGTCAGCGCCGTTAGGCGTCGCTGAGACTCGCTATCGGCAGAATACGCGATCAGAAACGGCGTGAATTCCTCGGACGGGCAAACATCATTGACCGGCGCCGCAGCAGCATTTTTGTTGGTTGGGGGAGTGACCTGTTCAGGCGCAATTTTTTCTAGGTACGCCGACCGCTCACGGCTCATCCGGGCAACGCACAAGTTAACGGTGGCCACATAAGCGGGTTGACCCGCCTCGATTTCAAACGCTTCCAAAGCGCAGCCAGTGTCCCGCAGCTTGAGCCAGGCTCGCTGAGACTCTTTGACCTTTGCGGCATACGACGAGCCCAGCGCAGGATCGACCCGATACTGCGCTTCAATCCGCGCCATCAACTGTTGATAACTGACATTCAACTGCGTATCGGCAGACTTTTTTGCCGACTCGGAACAAGGCAGCCTTTCCAAGCCTGAAGAAACCTGAGTGCAGTCATCCTGCGCATACACCGCCGAAACCGGCAGCAACAACGCGCCGATAAACGAAAAAACAAAACGCTTCACCGTGTTCAATCCTTGATTCATTCAGCTCATCAGGCTTTGCGCTTTGCAAAGCGGGTTGTACATCGCTTGGGGACGTTCATTTCCCAGTAGGTGCTGATCAGCGCTTTGTGCTTGCCATCAACACGCAGGTTGACGAATCCATCACCGCAATCAGGCTGTAGTTCCTGGAAGCTGCCGGTTTTGGGCTGGTAAACAAAAATCCTGTGGATGTTGTACGTGCCCATCCCGTCATCAACCTGCCAGACCGCGAAGTCTTTCATCCCGTCGAAATTGAAATCATCGAACTGCATACGTAGTTCGCTTTCCGCTTCAAAGGTGATGGATCGGGATACGCTGTGCCCATCGCGTGTAACCGAAAACGCGAGCGAAGAACCCTCCGATGTGAGCGTCACTTCAGTGCCTGGGGTTGGACTGAAGGTGATTAGCTCAGCTTGGGCGGAGACCGTCCACAACACGCCTAGTAATAACCCGGCAAATAGTTTCAAGGCACGTACACGTCCTAGCTCCGGTCGCACAATACAAAACAGGACGGTTTTATTGATTGACCATTGGCATAAACAAACCATTCGTCTCTATTAGCTACCTTGACTCACCTTCATAGAGCTTAGTTTCCGAATTAAAACGCCAAACATGAGACGTTGTTAGCGGCTTACCATCTCTATGCATAATCTGATCTTGCTTGTCTCTATTATAAGAATAGATCTCAATATCTCTAAACAAACTATTTACTGGGTGAGTATCAAGAACTTTCACACCAGCAAAATACTCACCACCAACATTTCTTAAAAAACCACGACACTGAATTAGAAACTCATAGATAAAATCACCACTCGACCCACCACTAGAAGTTGAAAGATAAATGAAATCCTTCACTCCATCGCCATTAATATCTTCACTAATGACGACTTTCCCTTCCTCAATTGAAAATTTTTCACCATCAACCCGAGAAAGCAAATCAAAATCACGCACACCCTCCGTCCACGGGGACAAAAAATACTTAGCCCCCCCTGCCGGAGAACACACATCTACAGGAGCAGCGTTGGCTGCAGTCGCAAGAAATGCGAATATAAAAAGACACCTCATATCAATTCTCCATAACAAATGTGTTACGACCGGTTCTGACCGCCCCTTGAACCTCACTGGATCCATAAACGATGGCGACAGTGATAGTATCATTCAAAGCTTGCAACGCGTTAAATAACTTTGTTGCTAGTGCAGTCTCATGCGCCTCCCCCCAACTAGCAATCGGGAGTTGCCAGTTAACTCCTCCCGACGTGTTAATTGTGTTTTGAAGAACATTGCGAAGCCTATTATATTGCCCCCCACTAACAACATGTGAAGGTCGCCAGACATGCCAACGCAAAAGTATAGCCACTGCTTTTTCGGAGGTGTAAATAGCTCCTACAGTACTATTTACGACCAAAGATCCAACATTGAAGCTGATCGGATCAGTCAATATTTCCCTTAGCCTAAGCTTGGCCATAGACCACATTGCTGATCTATATCTAGGAATAGTGCGCGCGGCCATACTAAGACGATAAAACCAATGCCAAGTTTTTAAGTAATGAGCTTCATCTTTCGAGGCGACCAGCTCTGTAAATTCATTCTCGGAATGAGTCGCTTGGGAAACAGCGTAGCTATCATTCGCAAGCTTTACCCAAGCTGCATAGGTCATTAGATCATCGTCATAAAGACCCGGATCATTCCACTCTTTCGTTGGGTACAAACCGAAGTTACTAAAAACCTTTTCAAAAACTTCAGGCTCACAATTTTTCAGGTATGCCATAAACCCAGGAAGCTCACCTTTCCCATAAAGATTTATAGGGTTTGGTGCATACAGCCCCATAGTCCAATGGCAAGGGCCGCCAGAAATAAGAGCATTATCCCAAGCGTTTAGCACGTCAAACCGACCAAAACATTCTGCTTCCGCAACCACCCTTATCGTTCGATATGTTGAAAGGGATGGGCTATTGAGTTGCGCCGAATTAGCAGATGCGCCGGTTATTTTTTCAACAGTCATTTCAGTCTGAGATGACCAACTATGCGCTTTACCCGCATTAGGCCCACCAAAGGTTCCACTCTGATAGTAACCAACTGCATGATATTCTGTTTGAGCGCGACCATCTGGAAAAGTAAAGTAACTACTGAAATCCCTAAATACAACTCTTGGACCGCTTTCAGTAAAACTATCATGAGCCCAGATATTGCAACCTTTCTCAGCCAAATCAGTCCTGGATCCCCCAGCGATCCTCCACGCCTCAAAAACAACAGGGCATCTATAGTCACTATTCAGCCAATGCTCTATTGCGGTTCTGGTTTTTTCATTTACCACACCACTTATCGGGCCGGTATACCTTGCAGCATTCGCTACTGACTGAAGACTATCAACATAATAACTCACGGGACCAATGGTTGACCCGCTAACGGTCGGGGCCTTTCCAGCTTTAGCGACTATACCTGCGGAGCCGTCATAGTAAACATCCAAGTTATTTATTCGGACAGGAGAGCCAGCCTGATCCAATAGTAGCTGACCCCTTTTTTCATTTCTCACACATGCAACCTGCGCCATTGAAGCATATATTTGAAACTCCCGAACAGCCCACTCGGTTCTAGTCCCAAACTCTCCAGTAGCTTTTCCGAGAACAGAGAATCCTAAGCTAATTAGATCCTCCTGGAGTTTTCTCACGTGTTCTGGCACAGCTAAAGCAGCACTGCTTCCGGATGTCCCCCCAGCTGTTTCAGCGTTAGTAACGGTAACCGGTGGGTTCTCGACCCCTCCCCAACGTGGAGGTGTGTTTTGTGCTGGTTTACCATCGTGATCCCTCCTACAGAGATCAAAATTCCCGTAAATCATTGCTTACTCCATTATGCAATATGCTGTTCTTCAAGGCGTTTAATATCGCTGAAAGAAAGATAATCTTTGTCTGATAACTCACAGGAACGATGGAAGCAACGGGTGGCATACTTAGTTTTCGGGCCATTCTCACCGTCTATTTTTCCATCATAGAACCCAAGATTTTTAAGGCGGGACTGAAGCCCTTTCACGTCCGAGGCCTCCGACTGAGCTTTCAAGTCCAACTCCCAGATCCATGGCTGAGATTCTGCGCCAAATGGATAGAAAGTAAGCTTGCCCTTCTTCGCATCAGGCGGAACTGGCTGGTCAACAAACCCTTCACTAGAAGTTGTGCCTTTATAGGTCACTCCATCCACTTCCAGCGTATAGGCCTGTCCAGCAATGCCCTTTTTGTCATAGGGACGCTTCATCTGAATACGGAAGCTCTTTTTCTCGGATGCTGGCGGAGGAGGTGGCGGCGCATTCAACAACGCCTGATCCATCAAACTCCCCGCCTTATCCTTATCCGCCGCCCCCGGCAGCACCGGCGGCTTGATCCCGATCCCGGTGCCCGAGCCAGCCGACCCGCCGGCATTGATCTTCACCACCGGCCCCACCACGGTCACGCCGCCACCGTCGAGCTTGATGAAGCTGCCGCCGCCCTGGATGGTCAGTTCGGTGCCGGCTTCGATGACGATCTTGTCGCCGGCCTTGAGGTGGATCTCTTTGCCTGCGCTGGTCAGTTGCGCGGTGCCCAGTTTCACGTGCTGGTTCTGGCCGACGGTCAGGTGGTCGTCCATTCGCGCTTCGATCTTGCGGTCCGCGATGGTCGTGCGGTGTTCTTCGGCCTTGAGTTCGGTGTAGGTGTTCTTCACCACGGTGTCGTGGCGTTCGTTGCCGACGCGGATCTTCTGGTCGTGTTCGATGTTTTCGTCCCAGTCGCGCTGGGCGTGGATGTAGATCTGTTCGGCGCCTTTCTTGTCTTCGATGCGCAGTTCGTTGTACCCGCCGCCGCCCGGGGAGCTGAGGGACTTGAAGACGCTGCGGGTCTTGTTCGCCGGCAGGGCGTAGGGCACCGGGTTTTCCTTGTGGTACAGGCAGCCGGTGACGAGGGGTTGGTCGGGGTCGCCTTCAAGGAAGGTGACGAGGACTTCCATGCCGATGCGCGGGATGGAGATGGCGCCGTAGCGGTCGCCGGCCCAGGCGCTGGAGACACGCAGCCAGCAACTGGTCTTGTCGTCGGCCAGGCCTTCGCGGTCCCAGTGGAACTGGACTTTGACGCGGCCGTACTGGTCGCAGTGGATCTCTTCGCCCTTGGGGCCGGTGACGGTGGCGGTCTGGCTGCCGAGCACGCGGGGTTTGGTGTGTTCCAGGGCCGGGCGGTAGAAGACGTCCCACGGGGTGGCGAGGAAGCGGTTGCGGTAGCCCTGGTGGAAGTCGTCCTTGTTGTCGGTGGTGTCGCTGGTCACCGACTCTTCGAGCACTTGCGGCTGCTTGCCTTCGTGGACGATCTCGGTGAGCAGCCACAGGTCGTTCCACTCGCTGCGCGGGTGGTCGGACAGGGCCATGAAATGGCCGCTGACCAGTTTGGTCTGGTCGCCCCGGCCCTCGGCCTGGCGGTAGTCGGCGCGGTGGCGTTCGAGGGCGCGCTGGCTGAGGAACTTGCCGCGCGCACGGTCGAGGAAGCGGCCCGGGTAGTCGTAGTCTTCCAGATCCGGCTCTGTGCTTTCTCCGTCCGGCTTGTAGGCCGCCTCCAGTTGCAGGCGCGGCTTCTCGAAGTCGTAGTCGCGGCGGGTGACGCGGCCGGTGCGGGTTTCCAGGCGCAGCTTGAAGCCCTTGATCACCGGCTCTTCGGCGACCATGCCGCTGCCCTGCACATACGCGGTCGGCTGGCCGAGGTCGGGGAACACGGTCTGGTCGTCGCCGAACACCAACAGGTGGCCCTTCTTGCTGTGCTGGAAGTGGTAGTGGATGCCCTCCTCCTCGCACAGGCGCTGGATGAAGTGCAGGTCGGTCTCGTCGTACTGCACGCAGTAGTCGCGGTCCGGGCACTTCTCGCTGAGCTGGAAGCTGTAGGCGTTGGCCTTGATGCCGTGCTCGTCGAGGATCAGCGCGATGATCTTCGGCACCGACATCTGCTGGTAGATGCGCTGGTTGGTGCGGTGATGCAGGTACTGCATCTGCGGCACCAGCGACACCTTGTAGCGGGTCAGGCGCTTGCCGGCGTCGCCCTGGGCGACGCGGTAGATCTGGCCGTGGATGCCCGAGCCCTGCGGGTCGAAGGCGAGGAAGGCCTGCTTGTGCAGGAGCTGCTCCAGGTCCAGGTCGGGGTTTTCGCTGACCAGTTCCAGGTCGAAGCGGAACGGCTGGCTGATGCCTTCGGTGCCGGTGAACGACAGCACTTGCAGGTCGCCCACGTAGTCTTCGACGGTGAGGCTGAAGTGGGTTTCGTTAGCGGGGTTGAACATAAAGGGCTCCCTGTTCGAATGTCATCCGTGGCGCCGCAGCGCCAGACGCTGCAGCCAGGACGGATCGGCGCTCAGTGCTTCATGCAGTTGGCGGGCAGTGACGGTGCGCTGCGCCGCGTCGAAGACCAGCGCGGTGCGCAGCGCGGGCCAGCAGTGTTTCGGTAGGTTGTCCGGGGCCTCCAGGCCGCGGTCCAGGCCTTCGTCCCGGGCCTGGGTCGAAGGCAGGCGACGGAACGGGTGTTTGCCGCCCGCCAGCTCGTAGATCACGCAGGCGGCGCCGTACACGTCCGCGCTGGCCGACAGCGGCCGGCCCTCCAGCAGTTCGGGGGCGGCGTAGCCCGGTGTCCAGGCATTGAAGCGTTCGCGGCTCAGGTGCGGCAGGCCGGGCAGCACGCCCTCTTCGGCTTGACCCAAGCCGAAGTCGAACAGGCGCAGGCCGTCTTCGCTGAGCATCACGTTGCTCGGTTTCATGTCGCCGTGCAGCACGCCGCGGCGGTGGGCGCAGGCCAGCGTGTCGAGCAGCGGCAGCGCGATGTCGCGCAGTTCTTTCCACGGCAGGCCCAGGGGCCGCTCGCAGAGCAATTTGTCCAGGGTCAGGCCACGCATGAGTTCCATGGTGATGAAGGCCCGCTGGCAGTCGGTGTCCACTTCGAACGTGTGCACGCGCACCACGTTGTCGTGGCGCAGGCGCCGGGTCAGGGCGAACTCGCTGTAGAGCAAGGCGCTGGCGTCCGGCGATTCGGCGAATTCTTCGCCGAGGATCTTCAGCGCGATGTAAGGGTCGGGATCGCCGAACTGCTCGTGCAAAAGGTCCCGCGCCCGGTAGACGGCGCCCATGCCGCCGGCCCCGAGCAGGCGCTCGAGGTGGTAGCGGCCCGCCAGGATCTGGGGCAGCTCGCCGATGCTGGCCTTGGTCGGCGCCAGCGCGGGCTCTGCCTTGTGGGACTTGGCGAAAGCGAAGTAGGTCAGGTTGTTGGCCTGCTCTTCGCTCATCAGCAGGTCGTCGACCGAGGATTCGAGCCCGTTCATTGGCGCACCACCACGGCGGTCAGGTTGTCCCGCGCGGCGCCGCGCAGGGCGCCGTCGAACAGGCGCTCCAGCGCCACATGCGGCGCGCTCAGGCTCAGGGCGTTGCCCATCGCGTCGCTGCTCAGGCCCTGGTAGAGGCCGTCGCTGCACAGCAGGAACACGTCGCCCGGATACACCTCAAGCTCCAGCACATCCAGGGTCAGCTGTTCGGCGGCGCCGACCGCCCGGGTCAGCGCCTGGGCCGCCGGGTGCGCGGCGGCCTGTTCGGCACTCATTTGCTGCTCGTCGATCAGTTGCTGCTGCAGCGAATGGTCCTTCGACAGCTGATACAGGCGCTGCCCGCGCCACAGGTAGCAACGGCTGTCGCCGGCCCAGATGCACGCCGCGCGGTTGCCTTCCACCAGCAGCGCCACGACGGTGCTGCCCATGATGCTGTCGTGGCGGCCGGCGGTGACGGTCAGCTCCTGCCCCAAACGCCGGTTGAGCCAGTGCAGGCACTGGCGGATGGCCTTGAGGCGTTCGTCGAAGTCGTCCTGCTGAGGCAGTTCCGCGAGGCTGGCGACGATCAGTTGGCTGGCGACGTCGCCGCCCTGGTGCCCGCCCATGCCGTCGGCGACCGCCCACAGCCCCTGCTGCGGACAGTCGAGGAAGGCGTCCTCGTTGCGCGAACGCACCTTGCCCGCGTCGGTGCGGGCCGCGCTGCGCCAAGGGCTGGCCACCAGCATCAGAGCTGCACCGGCATGCGGAAGGTGCGCAGCACGCTGAGGTCGAACGGGTTCGGCGTGCGCTGGCTGGTCAGCAGGTAGTTGGCGCGCAAGCCACCCACGTCCGCCTTCAGCACCAGCACGTCGCGGCCGGTCAGGTATTCCGTCTGCATCAGGTCGAACAGGCGGAACAGCGACCAGGGGCCGGTGTTCTTCTCGATGCCGATCGGGCGGCCCGCCATCTTGTCCATCACCAGGCTGGTGCGGCCGTCTTCAGCATCGGTCGGCCACTTGAAGGACATCGGCAGGATCGGGCCGTGGCGGTATTCCATGACCTTGTCGCCGAACTTGAACTCGGAGCGGCTGACCGCCGGATCCAGGGTGTACGGCTCCAGCTTGAACTGCACCTGCGGCTCGGCCGGGTTGATCGAGAAGAAGCTCTGGCGGATCACCAGCGCCGCGGCCATCTGGTCGAGGTAGACCTTGGACACCGGCAGGCTGTGGCCGTCGACGCTGCGCATCCGGTAGTTGCCCGGATCGCCGCTGACGAACGGACGCATGTAGGTGTCGAAGAAGCGGTCGACGATGCCCTGGGCCTTGAAGAAGTCGCGGAAGTCGCTGATCGCCACGTCGCTGGTGCTGGTGGCGCTGAACGGGTAGCGCTTGCTGATGGTCTTGCCGTACACGCTGTACAGCTCGTTCTGGTAACGGCCGTTGAGGTACTGGTAGGCGTCGTTGAGCACCAGGCGCCAGGAGTCCTCGGCCAGCACGTTGAACCACACGCTGAGCGGACGCGGCAGGCGGCCGGAGGCGTTGCGCAGGTTGGTCAGCGCATCGCGCTGGCCGCTCATGCGGGTCTTGGCCATTTCGAACGAAGCTTGTTCCGGCGAGCTGGAACGGGCCAGGCTGGCCAGTTGCAGTTGCAGGTCGTTGAGCGCGTTGAGGGCCGGGGTCAGGTCGGCGGCCGGGCCGTTGTTGTCGTCCAGCAGACGGTGCAGCGGCTCGAAGCGGCGTTGCAGAGACTTCTTGGCGGTGTCCGGCAGGTTCTTCGCCACGTTCATGGCGGAAGCCTTGTCGGCCACGGCGGAAGCGATCTTGCCGACCTTGCCCAGCTTGCCCTTCTGCCCGGCTAGCGCATCGGCGGCGTCGCCGGCTTCGTCCACCGGCTCGGCGACCACCGGGAAGCGGGTGTTCTCGCGCACTTCCGACAGCAGCGCCAGCACCGGCGAGTTGGCCGAGGTCAGGCCCGCCAGTTGCTCGGCGCCTTCGCCGGCGTCGTTGATCGGCGGCAGGGCCACCTGGCCGACAGCCTCGCTCCAGTAGTTGGCGTAGTCGCGAAAGTACAGCTGCTCCAGCTCGACCATCAGGCGACGCAGATCCATATCGCTGATGCCCGCGCCTTCGCCCAGCACCCAGTTGTCACGCAGGATGTCGGTGACCAGCGCCGAGCCCTGCACCGAGAAGTACTGCTGATAGCCCTGCAGGGTGTAGAACCCCGGGATCACGTACTCGGTGCCGATGAACAGCGAGCCCTGCGGGCCCAGGTGCTGGCTGAAGCGGTAGTCTGGCAGGTTGCGCGCCTGCTCGCGGAGCATGCGGTACACCACGGCGGCCAGGGATTCGCTGCGCAGCACCTGACGGGCCTGGGTCACCAGTTGCTCGTTGAGCGGGTAGATGAACGGCTGTTGCAGCAGACGCTCCAGGTGAGTGGTCAGGCCGTTCTGCACCGCGGTGTTGCCGGAGTAGCGCATCGACCAGTCGTTGGCGACCCAGTCCTTGAGCCACGCGGCGTCGCGGCGGTCCTTCATGTTCAGCATCAGGTACGCGCGCAGGCTGTTGATCAGCTTTTCGCGGTCCTTCATGTTGGCGCGGATCTGCCCTTCGAGCTGGGTCGCGACCCGTGGCAGCAGTTGCTTCTCAAGCTCGCGCTCGTAGGCTTCCTTGACCACCGGGTTGACGTCGGAGCCCTGGTACAGGCCGAAGCGCTCGTGGTACGACACGTCGCCCTTCTTCGGGAACACCTGGGTGGCGGCGTAGCTGGTGTCGAGGGTCTTGAGCACGCCCATCGCGTCGTCGCGCGGGCTCAGCGCGGTGCGCTGCTGCGTCCAGTTCTGCGCCAGCGCACGGAGGTTCTCCAGGCGCTCGTAGTTGGCCGAGAAACCACCGGCCCAGAGCATGCCGAACAGTGCCAACGCCCCCAGCGCGCCCACGTACAGGGCACGCTGGCCCCAGTGGATGCGGCTGCGCTCGCGCTTGTCCAGGCCGGCCAGGTCGGCCTCGGGGAAGATCACCCGACTGAGCAGGTGATGGATGAACCGCGAACGGCCGCTGCGCAGGGTCGGCAGCACGCCGGCGCTCATGCCCAGGCTGGCGCCGATGCCGGCGGTGGCGGAGTCCATTTCCTGGGTCAGGTGCGGAGCGCTGATCAGGTAGAAGCCGCGCAGTTGGCTGGCCCGCTGGTAGCGGTTGCCGGTGAACGCCATGTCGACGAACAGGCACATGCGCTCGCCGATCTGGCCGAGCTGGTGCGGGAAGTCGAGGATGCGGCCGCGGCGCTGGGTGTCGCGCTCGGAGTGCATGCGCATGATCACCTGGCTGTTGAGGCGACGCAGCAGCTCTTCGAATTCACCGCGCAGCACGGTCACGTCGGTGCCGACCTGATCCTTGCGGAAGCTGGTGCCGAGCACCTGGTCGCTTTCCTCGCGGGTCAGCTGGTCGAAGAATTCGTCGAAGCCCAGCAGCTTGTCGGCCTTGCTCAGCACCAGATACACCGGCACATCCACGTGCAGCTTCTGGTACACGTCCTGCAGACGGCCGCGCACCTGGCGGGCCAGGGTCTCGATGTCCTGCTCGCTGCCGCCGGTGAGGGTCTCCACCGGGATGGTCACCAGCACGCCGTTCAGCGGACGGCCGCGGCGGCGCTTGCGCAGCAGCTCCAGCAGGGTCGTCCAGGCGCTGCCGTCGACTTCCGCGTCCGGCTGGCTCATGTAGCGCCCGGCGGTGTCGATCAGCACGCCGTGGTCGGCGAAGTACCAGTCGCAGTGACGGGTGCCGAGGGTGTCGCGGGTCAGCTTGCGGTCGATCTTGTTGATCGGGAATTCCAGCCCGGAGAAGTCCAGCAGGCTGGTCTTGCCGCTGCCCTGGGGGCCGATCAGCAGGTACCACGGCAAGTCGTTGCGCCAGCGCTCGCTGCGGCCACGGTACAGGCTCGAGGTCTTGAGGGTCTTCAGCGCATCACGAAAGCGCGCCTTCAGTTCCTTCTGCTCTTCGTCGATCAGCTCTTCGCGGCGGATGCGGTCCTGGCCGTCTTCGGTCTCTTCCACGGCCTTCTTGCGGATCCCGGCGCGCCAGCTGACGAAGACCATGGTCAGGCCCCAGATCAGGAACAGCACGCTGATGGTCAGCAGGCGGGAGGTCGAGCCTTCCCAGAACTTGTAGTCGGCCACCGCCAGCAACGGCCCGACGAACCACACCAGCAGCGCCACGAACAGCACCAGCAGCAGGGTCCAGACCCAGGTCTGGCGCAGGAAGGCGCCGACTTTCTTGAAAAACTTTTTCATCACACGTCCCTGTTTACGGCTGCGACTGCGGCGCCGCCGCGGCCGGATCAAACGGCTGATAAGGTTGCAGAACGGTGTCGCGCTGCTCGCCCAGCACCCAGGCGAACCCCGAGAACATCATCACCAGGCAGACGAAGGTGAACAGCACCACCATCCACGCCGGCACGATGCGCACCAGGTTGCGGCGCTGGTCGTTCAGGCCTTCCCACTGCGGCGACAGCTCGCGCGGCACGTCGCCGCGCAGCTGACGGATCTGCCGGTAGAGGGCGTCGCGGATGCCTTCGAGCTCCAGCATGCCGCGGGCCTGCACCCGGTACTTGCCTTCGAAGCCGAGGGACAGGCACAGGTACATCAGCTCCAGCATCGGCAGGTGCTTGACCGGGTTCTTCGACAGCCGGTCGAGCAGCTGGAAGAACTTCTCGCCGCCGAAGGTCTCGTTGTGGAAGCTGCTGAGCAGGCTCATCTGCGACCACTCGCTTTCGTTGCCCCACGGCGTGGTCACGACGGCTTCGTCGACCACGGTGCAGAGCACGTAACGGGCGGCCATCACCTGGCTGCTCTCGGCGCCGTTGTGCAGGGCGCGCACCTCGAACAGCTTGAGCCCGGCGGTCAGGCGCTCGTTGAGCGCGTACAGGTCTTCGCGGGTTTCGCTGTGCTTGAGCCGCACCACTTCCGACAGCAGTTCGGAGGACGCCGCCACCAGGGAATTGAGGCTGATGTTGAAGGCTTCCGCCGGGCGCAGGCGCGCGGCGTAGATCATCCGTTCTTCCAGTTGCTCGAAGCGCGGCGGCGCAGCGAAGTCGGTCAGCGGACCCGACGCCGGGCCATGGCCCTGACGGTCGAGCAGGACGGTCTTGTCGTCCTGGTTGTGTTCCATGTCCTTGATCATGTCGGTCAGTTCCTGATGGCCCAGAATTTCAGTTCAAGCTCGGCGAATTCGCCGGACACGTGGAACGCGAAGCCGCCGGAGCGCTCGAGCTGCGCCAGGTCTTCGGAACTGAGTTCGAGGATGAAATAGGTTTTGTTCGAGTGGAACGCGATCTGCCGCGGGGCCACCGGCAACGGTTTGACCTTGATCCCCGGCAGGTGCAGATTGACCAGTTGGCGGATGCGCTCCACCGGGCCGACCTTGAGGTGCGCCGGCAGACGGTGGCGCAGTTCTTCGGAGTCGCAGTTGGCGCTTGCCGCCAGCACGAACGAGGCCGAGCCGAGCAGTTTGTGGTCGTGCAACGGCGACACGATGATCCCGTACTGGCGCGCCTGGAGGATCAGCTCGATGGCGTGCTGTTCCAGCACCATCGACAGCACCTGGCGGATCGATTCCATCAGCTTGCGGAAGCTTGCGCCCTGGTCGGCATGGGAATAGCGGCTGTCCAGGCGCGGGCGCTTGTTTTCGCTGGAGAACGTCGCCAAGTCGCCGAGCATGGTCAGCAGCGTGCGGTACAGCTCTTCCGGGTGCACCTGCTCCAGGCCCAGGTAGTGGCGCAGCAGCAGTTCGGTGCGGTTGATCAGTTGCAGCATCATGAAGTCGCCGACTTCCGCGCCGCCCACCTTGCCGTTGGAGCGGATGCGCTCGGCGATGGTGTCGCCCCGGTGGTTGAGCATGCTGATGACTTCTTTCAGGCACGACAGCAGGTAGCTGGAGGCGTGGGCCTGGATGTAGGTCGGCACGAAATCCGGGTCGAGGCTGATCACGCCGTCCGGCGTGGTGTCGAGCACGTCGCAGATCTTCAGCTTCACGTAGGCCTGGTCGCTCTGTTGCTCGCCGAGCAGCAGCTTGAAGTCCGGGCGGCCGCACTTGACCTGGCTCGACGAATCGTCGCCGGCGTTGGAGTCGGCCACTTCGGTCTCGTAGGCGGTGTAGCGCGCCAGCACGTCGGACTGCTCGGGACGGCGGGCCTCGATGTGGTTGCCGGTGACCAGCGGCAGCGCCAGGTAGATCGGCGTGTTGCCGGTGTTCGGCGGCACGTCCAGGGCCAGCGGCTCGGTGTTGCCGCCGAGCTCGAACAGGCTGCCGTCCGGCAGGATCCCCGAGGCTTCGCTGATCACGAGCTTGCCCATGTTGAGGAACTGCAGGTCGATCTCAAGGTTCAGGAAGCCCCAGGTGTAGCCGCCCAGCAACTGGGTGCGGGTCTTCATCTGGTGGTCGTAGTAGCGGTCGTTGTGCTGGAAGTGCTGCGGACGCAGCAGCATGCCTTCCTGCCAGATGACTTTATGGGTATTCATGGTCAGTCACCCGCCTTGGCCAGCACGGCATGGGTATTGCGGATGCCGGCCTGATCGAGGGTCAGATCGACGTCGTTGATTTCCACCGGGGTGATCTGCACCGTGTGGCGCCATTGGGCGTCCGACAGGTCGCGGTAGGCGGCGAGGATGCCGACGTAGCGGCTGCCCTCCTCCACGCTGAGCTTGAGCTCGACGGTTTCGCCCGGGCGCAGCTCCAGTTCTTCGCTGGCCACCAGGTCCGGGTTGAGGGATTCCTTGGCGCGTTCGTAGAGGCTGAAGAAGTCGGCGTTCTCGAAGGTCACCGGATGCTTGAGCTCGAACAGGCGCACCACGATCGGCGAAGGCCGGCCGTTGAGGTCCAGGTTCAGCTGGTCGCTGCCGGTCAGCTTCAGGTTGACCTTGGTCATCGTCGAATACGGCGTCAGCGACGAGCAGCCGGCCAGCAGCACCAGCGCGGCGAAGGCTGTCAGCGTCTTGAGAAAAGCGGTCGAGCGGCGAGGCATGCGCATCATCCTTGAAGATCGGTGTGTAGGGTGGAGATCAGGCGGATCTGTTCTTCGTAGGCCTGGGCGAAGTCGCGGGCCAGCAGGCGCTCGCTCCAGTCGTCGTCCTGGCGCAGCGCCTGGTGGTAGCGGCCGAAGGCTCTCCAGCGGCCGCCGGAGGTGGCGATCAGCGGCTTGTTGTCGCGCTCGAAACGCAGGGTCAGCTGCTCCGGCGAGAAGTGCTCCAGGGTGCCGCGCACCGCCGCACGGCTGGCGGTCAGCAGGGCCACCTGATGCGCCTGCAAGTCGCGGAACGCACGGGACACCGCCTGCGCCGCCGGCAGGTGCCCCGGCTTGTGCGGCTGCAGCAGCATGCCCAGCGCTTCGCCGGCATCCACCGCGAACTTCAGCGGGTTCTTGTTGGTGCCCTGGGCGGTGGTCTGGGCCAGGCGCAGTTCGTTCTTGAGCTCCGAACGGGTGCGCAGGCTCTGCTGCAGGCCGCCGATGCTCTGCTTGAGCAGGCGCGCCGCGTTCAGCGCCAATTCTTCGCGCTCGTCGTGGCTCAGGCCTTTGAGGTCCACGCCCAGCGCCGTGCCGAAGTGTTCCCAGAACCCTTCGCTCTGGCGCTCGACGGCTTTCGGCGCCGGGGCCGGCTCAGGCTTGGCCGGCTCGCTGATCAGCTCCGGCACCATCAGGCTTTCCATGTCGATGCGGGCGTAGTCGGCGCGCTGACGGGAGTCCTCAGGCTTGGTGTTGGGCGCCAGCAGCTCTTCGATCTCCGAGTACACGCGCTCCTGCTGCTCCAGCGCGTTGAGCGGGTCGAGGTCGAGGAAGGCGTCGTCCGGGATGATGCTGCCGGCGGCACGGGGGCGCCCGGCTTCGCCGTCGAAGGTCGCCGGGTCGCGCACCAGGCGCGCGCGGATCTCGAAATCGCCCAGCACGTAGGTGCTGCCGTGTTCGATGCGCACCGGCTCGCCCTTGTGCAGGCGGGCGCCGCTCTCACCGTCCTGCACGCCGTTGCTGCTGGTGTCGGTGAGGAAAAACGTGCCCTCGCGGTAGCTGACGATCGCGTGGTGGTTGGACAGGTGCCGCTTGCGGTCCGGGATGATCCAGTCGCAGTCCTCGCCCCGTCCGATCACGCCGCCGGCCTGCTTGAAGGTCTTCTGGCACAGTTCGGTGGGCACGAACTGCTTGGTGTTCAGCATTTCGAAAACCAGTTCCATGTTTGATGCTCCTTGCGGTCACTTGCCGCGATTGGCCGCCTGCGGATCACCCAACGGGCGATAGTCCTTGTCGTTGTATTTGTAGTTGCCGCTGCAGCCGCCGAGGCCGCATAGAACGACGAGGGTCAGCAGGACGGCTTGCCAGTGACGTACAGGCATCAGAGGGTCTCCAGGTGTAGACAAAGCACAAAGCGCCGACCCTTGCGGGCGGCGCTGAAAGAGGTGTTCGGGGTGTTGGCGAAGGCTCTGCATCGGGGCCTTCGCGCCATCCTCGGTGAGGATGCAAGCCATTGCAGGTCAGCCATCGAAGTCCCCCAGATTGATGTTCAGGCGGCCGAGCCGGTACAGCAGCGTGCGCCGGGGCAGGCCCAGTTCGCGGGCGGCCAGGGTCTGGTTGCCGTCGTTCTTGCGCAGGCAGTCGAGCAGCAGCGTGCGCTCGACCCGCTCCAGTCGTTCGCGCAGGTTCAGGCCGCTGTTGTCTTCCGGCGGCGGTTCCAGGCGCAGGGAAAAATGCTCGGCCAACAGCTCGCCGCCTTCGCACAGCAGCACCGCCCGCTCGACCAGCCCTTTGAGCTCGCGCACGTTGCCGGGGAAGCTGTAGCCGCACAGGTGCTCCAGCGCCGCCTCGGACCAGCGCACCGGGTCGCGCTGCAGGAACGCGCAGGCCTTGTCGGCGAAGTGCCGGGCCAGGTCGAGGATGTCGCCTTCGCGGTGACGCAGGGCCGGCAGTTCGATCGGGAACTGCGCGAGGCGGTAGTACAGGTCTTCGCGGAACTTGCCTTCGCTGACCAGCACCGACAGGTCGCGGTGGGTCGCAGCGATGATGCGCACGTCGATCTTGTGGGTGTCGTTGGAGCCCAGCGGCCGGATCTCGCTTTCCTGCAACACGCGCAGCAGCTTGGCCTGCAGCGACAGCGGCATGTCGCCGATCTCGTCCAGCAGCAGGGTGCCGCCGTTGGCCGCGTCGAACAGCCCGGCGCGGTCGCGGTCGGCGCCGGTGAAGGCGCCCTTGCGGTAGCCGAACAGCTCGCTTTCCAGCAGGTTTTCCGGGAACGCCGCGCAGTTCTGCACGATGAACGCCTGGGAGCGGCGCGGGCCGCAGTCGTGGATCGCCCGCGCCACCACTTCCTTGCCGGTGCCGGTCTCGCCGCGCAGCAGCACGGTGTAGGGGCTGTGCAGCACCTTGCCGATCAGCGAGTAGGTCTGGCGCATCGCCGGGCTCTTGCCGATCAGGCCGTAGCCGCTGATGCTCGGCACACTGCGCAGGGCCGGTTCGGCGGCGCACGCCGGTTGCCGCAGGCGTTGCAGCAGATGCAGTTGGCCGAGCACGAACGAGCCGAGCTGGCCCAGGGAGTCGGCGAAGCCTTGCAGGTCGGCATGGCGGCGGCTGGCGCACAGCAGCAGCCCTTCGACCGCCTTCTGCGGGTTGACCAGCGGCACGCACAGCAGCGACTGCCACGGCGCGGAGGTCGCCGGCAGGAAGCTGGTTTCGTGCAGGCTGCCGCTCAGTTCGCTCAGGCACACCACGCGGTTCTGGCACAGGGCGAACTGCAGCAGCTGTTCGCCGTTGTAGTCCGCCGGAAGGCTCGCCGCCTCGCGCGGCTGCAGCACGCCGTCGAGGCATTCGGCGTTCATCCCAAGGGACGTGTGCGTGGCGTCGAGCAGGTACAGCTGCGTCAGCTCGCAACCGCTCAGTTCCGCCAGGCCGCGCACGAAGTCACCCAGCAGCGCAGCGCCGTCCGCCGCCCGCGACAGGCTGGCGAACTGCGCCAGCAAGGCTTCGGCATAGGCCAGCGGCTGCGGCACTTGAGTGAACATCACACCCACCTCAGGCGAACTCGCAGGTCACGCCGGCATCGCCGTCGAGGGTGGCGTGCACCCGCTGCAGGCTTTCGCCGGTGGCCATGGCGTCGAGCAAGCGGTCGGCCACCAGCGGCAGCACGTGCTGGTCGAGCAGATGATCGATCAGGCGCGCACCGCTTTCGCTCTGGGTGCAGCGCTCGGACAGGTGATCGACGAGGTTCTGGCACCAGGTGAAGTCCAGCTGACGGCGGTTCAGGCGCTCGCCCAGACGGCCCAGCTTGATCTCGATCAGCTCGCGCAGCACCGGGCCGCCCACCGGGTAGTACGGCACCACTTTCATGCGCGCCAGCAGCGCCGGCTTGAAGTGCTTGCTCAGCACCGGGCGGATGGTCTCTTCCAGCACTTCGGCGGTCGGCCGCTGGCCGTTCTCGCACAGGTCGCTGATGCGGTCGCTGCCCAGGTTCGAGGTCATCAGGATCAGCGTGTTGCGGAAATCGATCTCACGCCCTTCGCCGTCGTTGGCCACGCCCTTGTCGAAGATCTGGTAGAACAGGTTGAGCACGTCCGGATCCGCCTTCTCGACTTCGTCGAGCAGCACCACCGAGTACGGCTTCTGGCGCACGGCTTCGGTGAGCATGCCGCCCTCGCCGTAGCCGACGTAGCCCGGCGGCGCGCCGATCAGGCGGGAAACGGTGTGCTTCTCCTGGAACTCGGACATGTTGATGGTGGTGATGAAACGGTCGCCGCCGTACAGCAGGTCGGCCAGCGCCAGCGCGGTTTCGGTCTTGCCGACGCCGCTCGGGCCCACCAGCAGGAACACGCCCACCGGTGCGTCCGGCTTGTTCAGGCCGGCGGCGGTGGCGCGCATCGAACGGTCGAGGGCGTGCACGGCTTGTTCCTGGCCGCGGATGCGGGTGCGCAGGTCGGTGGCGAAGCTCGCGACCTTGGCGTTGTGTTCGCGGGCCAACTGCGCCAGCGGCACGCCGGTCCAGGCGCTGATCACCTCGGCCACCAGGCGCGGGCAGACTTCGAAGCTGACCAGACGCTCCTTGGCCTGGGCGGCGGTCAGGGCGCTGTGGGTCTCATGCAGCTCGGCCTCCAGCGCCTCGACGCTTTGGGCCTCATCGCTCTCGGCCACGAGGGTCTCGATCACGGTGCCTTCGGCGTCTTCCTCGATGCTCACCACCGGCTCGACCGCCGCCGCTTCGCGGGCCTTGGCCAGTTGCTGGCGCAGATCCAGCAGGCGCTCGGCCAGTTGCTTCTGTTCGGTCCACAGGGTTTCCAGCGCGGCCATTTCGTCTTCGGCCTCGTCCAGACGCGCTTCCAGCGCCTCCAGCGCTTCGTGGTCGACCGGCAGGCCGGCCTCGGCGTCGCGGCGCAGGGCCTGGCGCTGACGGCCACCCTCGGCCAGCTCGCCGCGCAGGCGCTCCAGGCTTTCCGGGGCGGCGGCCAGGCTGATGCGCACGCGGGCGCAGGCGGTGTCGAGCACATCGACGGCCTTGTCCGGCAGTTGGCGGCCGGCCAGGTAACGGGCGGACAGTTCCGCCGCCGACACCACGGCGTCATCGCGCAGGTAGATGCCGTGGCTCTTCTCGTAGACCTGGGCCAGGCCACGCAGGATGGTCACGGCTTCGTTGACGGTCGGCTCGTGCAGCTGGACCGGCTGGAAGCGGCGGGCCAGCGCCGGATCCTTCTCGAAGTATTTCTTGTACTCGGCCCAAGTGGTGGCGGCGATGGTGCGCAGTTCGCCGCGGGCCAGCGCCGGTTTGAGCAGGTTGGCCGCGTCGGAACCGCCGGCATTGCCGCCGGCGCCGATCAGGGTGTGGGCTTCGTCGATGAACAGGATGATCGGCTTCGGCGAGGCTTTGACCTCGTCGATCACGCCCTTGAGGCGGCGCTCGAACTCACCCTTCACGCTGGCGCCGGCCTGCAGCAGGCCCATGTCCAGGGCCAGCAGCTCGACGCCCTTGAGCACCTGCGGCACTTCGCCGGCGGCGATGCGCGAGGCCAGGCCTTCGACGATGGCGGTCTTGCCGACGCCGGCCTCGCCCACCACGATCGGGTTGTTCTTGCGGCGCCGGGCGAGGATGTCGACCATCTGGCGAATCGCGCCGTCGCGGCACAGCACCGGGTCGAGCTTGCCGTCGCGGGCCTGCTGGGTCAGGTTGTGGGTGAAGCGCTGCAGCAACGATTCGCCCTGGACGGCGGGTTTGCCGCCGGCCGCCGGTTGCTCCTGCTGCGACAGGGCGAATTCCTTCAGGCGGTCGATGTTGAGCTTGGCGAGCAGCGGCTGGTAGCGGCTGCCGGCGTAGCGCATCGGGTTGCGCAGCAGCGCGAGGATCAGCGCGGCCTGCTCGACCTGGGTCTGGCCCAGCTCAAGGTTGGCCACCAGCAACGCGTCCTGCAGCCACTGCACCAGCTCCGGGGCGAACACCGGGTTGCGCGAGGCGCTGTGCTCGACACGGGTCTGCAAGGCGGCACTCAGCTCGCCGGCGTCCACGTCGGCGTCTTGCAGGGCGCGGCCGAGCAGGCCGTTCGGGCGCTCCAGCAGGCCCAGCAGCAGGTCTTCGACCAGGATCTTGCTGCCGCCGCGGGCGACGCAACGCTCAGCCGAACGCTCCAGGTCACGGCGGGTTTCGGCGTCCAGCGCCTGGATGAGTTGTTGCAGGTCTACGTTGATCATGGCTCACGTCCTTAATGAATTTTGCTGCCCAGGGTCACCACACCGTCCGCTTTTTCGCAGCCCAGCCAACTGGTCCAACCCAGGCGACAGTCGTTCTTCTCGCCGATGCGCAGTTCGCGGATCTCTTCCGGACGCAGCACCAGGCGGATGTCGTAATCGAGCGGGTCACGCAGGGTGAACCGCACCAGCGCGCACAGCGGCTGGTAACCGAAGCCGATGGGCAGGAATTCGTGGAACCGCTCCCAGTCGAGTTCGGTGATGTGGATGCGGAACTTGCCGCTGCGGTCGCGCACGTGCTCGCCCAGCACCAGGTCTTCGCCCAGCACGCTGTTGGCGAAGCCGAGACGGTTGCGCTGCTCTTCGAGGATCTCCACCCGGCGCTCCAGGCACTGCTCAATGACCAGGTCCTCGTGCTTGAAGTAGTACCGCAGCACCGCCTCGATCAGGGCCGCCGAGTGGGCCCGCAGACTCAAGAGGCCGAGGTACGGCAGCAGGCGCTTCCAGTTCAGTTCCTTGGCTTTGCGGATCTCGTCGCCGCCCAGGCCGATCAGGGCGAACAGCTGCGACGAGAACGGGTCGATGGCGCCGCTCTGGAAACTGGCGCGGTAGCGGTACTTGCGCCAGATCGGCAGCAGCAGCCGCTGCAGGCGATGGTGGAACAGGTCGAGGAAGTTGCGCGTCGGGTTGCCTTCTTCGCTGTCGCCCAGGGCCTGTTCGCCGTAGAACGCCGGCAGCGGCGAACCGGAACCGACCAGGCCGATCAGGTTGAAGCGCATGCGCGCGCGCATCTGCCCGTGCTCTTCGAAGAACTCCACGCGGTCGACGTCGCAGCCGGGGAACCCGAGGCTCGGGTTGGCCTGGAATTCCAGCTGGTCGTACAGGTCGTCCTCGCTCAGGTACGGGTGCGCATCGCGCAGCCGGTCGATCACCAGCAGCACGGCCTGAAACAGCGAGTACTCGCGTATTGCCCGGGTCAGCCCGCTTAGAGCAGGGGCTGCAGACCCATACGTGGTGTCCATTGGTACACCTCTCCCTGTGTGCTCTTGACCCGCAGTTCGTGGAACGAATTGAGACTGGCGTAGAGCGCGAAAAACTCGTTGAGGACCGAGGCGAAGACGAACAGGTCGCCTTCGCCGATGTAGCCTTCCGGATCGATGGTCAGTTCGGTGCGCAGGCCGCGCACCGGCAGCCCACGGTGCAGGCGATCCACGTGATGGTGCTTGATGTGCTTGAGGCCGCCGAGCAGGCGCTTGCTGACCTTCTCCGCGTGCTGGTCGTAGTAGCGCGGCAGGTCGTAGGTCTCCAGGATCACCTTCAGCGCGTTGACGTCGGCCAGCGACAGGTAGTTGAGCGACATGTTGCTGATCAGCTTCCACAGGAAGTCACGGTTCAGCGGCGGTGCGAAGCTCGACGTGGCCGGGGTGATGTTGCGGAAACTCAGGAACTCCGGCGTCTCTTCGCAGGCCATGCAGATGTCGCCGAGCTTGAGTTTGCGCGGCAGGTTCTGGTTGGTGCACGTCAGCTCGATCGACAGGGTCTCGTGGGCCTCGGTGTGGCGGATGCCGAAGCTCAAGTAGGTGTCGAGGCCGTCGTGCAGCAAGGATGAACGCTGGCGGATGCTGTAGTGCGGACGGCTGTTGGGCACGTCGAAGCTGGGGTCGTGCTCGAACGACTCGAACGGCACGTACTCCTGGTAGCCGAGGCCGCCGGGCTTCCAGCCGGTGACGGTCTCCACCGAGAACACGCCGCAGTTCTCCAGGTCGAACTCCGCCGGCAGCAGCAGGTATTCGTCCTGCTTGCCGTCGAGGCGGATCGGCAGCGCGTCGTGCTTGAACAGGTTGACGATCGGCGTGCAGAACAGCTTCACGTTGTCCAGGGTCGGGCGCATGCGCATGATCCCGCTCTTGCGGATGTCGAAGCGCAGCTCCAGGCCGCGCATCTGCTTGAGCGTGTCTTCCGGCAGCGCCTTGAGGATGTCGAGGCCGTTGACGTCGACGAACAGGAACTTGTCCTGGAAGGCGAAGTATTCCTGCAGGTAGCGGTAGCCGCGGAAGGTGTTGAGCGGGTACGGGATCAGCGCCTCTTCTTCGGCGAAGCCCACCGGCTTGACGCGGTCGCCCGGGATCTTGAACGCCATCGGCTTGCCGCTGACGCCGTCGATGGGCTTGCCGGCGCCGTCCAGCGGGATCAGCTCGATGCCTTCGAGGTTGCGCAAAAGGCTCAGGTAAAGCATCTGGCTGATGTAGCGCTCGCCGGCGAAGTGCAGGCGCAGCTTGCTCAGCTCCAGTTCGCCGAGGTGGCCGTCGGCGCTCATCTCCAGGCGCAGGCTGAGCAGCGAGCCGTCGCCCTTCACCGAGTAGTTCAGCGCGGCCAGGTCCAGCGGCAGCACTTCGGTCGGGTAGCAGGTGCGGAAGCGGCAGCGCACGTCTTCGATCGGCACGCTCTCGATCGGCGTGTCCCGCTCGACCTTCAGCGCCGGCCCCGAACGCTTGAGCGGGTCGAATTGCAGAATGCTGAACGCCGGCAGCGGCCGCATGTAGTTCGGCCACAGCAGTTGCATCAGCGAGTGGCTGAGCTCCGGCAACTCGTCGTCGAGCTTCTGGCGCAGGCGCCCGGTCAGGAACGCGAACCCTTCCAGCAACCGCTCCACATCCGGATCCCGCCCGGCCTGCCCCAAAAATGGCGCAAGCGCCGGACTACGCTCGGCGAAACGACGGCCCAGTTGGCGCAGTGCGGTGAGTTCGCTTTGGTAGTAGTGGTTAAAGGACACGGGAAAGTACCTGCCTGGTAATGGAGCTCACGTAAGTGGTGTCCTGTGTTTTGCGTACTGCACTGTTCATGCGAGACCGCCTTCTGGCCGGTTCTGCACACGACCGGCAATGCTTCGGGCCGCCCAACGCAACTCGATGACCTGAGTAGCGAGAATTGACAGCAACGTGGCGCAGCCCTGAGCCACGCCATAAAACAACGCCCTCAAGGGCTGATCCGGCAGCATCCAAAGCAAGATGAAACCCACCATCAGACACAGCAGCAGTAGCTTGGCGAACAGGTTCGGCACCAACGCGACAATCAGATTGATGGCCAAAAAGATGTAGAAAAGCGCGTAGCTAGCCATGCCGACGGCAACGCCCCTGGAGGTGAAGCCACCGTTCAACCCTTTGTAGGCAAGCGCAACGGCATCATTCAGAAATGCATAGGCCACGCATCCGAGGGCATGGACAAACAGGCACATGGCAAGTCGACTGGAATGGCTCATGCTGGCCTCAGGTTCAGGTACCAAGTACCGGTGCCATGGATCGCGACGACCATCATCAGGACGAACAGCGTCAGAACCCGATGCACACGCGAAGCTCGGGCAGCACGATGCAAGGCAGTCACCAGCAGGACAAAGCTCAGCAAGGCCAGACAGCCGAACAGATCGCTGTCGGCGACACCGGCCAGGTAACCCTGAAATTCGTTCGTCCGATCCATATCGTTCAATTTTCCAGATGCGTGTATGGGGTATTGCTGATGAACATGTTCATCCAACTTTCTTCCCATTCCGGCATGGCAATTTCAAAGGACTTCTTGTTGCGATCAAAATATATCCAGACGATCCCGACAGTGGATTCGGTCTCGTTTGTGTTCATGTCCAGGGACTGAGTGTCATACAAGGGCGTGCGATAGACGACTTGAGGGTTTTCTCTGTCGATGACCCTGAGGTAAGCCATGCCGCCGAATGGAAAAATTTTTCCCACTCGTACGTTTTCCAGAATGTATCGACCGGAGGGACTGATCTGGGTAATGCCTGCGGGAAAGCCGATCATTGCATTGACGCAATACCAGGTCCAGAAGGACAAAACCACCAGGACTGCGCCAGCAAGCAAAAGATATTTACTCTTCATAAATTGAAAATACTGGGAGACCCCAACTTTTCCAGCATTAGTAAATGTCATTGAACACCCAATAATTAAAGCCATACAGAGCGACAGCGCCAATGACGGCCGCCGCCAACGACAAAGAACCCTTTCGAAGTTCTTTTTTCCGCACAAACATCAGCAACGACTTCACAAAAAAAACAAAAGCAGCAACCATCAAAGGAATGTAAACAATGATGCAAAAAATAAAGAAGTAACCATACAGTTCCACTCCGCCCACTAGCCATTTGCTCTTTGGGTCGGTGAACGGCATCAACAGCATCACCGTTGATATCAACAGATAGAGCAGACGGAACATTTAACGAAGCCCCTTGGAGAAAAGCAGCTTTGCAAGCTCACGACGTCTGACCCTGCCTTCAGGCGTATCACCGGAATAGTAGAAGTGCCCCTCTGCGGTCGGCATCTGCTTTCCTAGCTTGAGCGCAGAGTCCACCAACTCCTTGTCGGTCATGCCTGCGTAGATGGGGTCGCCCTTATCCTGCAAATTGATGACTATTGCTTTACCAATATTGGGATGATTACTAACAGCATCTTTCAGGCTTTTATTTATCGGAGATCCGATGAGCACAACATTGCTGACCTTGACCCCGGAACGCGCATAGTACATGGCCGTACGAGCCGCGATGACAGATCCCCAGGAGTACCCAACAATATTAAACTGCCCGACCTTCGGCAGCGGCTTGGTGATTTCCATCGAGCTAAGAGGAAACTCCGTCGCTTTGATTTTGGAAACGTCTCGACCGATTTTGATCGCTAGGATGTCGCTGGTTGGCGTGCACTCCACTACACTGTTACTCTTGATAGTGATCAATCCATAGAGATACTTTTTCTCTATGTATTCTCCACCATAAGTACACTTCTGAAGTTCGCCATATTCGAAAATAACAGGATCACTTTCATCCTGATTATATAAAACCACAGAGGCGGCATCGCTAAGCATGTCGACCATATCCGGGACATGCTTATCCAATCCAGCCGTCAATGATGAGTAGTTCCCATATACCGCGTTAGGGATACCGGCTTCCTTGAGAGCCGCTACCATGTCCGCGTTATAGGCTCCAATCATCCCTGCTCCCCCAAGGAAGACCGTCAGGCCATGTTCGACAGCAATTGGCTTGGGAGTGAGATCTTTAGTCGGCGTGCTTTGCATGGTCGCGACTTTTGCAAAGGCACCACTCGAAGTTTTGATAGTGTCGGCGCCCACTTATCAGTCCTCCTGTGCAACGTAGATTTCGATCTTCTCCGCACTGTCGTGGCGAGCAAGCCGATGAGTGAAGCCTTTTGCGTTGGTCACTCCTTCCTCGTGCGAGCCATCCTGGCGAACAATCAGGTATCGCCGGTCTGCCATCGGCGCACCGGACACATCGGTGAGCGCAAACTGCTCATCAAACCCAGGAAGAATGAGCGGCAACGGCGGCACAAACGGCGCCGGCGAATGCGAATTGCCGATGATCACCGTCCCGGAACCCGCCGTGACCTTGTTGCCATGAGCCCCGACCGAACCCACGGTCGCAGCCGGTTTGCCGTTGATCAGCACCGTGGTGGCGAGGTCGCCGACCAAGGCGCCGCCGCAGGCCGAGGCATCGCCCTGGCGGGCGGCCGGGAGGCCGTCGAAGAAGACGTCGCCGGAACCGGCGGCGATCGGGTTGGTGCCGTGGCCTGGGAGCGGGCAAGCGGTGGGGTCGGAGACGCGGGCTGCGGGTTTGCCGGACATCGGGGATTTCCTTAGTTGACCTTCACTTGGCCGCTGCCGTCCAGGCGCGCGGAGAAACTGACCTGACGCTTGAAACCGTCCACCTCCAGCAGGCCTTCGATGCTGAAGGACAGGCGGAGCTGGTCGTGGTCACGCGGCAGGGAAATGACACGCACGTTGCTCAGGCGCGGCTCGTAGGCTTCGATGAAGCTTTCGATGGCCAGGCGGGCCTGGCTCAGGGAGTCGTGCAGGCTCAGGCGCATGTCATTGAGATCGGGCAACCCGTAGTCGGACAGCGTCTGCACGCTGCCCGCCCGGGTGCTGAGCATTTTGGCCAGATGGGCAGCCACCGACGCCATGGCCGAAGCCTCGCGGCTCCAGCCGGCGCGCAGGTCCGCGTCGCCGTTCAGGCGTTCGAAAAGGCTGCCGTATCCGTCCATGAGTCGCTCTTACTCTTTGTCCAGCTTGCCGACCAGCGACAGGGTGAAATCGGCACCCATGTACTTGAAGTGCGGACGCACGTTCAGGCTGACGCGGTACCAGCCCGGCTCGCCTTCGACGTCGCTGACGATCACCTGCGCAGCGCGCAGAGGACGGCGGCCACGGACTTCGGCGCTCGGGTTTTCCTGGTCGGCCACGTACTGGCGGATCCACTTGTTCAGTTCCAGCTCGAGGTCGGTGCGCTCTTTCCACGAACCGAGTTGCTCGCGCTGCAGGACCTTCAGGTAGTGGGCCAGACGGTTGACGATCATCATGTACGGCAGTTGGGTGCCGAGCTTGTAGTTCAGCTCAGCCGCCTTGCCTTCTGCGCTGATGCCGAAGAACTTCGGCTTCTGCACCGAGCTTGCGGAGAAGAACGCCGCGTTGTCGGAGCCTTTGCGCATGGTCAGGGAGATGAAGCCTTCCTCGGCCAGTTCGTACTCGCGGCGGTCGGACACCAGAACCTCGGTCGGGATCTTGGTCTCGATCTCGCCCATGCTCTCGAAGTGGTGCAGAGGCAGGTCTTCAACGGCGCCGCCGCTCTGCGGGCCGATGATGTTCGGGCACCAGCGGAACTTGGCGAAGCTGTCGGTCAGCTTGGTGCCGAACGCGTAGGCGGTGTTGCCCCACAGGTAGTGTTCGTGGCTGTTGGCGACGTTTTCCTTGTACACGAACGATTTGACCGGGTTCTCTTCCGGGTCGTACGGGTTGCGCAGCAGGAAACGCGGCACGGTCAGGCCGACGTAGCGGGCGTCTTCGGAGGTACGGAAGCTCTGCCACTTGGTGAATTGCGGGCCTTCGAAGTGGTCTTTCAGGTCCTTCAGGTCCGGCAGGCCGGTGAAGCTTTCCAGGCCGAAGAATTTCGGGCCGGCGGCGGCGATGAACGGCGCGTGGGACATGCAGGCGACGCTGGACACGTACTGCATCAGCTTCACGTCCGGCGAGCTTGGGGACAGGTAGTAGTTGGCGATGATCGCGCCTACCGGCTGTCCACCGAACTGGCCGTATTCAGCGGTGTAGATGTGCTTGTACAGGCCCGACTGCATCACTTCCGGCGAGTCTTCGAAGTCGTCCAGCAGGTCGTCCTTGGAGACGTTGAGGATTTCGATCTTGATGTTTTCGCGGAAGTTGGTGCGGTCCACCAGCAGCTGCAGGCCGCGCCACGACGATTCCAGGGCCTGGAAGTCCGGGTGGTGCAGGATTTCGTCCATCTGACGGCTGAGCTTGGCATCGATCTCGGCGATCATGCGGTCGACCATGGCCTTTTTGACCGGCTCGCCGTTGTTCTGCGGCTTGAGCAGCTCTTCGATGAACGCCGACACACCGCGTTTGGCGATGTCGTAGGCTTCGTCGTCCGGCGTCAGGCGGGTCTCGGCGATGATGCTGTCGAGGATGCTGTATTCGCCGTTCTCGGCGGCGTTCTGTTGTGCTGCGCTAGTGCTCATTGTGTTGGCTTCCTTGGCTGCTGGAGTCTCAGGCGTCCGGGGCTGCGGCGTTCAGGCCCAGCTCACCGAGTACGCGACCGCGGGATTCGTCGTCGGCGAGCACGCCTTCGATGGCTTTACGGAACGCAGGGGCGTTGCCCAGCGGGCCTTTGAGGGCCACCAGCGCATCGCGCAGTTCCATCAGCTTTTTCAGTTCAGGCACTTGCTCGACCAGGCTGGCCGGGTTGAAGTCCTTCATGGAGTTGACGCGCAGCTGCACGGCCAGCTCGTCGGCTTCGCCGTCTTCCTGCAGACGGTTCGGCACGCTCAGGGTCAGGCTCAGCTCCTGCTTGGCCAGCACCTCGTCGAAGGTCATCTTGTCGATGCTGATCGGCTTGCGATCCTCGATCTTGCGCTCGTCCTTGCGGTGGGTGTAGTCACCGATCGCCAGCAGTTTCAGCGGCAGTTCAATCTCTTCCTGAGCACCGCCGGTGGCGGGTTTGAAGGTGACGTTGATGCGTTCCTTGGGGGCTACCGAGCCTTCTTTGGCCATGGCTTTTCTCCTTGCGGTTGTGGCCCTGGGGCCTATTCGAGTACCACTTCGAGGTCGAGGTGGCACAGCCTGCGATAAATCTCATCCTTGCGTTCACGTACGGCATGGTTCTGCGGCATCAGCTCGCAGCAACTGTGCAGCAGGTGCAGCACTTCCAGCGCAAGATCGGGCTCCCAGGCGTGCAGGCCTGAGTCCTGTAGTGTCTGATCGAGGGTTTCGAGCTGGTTCTTGGCCAGTTCGTACTTCTTGGCCATGAAGCACAGGCGCGCCAGGGCGAACTGCCAGAAGAAGCGCACCCGTCCGCCGTGGGCGGCCTGCAGGCCTTGCTTGAGGATCTGCACGGCGGCCTTCAGGCCTTCCTTGCGCAGGATCGGCATCACCTCTTCGAGGGCCTTTTCCCAGGCCGGCTGGGTCTCGACCTCGGCCTCGACCTTGCGCGGCGCGCTGGCGCTCTGCAGGTGCGGCATGACGTTGGCGGCGATCCAGGCGCGGGTGGCCGGATCGGCGAACGGCACGCCGTCGTGAAAACGCAGCTCGACGATGCCGGGCAGGCGCTGAACCAAAAGCGCGAAGTGGATCTCCACTTCGCGCATGGCCATTTCGGCGTTGAGGTTCTGCAGGCATTCCCAGACCATCCGCTGGCCGTCGAACCAGAACGGCGCCTTCGCCAGGCTCGCCTCCAGCTCCACCAGCAGGTCGGCGTACTTGCCCTGGTCGAAACGATCCTGATAGGCCTTGAGCTTGTCCGTCGGCAGGTTGCGCAGCACGGTGATCTGCTCGGCGTTGCGCTCGGGCACCGCGTCGATCGGCAGCCACAGCAGCGTGCGGTTCAGGCGCAGGGCGCGCAGGTCGGTGGCCTTCTGCTTGAGCCACCAGGCGCACAGCGGACGGGCGCTCTCCTGCTGGGCGCGCAGGGCCTTGTAGGCCTCTTTCTCGTTGTCGATCGGTGCGCCGGGGGTGAACAGCTGGGTGGCGGCCTGCTTGACCTGGGCCACCGCCGCGCCGACCACGCCGGGCTCCGGCTGGTTGTCGGCGGCGCGCTGGATCATGGTCTTCAGCCGGCGGCTGACCGGCAGCAGCAGCGGCGCGTCGTCGCCCAGGTGCTGGCTGCAGGCGGCGTCGAGGCCGTCCAGATGCTCGGACAGGCGCCGGAACATCGGCAGCTGTTCCTTGATCGCGACGTTTTCGGTGATGACCTGCTCCAGCCGCGGCACCAGCCAGCCGATGGCGGCGGCCCGGGTGCGGGGCTTGAGCGGGTGGATGTCGGCCCAGTTGTTTTCCGACAGATGGTGCAGCAGGCCGAGGCCGGCGAGCAGGCCGGGGAAGGATTCGCGCTGGTACAGCGACCACGTCAACCAGGCGCCGACCCGCAGATCCTTGGACTGCGTGCGCAGGAGGGTTTCGCTGTTTTCGCGGATTTTGAGCCAGTCGATCTGGCCGCTTTCGTGCATCGACGAAGCCTTGGCCAGCTCGCTTTCCAGCGCCTCGAATTCGCTCGAGAAGCGAACGTCTTCGCCCGCAAAATTCTCTTTGGAAACAGAGACTTTAGCGAGTTCGAGGTAATGGGCGGAAAGTTTGCTCGAGTAGGACATCCATGGCCTTTAGTTTGGATTACGGTCGTGCGCCCATTGGAATGGCAGCGGCGCGGGACAGTAGCGAAGAGCGGTGAAGCGACTCATCCAATTGAGTTTCTGCTCTTTCAAGTGCGCGCATCGTAATCACTATGATGGCCACTAGCAAGCATCCGATTAAACAACAAGACGAAGTGTTCATTGGGCTCTGTAAGAGATTGCCCTATATGCCGCAAGGGTTTCCCTGATGCCTGTTTATATTCCACGTTTACCTCCCTCAAGGCCGAAACCTCCGACCTAGAGCGGCCCGCGAAACCGCCACCGGACAGCTGCACGCTCGTTCCACAAGTAAGGGCGGAAAGCATGACAAATCCAGAAAAAAAATGAAGTAGGACGGTTCTGAAAATGGGACGGTATCTATGAACAAAAGGTGAAAAACCATCGGGAACAATAAAAGTGCCATCACAATGATGGCATCCTATATATCCACTAGTTCCAAAGGCCTTGCGCAAAAGGGGGTTCATGCATCGAATGCTATATCCCGCCGTCGCTCTTCCTACAGCCCTTTCCTCAAACAGAACCCGCACTTTGAAACACGGATCGGTCTGACTCAAGCGCCGGACACTTCTTACATAAACATGTTTCACGCCTTGTTAGCGTGCAGCCAAACATCGGCGTGCGCTGGCCAGGGACGGTTTCGACACCACGCCGGTTTTCCCCGCGATCCAGGGACACGCGCATGTCTGAAACTGTCAATTCCGCCTCCGTCACGCTGCACATTCCCGGCGTCCGCCATGACTTCCAGGTGCTGGCGTTCAACGGCACCGAAAGGGTCAGCGGCCTTTATGCCCTGCGCATCGAACTGGTCAGCGAACACCCTGATTTCGACATGGAAAGCCTGCTCGGCCAGCCGGCCTTCCTCCGGTTCGGCCACCACGGCGAGGGGATCCACGGCCATATCGAAGAGGCGTCGGCCGGTGACTCGGGAAAGCGTCAGACGCACTACGGCCTGTCGCTGGTGCCCTTCCTGCACTACTTGCAGTTCAGCCACGACCAGCGGATTTTCCAGGGCCTGACGGTCGCGCAGATCATCGCGCAGGTCCTCAAACGCCACGGCATCCAGCCCGACGCCTTTGCCTTTCATGTCCAACCGTTGCCGCCGCGCGACTATTGCACCCAATACGGCGAGAGCGATTTCGCGTTCATTCAGCGCCTGTGCGCCGAAGAAGGCATCGCCTGGCATCACCGCCATTCTGCGGATGGCCATCTGTTGGTGTTCACCGATGACCCGGTGTACCTGGCCACACTGCCCGCCACGCCCTACCGACAGGACAGCGGCATGGTCGCCGGGCACCCGGTGGTCAGACGGTTTTCCTTGAGCGCCAGAACCCGCACCAGCGCCGTCACGCGCCGCGACTACGACTTGAATCGTCCAAGCCTGACGCTCGAAAGCCGCTTCCGCGCCGAGTTCGAGCCACCCCTTGAGGACTACCGCTATCCGTTGCTCCTGGAGGGCGAGAAGCGCGGCAAACGGCTCGCCCGCCAGGCGCTGGAGCGGTATCGGGCCGACTACGAGCTGGCCGAGGGCGCAAGCGACCAGCCGCCCCTGCGCAGCGGCCACCTGTTCGAGCTGAGCGGACACCCCCGGAAAAGATGCAACGCCCTGTGGCTGCTGCTCAGCGTGACGCACGAGGGCCGGCAACCCCAGGTGCTGGAGGAAACGGCGCCCCACGGCATTCAACCCGGCGAAGACTTTGCCCGAGGCTACCGCAACACCTTCACCGCGGTTCCTGCCGACGTGGTGTACCGCCCGCCCCTGCCGGCGCGCCGGCCGTCGCTCGTCAGCCAGACCGCAAGGGTCACAGGCCCCAAAGGCGAAGACATCTACTGCGACGAACACGGGCGGGTGAAGGTCGAGTTCCCTTGGGATCGGGCGCACTCCAACAGCGAGCGCAGCAGTTGCTGGGTGCGCGTGTCGTCGGCGTGGGCCGGAGACGGTTTCGGGGCGGTGACCGTTCCGCGCGTCGGCATGGAAGTGGTGGTGACCTTCCTGGAGGGCGATCCGGACAAGCCGCTGATCACCGGCTGCGTGGTCAACAAGGTCACGCCCACGCCCTACCGGCTGCCCGCCCACAAGACCCGAACCACCCTGCGCAGCTGCAGCACACCCCGCACGGGCGGCTACCACGAACTGACCCTTGAAGACCGGGCCGGGCAGGAACTGATCTACCTGCGCGCCCAGCGCGACATGGAGCGGCAGATCCTCAACGACTGCCGCCTGGAGGTCGGACGCGACCGGCGCGAATCGATCAAGGGCCGCAGCCAGACCGACGTGGGCAGCGTCCTCAGCTTGGAGGCCGGCCAACAAGTGCATCTGCGGGCGGGCGCCAGCGTGGTGCTGGATGCGGGGGCCAGCATCACCCTGAAGGCTGGCGGGCATCACATCGTGATCGACGGGGGCGGGATCTTCAGCAGCACGCAGATCGAGACCGGGGGCAAGACGCTTGAAGGAGAAGGCGCTGATTGGCGGCTACCCGGCATGGACGGTGCGCTGGCTGCTGCGCCCGCGTCCGGGGCGAAGGCAGCGGTTGAAAATGAACTTGAAGAGGAGGAGGAAGAGGTTGAGCTGGAGGATGAGGCACCTGCCGGGATTACGCTGCGGATCGGGGTGTTTTTTGACGGGACGGGGAATAACCGGCTGAACAGCGAAAGCGTTGCCGGGTGCCATGCGCGGGACGTGGGGCTGGAGGCGAAAGCAGAAGACCTTCAGAAGTTTTGCGAAACTCAGGGATACGACGGGCAGGGAGGGGCGCCGGACAACAGCTACGGGAATGATTTGAGCAATGTGGCGAGGCTGCATGGTCTCTACCGAGACGATACCAAGAGCCGTTTGGCAGAGGACGAACGCATGGCGTACATCCCCGTTTACCTGGAAGGAATCGGCACTGCCAGCGGTGCCGAAGACTCGTTGTACTCGCAGGCGACAGGGATGGGTGTCCAGGGAGTATTGGCGAGAGTCGAACAGAGCCCTTCCGCGATTCTGGAACAGATTGAGCTTTTTCAGCAGGCCAATCCGGATCGAAAAGTTGCTCAAGTAGAATTCGATATTTTCGGCTTCAGTCGCGGAGCTGCAGCCGCAAGACATTTCGCCAATGACGTCTTCAACGACCAAAAAAGTCTTGTAGCAACAGCACTCAGCGAAAACTCCATGTTCGTTGAGGGTTTCAGCTGGAGCACCCGTTCAGATGTCACCATCAACTTCATTGGCATATTCGATACCGCTGCCGCCATCGCAAAACTCTCATCGGGCGACTTCAGCGTCCACGATGCAGTCAACCCGGGGCTCAATCTGTACCTCGCGCCGGACATTGCCAAAAAAGTCGTACACCTCGTGGCCAGAGATGAGCGTCGTCACAACTTCTCGCTCAACAAGGCCGATGCTGCGGATATCGTGTTGCCGGGGGTGCATTCCGATCTGGGCGGTGGCTACCTGCCGCGATCCATCGAGCGGGTGTTGCTCAGCAAACTGCACTCAAGCGATGAAGACGTTCGCTTGCCCTTGCATGAATCCAAAGCGTTTGTGGCTGCGCAATATGAACTCAGACGTCTGCAGGATCAGTTGAATCTTCATGATTTGCCGCTGGAAATACGCACATGGGAGAAGCGCGTTGTACAGAACGTCAAAGGCGACAGAACCCGTTGGAAGCGGGTCTTCGCTGTCGTCAGCTGTCAGCGGGAAATGCGCAATGAACTGTCATTGATCTATCTGCGGATCATGCGTGCGTTGGCGGTGAAGCATGATGTGCCGTTTCTTTCCGTCGAACCGGATGGCCGCTTCGCATTACCGGAAGAACTGGTGCCTATCGCGACAAAATTGATGCGTTTTGCGCTGGGGGAAACTCGCCGCATCGACCTCACTCCCGAAGAAGAGACGCTACTCGTCACCCGCTACATTCATTTGTCCGCGAACTGGAACGCCGCCAGAAACTTCGGCAGCAGTGATCTGGACATTGTGTTCATCAATCGACCGGCAGAAAAATTCACTCGCGTGGTGCATCCCAATGCTTGAACGAAGCAGCTCCCCCCTGAAGATCTGCGTCTTGCTCCTCTCTATCCTGCTGACAGGTTGTTCGTCCGTGAAGGCCCGGAAACTGCCCTATGACGCCTGGAGCCTTAACTTTTACTCTCCGGACTACATGGATGTCTGGATAGAGACAGCCGCAGTTCTGGATATTGACGGGAAGGTCTTCGGGAACGCAGGCAGTGGCATACCCGCTCAAGGATATCCACGCCCCTTAAGCAAGGGTGTTCCTGCAGAGTTCAGAGGAAAGCCCGCAGGCTGGCCCGAAATCCCGGGAGGCAAAGGTCGACGTGTCGTTGGCGCAAACCTGCCTGAGTTGCTCTATGTTCGCTGGCAATCAATCGCCGAGCCTCAGACCTACAACGCCCTCATCAGAATCCCGGAATCCACCCGCGAGCTGATGCGCAATAGCGAGGACGTGTTTTGTCGAGCCTATCAAAAAGTGGCCACAAGACATCGCAAATGGCTAGTGGTCGGACTCGCCCCCGGCGGCATCGTCAAAGTCTGGATCACCGGCCCCTGCCTTCAGGCAATTGAGGTCACCCGCGAACAGGCCAGCGTTGTCCCCCTCGGCCCGCACTTGGGTAAGGCACTGGGCGAGTATTACTTTTTCCAGGAAGAGTCCAAAGCCTACGTAGAAAAATTCGGCATCCCCTACGGTTCCTGGTAACTAAAATCAGTCGAACACCGTCAACGCCCCGTAACCGTTTTTTTTGCAACGCAGCACCGACAAGGACATTGGCAAATGGATGAAAACAGAAGGCCCATCAAGACACGGTCTGCCGGTTGGGCGAGGCGGGTCACTGACGGTCTGGTGAAGCGGGACATTTCGCCCAATCAGATTTCCGTCGTCAGCATGGTCTTCGCGCTCTTCGGCGCGCTGACGTTGTGGATCGACAACGGCGTGGCCGGGTCGGTTTTCTGCATCATCGGCATTCAACTGCGCTTGTTGTGCAATCTGTTCGACGGAATGGTGGCCATCGAGGGCGGCAAGCAGTCGGCGATCGGCAGCCTGTACAACGAGTTTCCCGACCGGGTGGCGGACAGCCTGTTGATCGTCGGGTTGGGTTACGCCATCGGCCAAGCGGACCTTGGCTGGTTCGCGGCACTGGCAGCGGCGCTGACCGCTTATGTGCGGGTATTCGGCGGCGCCATCGGGCTCAAGCAGAGCTTCATGGGGCCGATGGCCAAGCAGCACCGCATGGCGGTGATGACCGTGGCGCTGCTGTTGAACGTGTTCGAAACCAGCGTTTACGGCACCCATCATGTTCTGTTGATCGCATTGCTGATCATCGCCGTCGGTTCGGTCGCCACCTGCGTCACGCGGACGCTGGCCATCTCCAAGCAACTGAAGGGGAATGCCCATGTGGATCAGTAATGCGCTGATTTCGCTGCTGCGATTCCTGATCGGCGTGACGGCCCGCTGGGAAAGCCCGCCTGATCTCACCCGCCAGCGGATCTACTTCGCCAATCACACCAGTCACATGGACACCCTGGCGATCATCGCTGCGCTGCCGGCGCAGGCCCGGCGCGATGTGAAGCCTGTGGCGGCCGCCGACTACTGGGGCAAGAACCGCTTTCTGTCCTACATTTCCCAAACCGTCCTGAACGCCGTGCTGATTGAGCGCAACCCTGCGCCGGGCACCAATGTGCTGGAGCCGATTTTCGACGTGGTGCGGGCCGGGCACTCGATCATCATTTTCCCCGAGGGCACCCGTTCCACCCAGCCGCTGCCAGGCCCCTTCAAGTCCGGCATCTTCCGGTTGGCCGAGACCTTCCCCGAGGTCGACCTGGTGCCGATCTATCTGGAAAACCTGCACCGCTCGATGCCGAAGGGCAAACACGTGCCGCTGCCGATCATCTGCACCATCCGCATAGGCGATCCGTTGCCACGCCTTGCCGGCGAAGAAAAGCAGGCGTTCCTCGAACGCGCACGCGATGCCATCGTGAGGTTGTCGAAATGAGTCTGGAAACCAAATTCCTCTGGTTCTTCGCAGCCATTGCCTGCCTGCTGGCCGTGGCTTCGCTCACCGGTAGCGTCCTGGCCCGGCGGGCCACCTCCGAAAGCTCGGTGGCGACCATCGAAAACCTCAACCAGCGGGTGAACGCCTGGTGGGGGATGGTCATCGTTTTCTTCGTGTCCTGGTTGCTCGGCCCCAACGCCACGGTCGTGCTGTTCGGCTTCATTTCCCTGTTCGCGCTGCGCGAGTTCATCACGCTGACGCCCACTGCGCGTGGCGACCACAACGCGCTGTTCTCGGCGTTTTTCATTCTGATCCCCCTGCAATACCTGCTGATCGGCACGCACTGGTACTCGATGTTCACGTTGCTGGTGCCGGTGTATGCGTTCCTGCTGCTGCCGGCGATCGCCGTCCTGAGCCAGGACACCGAAGGTTTTCTGGAGCGCACGGCGAAGATCCAATGGGGGGTGATGATCTGCATCTACTGCATCAGCCACGCGCCGGCGCTGTTGCTGCTGGATCTGCAAGGCTTTCAGGGTCAGAACGCCCTGCTGCTGTTCTACCTGGTCTTCGTGGTGCAGATGAGCGATGTCCTGCAGTACGTGTTCGGCAAGCTGTTCGGCAAACGCAAGGTCGCGCCGCTGGTGAGCCCGTCGAAGACCGTGGAGGGTCTGATCGGGGGAGGCCTGTCGGCCACGCTGATCGGCGGCTGCATGTTCTGGATGACGCCGTTCAGCTTCTGGGCGGCGCTGCTGATGTCGCTGGTCATCGTGACCATGGGCTTTCTCGGTGGCCTGGTCATGTCCGCGATCAAGCGCAGCCTGAGCGCCAAGGACTGGGGCACGATGATCAAGGGCCACGGCGGCATGCTCGACCGGATGGACTCGATCTGCTTCGCGGCGCCGATCTTCTTCCACCTGACCCGCTATTTCTATTCGGCCTGATCCGCACCTTCCCTTGCGCCAGGCACAAAAAAGGGCATCCGACCTGGTCGTGATGCCCTTTCTTCACTGCGGCCCCCCCGCTCTTCCCGGGGGCGCACTTCAATTACGGATTGACGCTGTCCTTCAACGACTTGCCTGGCTTGAACGCCACGGTGTTGCTGGCCTTGATCTTCACCGGCTCGCCGGTTTGCGGGTTCTTGCCGGTGCGGGCACCGCGGTGGCGTTGCAGGAAGGTGCCGAAGCCCACGAGGGTGACGCTGTCCTTGCGGTGCAGGGCGCCGGTGATTTCTTCGAGAACGGCATTGAGGACGCGGTTGGCCTGCTCTTTGGTCAGATCCGCTTTTTCTGCGATGGCGGCGGCGAGTTCTGGTTTACGCATTAGTGAAGCCCCTTTGACGGTTTTTTGTTGTTATGTCCGTGCTGTCCTCGTTGGAACAGCGCCCAAGGCGCCGCAGGCTCTACGCTGCGGCAGACGGGAGTGAGGATGGCACGCGGTTCGGGGCGGCGCCAGTCTCCGCGCGACCTTTGTGGGGGCAAAAGCGGGGTGATTCCGACAGAACGACCGGTATTTACGCCAGCAGGGCCGGAAGTTGTTTGTTCAGGGCGAGTTTTTCGGTCACGGCCGCGCCGGTCAGGGCGTAGCCCAGCAGCTGGCCTTCGCCGTCATGGCACAGCGCTTTGACGTCGGCGCCCTGCCCCTCGACCGTCCACACGCCCTCGCGGCCCCGTGGCGGCGGGGACACCACCAGCGGGCAGACGGGGGTCTTCACAGTGATCGGCATCGGCCCGTAGCTGACCGCCGTCGGGTTGCCGCTGAGGGTCTGCGCCAGCGCTCTCGCACAGCTCATGAGGGGCATTACGTACAGAAGATTCAGCCCGTCGACCTCGGCGCAGTCGCCCAAGGCGTAAATGTTGGCGTGGGACGTCCTGAGCTGACGGTCTACCGTCACGCCGCGGTTGACCTGGAGCCCGGCGGCGGCCGCCAGGTCGATCCGCGGACGCAGGCCGATGGCCGACACCACCGCGTCGCAGGCGATCACCTGGCCGTCGGACAGGTGCGCCTCCAGGCCGTCCGCGACCTTCTGCAGGCGGGCCAGCACCGGACCTAAGTGGAAACGCGCACCGAGGCCTTCGAGCCCCGCCTGCACGGCCGCAGCGGCGGCCGGGTGCAGGAGGGTCGGCATGACTTGTTCGCACGGCGCAACCACTTGCACCTCGTAGCCGCCCAGGATCAGGTCGTTGGCGAACTCGCAGCCGATCAGCCCGGCCCCGAGCAGCAGCACCCGGCGCTTGCCGTCCACGGCGGCGCGGAAACGCGCGTAGTCTTCGAGGTCGTTGATCGGGAACACCCGGTCCGCCGCATCGCCGGCGATCGGCACGCGCACGGTCTCGGCGCCCCAGGCGAGGATCAGGTCGCGGTACTCGACCGCCTCCTCGCCGATCCACAGGCGCTTGTGGCCCGGGTCGATGCCGCTGATGCGGGTATGGGTGCGCACTTCGGCCTTGAGCAGATCGGCCATGTCGCCCGGCTCGGCCATGCTCAGGCCGTCGGCGTCCTTGTTCTTGCCGAAGCCGGTGGAGAGCATCGGCTTGGAGTAGGAACGGCCGTCATCGGCGGTGATCAGCAGCAGCGGGGTGTCGCCGTCGAGCTTGCGAAACTCTCGGGCCAGGTTGTAGCCGGCCAGCCCGGTGCCGATGATCACTACAGGTGCGTTCATGCCCTACTCCTTGTGTTTTCTCAGTTGATTTCGATCATTTCAAAGTCCGTCTTACCGACGCCGCAGTCCGGGCAGAGCCAGTCCTCAGGCACGTCTTCCCAGCGGGTGCCTGCCGCGATACCGTCATCCGGCCAGCCTTCGGCTTCGTTGTAGATCAGGCCGCAGACGATACATTGCCACTTCTTCATTCCGGTGTTTCCTCAGAGGTTCAGGCGGGTGTCGGCGCAGAGGGTCGATGGTGTCGCGCTGCCCTCCGGCTCAGGGCGTTTTGTACTGGGGGTGCCGGGCAGAAGCAAGCCTGTTCGGCGCAATGGCGACCCGGATCAATCAATATCGCCGCCTGCCATGGTAAGCTCGCCGCCTCATTTGCGGCCAAAAACGACTCATTGTGCAACCCACAGAATCCCGCCCGGCCCCGCTCTGGCTGGCGCAAACGCAGTTGATGCCCCTCCCCGCCCCGAAGGTTTCGGACTGGCTGTTCGACGAAGGCTCCCTGACCCGCCGCCTGACCGGCCTGTCCGACGGCGGCTTCAGCATCACCCCGCTGTTCGAAGGCTGGCAGCCCCTGCGCGCCGACGAATGCGCGGCGCTGGACCTGGCCGAGGGCAGCGAAGGCTGGGTGCGCGAGGTTTACTTGCGCGGCCACGGCGAGGCTTGGGTGTTCGCCCGCAGCGTGGCCTCGCGCAGCGCCTTGCAGGGCGACGGCCTGCACATGGACGAACTGGGCAGCCGCTCCCTGGGCGAGCTGCTGTTCTGCGACCACGCCTTCAGCCGGCGCGCCATCGAAGTCTGCCGCTATCCTGAGCAATGGCTGCCCGCCGAGTGCCGCGCGCCTGGGCTGTGGGGCCGCCGCTCACGCTTCGACCGCGGCGCGCTGAGCGTGCTGGTGGCGGAGGTCTTCCTGCCGAGCCTGTGGGCCGCCACCGCCGCCGAACCGGAGAACCGCTGATGTACCAGAGCCTGCTCAAGTCCCTGAACCGCCTGAACCCGCGGGCCTGGGACTTCATCCAGCTGACCCGCATGGACAAGCCGATCGGCATCTACCTGCTGCTGTGGCCGACGCTGTGGGCGCTGTGGATCGCCGGCAAGGGGTCGCCGTCGCTGGCCAACATCGTTATTTTCGTCCTCGGCGTGGTGCTGACCCGCGCCGGTGGCTGCGTGATCAACGACTGGGCCGACCGCAAGGTCGACGGCCACGTCAAACGCACCGCGGAGCGCCCGCTGGCCGCCGGCCGGATCAGCTCCAAGGAGGCGCTGGCGTTCTTCGCCCTGCTGATGGGCGTGAGTTTTCTGCTGGTGCTGTGCACCAACGCCGCAACGGTTTGGCTGTCGCTGGGCGGCCTGGCGCTGGCGTTCACCTATCCGTTCATGAAGCGCTACACCTATTACCCGCAGGTGGTGCTGGGCGCGGCGTTTTCCTGGGGGATGCCGATGGCGTTCACCGCCGAGACCGGCGAGCTGCCCGCGACCGCGTGGCTGCTGTGGATCGCCAACCTGCTGTGGACCGTGGGCTACGACACCTATTACGCGATGACGGACCGTGACGATGACCTGAAGATCGGCGTGAAGTCCACGGCGATCCTGTTCGGCGATGCCGACCGGGTGATCATCCTGACCTTGCAGGGGCTGGCGCTGGGCTGCCTGCTGCTGGCCGGGTCGAAGTTCGGGCTGGGCATGTGGTTCCACCTCGGCCTGCTGGCGGCCGCCGGCTGCTTCGCGTGGGAATTCTGGTTTACCCGTGACCGCGACCGGATGAAGTGCTTCAAGGCGTTCCTGCACAACCATTGGGCGGGGATGGCGATCTTCATCGGGATCGTGCTGGATTACGCGCTGCGCTGAGCCGCCGCGCAGAACCGTTGTGGGAGCGAGCCTGCTCGCGATGGCGGCGCATCAGTCAACGGATCTGCCGACTGACCTGACGCCTTCGCGGGCAAGTCCGCTCCCACAGGGTTCCACAGAGGGAAAAGATCAAGCGGTCACTTGTGCTCGTGCACGACGTGCCACACGTCCTTCATGCCGTCGCCCTTCATTTCCCCGGGCTTTTCATCCTTCACGAAGGTGTACAGCGGCTTGCCGTCGTAGGCGTACTGCATCATGCCGTCGTCACGCTTGATGACCGTCCACTTGCCTTCGGCCTTGGCCCCCGCCGGCGCCATCATCGGCGGCCAGTTCTTGGCGCAGTCGCCGTTGCACATCGACTTGCCGCCGGCGTCCTTGTCGAACGTGTAGACGGTCATGCCTTTGTGGTCGACCATCATGCCGTCCTTCATCATGGCCGGCTCGGCCGCCATGGCCAGGCCCGGCAGTGCGAGTGCGGCGGCCATCAGCAGGGCCTTGAGAGAAACAGTCGTCTGAGTCATGGAAACCTTCTTTTGTGGTTGTCAGGATTCGAACTCAGAGCTTAGTCCAGGATTTGCACAATCGCCGGGCGCCGAATACTGTCACACGACTGCAATAATTCCGTTATCTAATGCGGCGCACGACAGTTAAATGACAAGAGGATTAAGGCATGGTTGGCAGGAACATTCTGATCGTCGACGACGAAGCGCCCATCCGCGAGATGATCGCCGTGGCGTTGGAAATGGCCGGCTACGACTGCCTTGAGGCCGAGAACTCGCAGCAGGCCCACGCCATCATCGTCGACCGCAAGCCGGATCTGATCCTGCTCGACTGGATGCTGCCCGGCACCTCCGGCATCGAACTGGCGCGGCGCCTCAAGCGCGACGAGCTGACCGGGGACATCCCGATCATCATGCTCACCGCCAAGGGCGAAGAGGACAACAAGATCCAGGGCCTGGAAGTCGGCGCCGACGACTACATCACCAAGCCGTTCTCCCCCCGCGAGCTGGTGGCGCGCCTGAAGGCCGTGCTGCGTCGCGCAGGCCCCACCGACGGCGAAGCGCCGATCGAGGTCGGCGGCCTGCTGCTCGACCCGATCAGCCACCGCGTGACCATCGACGGCCGCCCGGCCGAAATGGGCCCCACCGAATACCGCCTGCTGCAGTTCTTCATGACCCACCAGGAACGCGCCTACACCCGCGGGCAATTGCTGGACCAGGTCTGGGGCGGCAACGTCTATGTCGAGGAGCGCACCGTCGACGTGCACATTCGGCGCCTGCGCAAGGCCCTCGGCGACGCCTATGAAAATCTGGTGCAAACCGTGCGCGGCACCGGCTACCGGTTTTCCACCAAAGCCTGAGCCCGGCGCCAGCCAAGCAGACAAGGACCGCATTTCCCGTGAACCAAAACTGGCATGGCACCCTGATTCGCCACATGCTGTTGCTGGTCACCGCCTGCCTGGTGATCGGCCTGATCACCGGTCACTACGGCTGGAGCCTCGCCGCGGGCCTGGGGCTGTACCTGGCCTGGACGCTCAAGCAGTTGCTGCGCCTGCACGAATGGCTGCGCCTGCACCAACCCGACGAAGCGCCGCCCGACGGTTACGGCCTGTGGGGCGAGGTGTTCGACAGCATCTACCACCTGCAACGCCGCGACCAACGGGTGCGCGGACGCCTGCAAGCGGTGATCGACCGCGTCCAGGAATCCACCGCCGCCCTGAAGGACGCGGTGGTCATGCTCGACAGCGAAGGCAACCTTGAGTGGTGGAACCGCGCCGCCGAGACCCTGCTCGGCCTCAAGACCCCGCAGGACAGCGGCCAACCGGTGACCAACCTGGTGCGCCATCCGCGCTTCAAGGAATACTTCGAGCAGGACAGCTATGCCGAACCGCTGGAAATCCCCTCGCCGACCAACGACCGCCTGCGCATCCAGCTGTACATCACCCGCTACGGCAACAACGAGCACCTGATGCTGGTGCGCGACGTCACCCGCATCCACCAGCTGGAACAGATGCGCAAGGACTTCATCGCCAACGTTTCCCACGAACTGCGCACGCCGCTGACGGTGATCTGCGGCTACCTGGAGACCCTGCTCGACAACGTCGAGGAAGTGAACCCGCGCTGGGGCCGTGCCCTGCAGCAGATGCAGCAACAGGGCGGACGCATGCAGACCCTGCTCAACGATCTGTTGCTGCTGGCCAAGCTGGAAGCCACGGACTACCCGTCCGACAATCACCCGGTGCTGATCGATGCATTGCTTCAATCGATCAAGAGCGATGCGCAGCAGTTGTCCGGCAGCAAGAACCAGCGCATCAGCCTGGAGGCCGACGGCGGGATCCTGCTCAAAGGCAGCGAGGCGGAACTGCGCAGCGCCTTCTCCAACCTGGTGTTCAACGCCGTGAAGTACACCCCGGCCGAAGGCAGCATCCGCATCCGCTGGTGGGGCGACGAGCAAGGCGCCCACCTGAGCGTGCAGGATTCCGGGATCGGCATCGACAACAAGCACCTGCCGCGCCTGACCGAACGCTTCTACCGCGTCGACTCCAGCCGCAACTCCAACACCGGCGGCACCGGCCTGGGCCTGGCCATCGTCAAGCACGTGCTGCTGCGCCACCGCGCCCGCATGGAGATCAGCAGCGTGCCCGGCCACGGCAGCACGTTCACCTGCCATTTCGCCCCGGCCCAGATGGTGCGTTCGCGCGCCGTCAGCGCCGCCGAGTAAGCCCGCACTAGGCAATCGCCCGGTCAGCCGCTACATTGGCTGACTTGCGCCTGCCCTTTCAGGTGCGCTCCTTCTCATTTTTCGAATCACACGGAACCCGCAAAACTCCATCATGGACCCTTCCCCTGGCTTGTCCCTCGCAACCATTTTCGCCGACTTCGGCATGATTCTCTTCGCTCTGATCCTGGTCCTGCTCAACGGCTTCTTCGTTGCGGCGGAGTTCGCCATGGTCAAGCTGCGCTCGACCCGGGTCGAGGCCATCGCCGAGCAGCACGGCTGGCGCGGCCACATCCTGCGCACCGTGCACAGTCAGCTCGACGCCTACCTCTCGGCCTGCCAGCTGGGCATCACCCTCGCCTCCCTGGGCCTGGGCTGGGTCGGCGAGCCGGCATTCGCGCACCTGCTGGAGCCGGTGCTCAGCGCCGTCGGCGTGCAGTCGGCCGAGGTCGTCAAGGCGATCTCGTTCTTCACCGCGTTCTTCATCATTTCCTACCTGCACATCGTGGTCGGCGAGCTGGCGCCCAAGTCCTGGGCGATCCGCAAGCCCGAGCTGCTGTCGCTGTGGACGGCGGTGCCGCTGTACCTGTTCTACTGGGCCATGTACCCGGCGATCTACCTGCTCAACGCCAGCGCCAACGCCATCCTGCGCATCGCCGGCCAGGGCGAGCCCGGCCCGCACCATGAGCATCACTACAGCCGCGAAGAACTGAAGCTGATCCTGCACTCCAGCCGTGGCCAGGATCCGAGCGACCAGGGCATGCGCGTGCTGGCGTCGGCGGTGGAGATGGGCGAGCTGGAAGTGGTCGACTGGGCCAACTCCCGCGAAGACCTGATCACCCTGGAGTTCAACGCCCCGCTCAAGGAAATCCTCGCGCTGTTCCGCCGCCACAAGTTCAGCCGCTACCCGGTATACGACAGCGAGCGCCAGGAGTTCGTCGGCCTGCTGCACATCAAGGACCTGCTGCTGGAGCTGGCGGCCCTGGACCACATTCCGGAGTCGTTCAACCTCGCCGAGCTGACCCGTCCGCTGGAGCGGGTGTCGCGGCACATGCCGCTGTCCCAGCTGCTGGAGCAGTTCCGCAAGGGCGGCTCGCACTTCGCCGTGGTCGAGGAGGCCGACGGCAACATCATCGGCTACCTGACCATGGAGGACGTGCTGGAAGTGCTGGTGGGCGACATCCAGGACGAACACCGCAAGGCCGAGCGCGGCATCCTCGCCTACCAGCCGGGCAAGCTGCTGGTGCGCGGCGACACGCCGCTGTTCAAGGTCGAGCGCCTGCTGGGCATCGACCTTGACCACATCGAGGCGGAAACCCTGGCCGGCCTGATCTACGAAACCCTCAAGCGGGTGCCGGAAGAGGAAGAGGTGCTGGAGGTGGAAGGCCTGCGGATCATCATCAAGAAGATGAAGGGGCCGAAGATCATCCTGGCCAAGGTGCTGATGCTCGATTGACGGGCTGGCCGGGGGGCGAGCCGATCCCACTCCTGCAGGTTCAGTGCAGGAGTGCTGCTTTCACTGCTTGCCCAGCGCAAAGTTGGGCAGCGCCCCCAGAGGCTGCTTGAATTGATAGGGAATCGACACCAACCCCTCGCCCGTATTGCGCTGCACCACGAAGTGCAGGTGCGGGCCGCTGCTGTTGCCGGTATTGCCCGAGAGTCCCAGAGGGCTGCCCACCGTCACGCGCTGCCCTTCCTTCACGCTCACGGAATTTTGCTTGAGGTGCAGGTACACGCCCATGGTGCCGTCATCGTGCAGGATCCGCACAAAGTTGCCGGACGGGTCGGTGCCGCGCCCGTTCTGGGAATTCTCGGTCTTCACCACCACACCCGCCCGCGCCGCGATGATCGGCGTCCCCACCGGCATGGCGATGTCCATGGCGTATCTGTTCTTCGGCCCGAAGTGGCTGTAGTCGCCATTGGCACCTTGGCTTAAGCGGAACGGCCCGCCGCGCCAGGGAAACGGATACCGATAGCTCTGCGCTGCGCCAGCGGGGTCGCCCAGGGAATAGTGGAACATCGGCGTGTACACCAGCGGCTTGCCGCCGGACACCGCCGTCAGCAACGCCAACCGGGTATTGCTGCGCGCCGGCAGCACCCGGCGGATCGTTTGCGCCGGGGCGCCACGCACGTTGCTCATCCCGGTGAACGCCAGTGCCACTTCCACCGGCGCATACAGGTCGTTGCGCACGAACACCACGTCCACGCCCTTCTGCTTCTTGATGTCCAGGTACACCTGGCGCTCCAGGCGCTCGACCATCCGGTCCTGGAAGACGAACACCTGGGAGCCTTTGCTCGGACGGTCGCTGTACGAAACCACTCCGTTGGCATCGGTGGACTTGTAGATCGTCATGGCCACGGTCGAGGTGGAGGCCATGAACAGACCACAGAAAAACAGCAGGCGCAGGGGCATGGGCGAACGTTCTGTCGAGGAAGGCCTGGAAGTGAGCCTAGCAGCTGAGACAGACCAGGCTAGCCGACAGATGTTTCAAATGTGGCACAGGGGGGAGATGGGCGGCGCTTTCGTTGACGCCATCGCGAGCAGGCTAGCTCCCACAGGGGTTCTGTGGTGCAGCTCCCCTGTGGGAGCCAGCCTGCTGGCGATGGCGCCAGCCACTGCCTGGCGGTCAGGCGCCCGGCACGAAGTGCTTCTGCGCCGTGCCGCGGGCGATCAGGCGGGAGAGGTAGTCGAGCTTCTGCGCGTCCTGGTCGACGAAGCGGAAGGTCAGTTGCAGCCAGTCGCTGTCAGGCTTCGGCTCGTGGGCGACGACGGCGTGCAGGTAACCGTTGAGGCGCGCGGTTTCGGCGTTCTCGCCCTGCTCCAGGTCGAGCACGGCGCTGTCGAGGATCTGCGGCAGGTTGTCGGTGCGTTTGACCACCAACAGCGCTTCCTTGATGCTCAGGGCCTTGATCACGCACTGCAGGGTGCCGCTCGGCAGGCGCAGTTGGCCCTGGCCGCGGCCGCTGGCCGGTGCCGGCGCAGCGGCCGGTGCCTTGGGCGCAGGAGCGTTGTTGAGCAGGCCACGGGACGGCGCAGCGGCGGCCGGTGCCGGCGCAGCGGCAGGCTTGGCGAACGGGTTGACCGCAGGCGCCGCGGCCGGGGCGCCGCCGACCACGGCCGGCTTGCCGCCGGTCAAAGCGCTCAGGGAGTCGTTGCCGAACGCCGAGTTCATCTTGGTCGGCGCGCTGTTCATCAGGGTGTCGAGCTTGCCGACCTTGTTCAGCGCCTGCTTGACCTTGGTCAGCAGCTGCTCGTTGGTGAACGGCTTGCTGACGTAGCCGGTGACGCCGGCCTGGATCGCCTGCACCACGTTCTCTTTGTCGCCGCGGCTGGTGACCATGATGAACGGCATGGTCTTGAGGTTGTCCTGCTCACGGCACCAACTCAGCAGCTCAAGGCCCGACATCTCCGGCATTTCCCAGTCGCACAGCACCAGGTCGAAAGCTTCCTTGGCCAGCATGGCCTGGGCCTTGCGCCCGTTGATGGCGTCCTCGGTGCGAATCCCCGGGAAGTAATTGCGCAGGCACTTTTTCACCAGGTCACGAATGAACGATGCATCGTCCACGACCAACACACTGATCTTGCTCATCCAACACCCCTAAAAAAAATCCCGGCAAGCATAACGCTTGAATGATGGCACTTTGCCAAAACTTTTCAGTCACGCCGGGACTTTTCGTTCGCGGGTGCTGCTTTTTCGATTCGCGCCCCAAACGAAAACGCCCGGCCAAAGGACCGGGCGTGCTTCTTGGGCAATCTTACTTATCGTCAGCTTCGTCCGGAACATTAGCGGTTTCGCCGCTTGTGCCTTCAACTTCTTCCTTCATGCGCTTGAGGCCCATGTGGCGCACATCGGTGCCGCGCACCAGGTAGATCACCAGCTCCGAGATGTTGCGCGCGTGGTCGCCGATCCGCTCCAACGAACGCAGCACCCAGATGATGCTCAGAACCCGCGAGATAGAGCGCGGGTCTTCCATCATGTAGGTCGCCAGCTCGCGCAGGGCGGTCTTGTACTCGCGGTCGATGATCTTGTCGTACTGCGCCACGGACAGCGCCAGGTCGGCGTCGAACCGGGCGAACGCGTCCAGCGCGTCGCGCACCATGTTGCGCACCTGATCGCCGATGTGGCGCACTTCGACGTAACCGCGCGGCGCCTCGCCTTCTTCGCACAGCTGGATCGCGCGGCGGGCGATCTTGGTCGCTTCGTCGCCGATGCGCTCAAGGTCGATCACCGACTTGGAGATGCTGATGATCAAGCGCAGGTCGGACGCCGCCGGCTGGCGGCGGGCCAGGATGCGCAGGCATTCCTCGTCGATGTTGCGTTCCATCTGGTTGATCTGGTCGTCGATCTCGCGCACCTGCTGGGCCAGGCCCGAGTCGGCCTCGATCAGCGCGGTGACCGCGTCGTTGACCTGCTTCTCGACCAGCCCGCCCATGGCCAGCAGGTGGCTGCGCACTTCTTCCAGTTCGGCGTTGAACTGCGCGGAAATGTGATGGGTTAAACCTTCCTTCGAAATCATGGTTTTGCTCCGCAAAAGCTGTGAGCCGCAAGCTACAAGCCGCAAGCTGTTTCGTTTTTTACTCGGTCCGCCCTTACTTGCCGCTTGAAACGTGCGGCTCGCAGCTGCGAACTAGCCGTACCGGCCGGTGATGTAGTCTTCGGTCTGCTTCTTCGCCGGATTGGTGAACAGGGTGTCGGTGTCGCCGAACTCCACCAGTTTGCCCATGTACATGAACGCCGTGTAGTCGGACACCCGCGCGGCCTGCTGCATGTTGTGGGTCACGATGACGATGGTGAACTTGGACTTCAGTTCATAGATCAGCTCTTCGACCTTCAGGGTCGAGATCGGGTCGAGGGCCGAGCACGGTTCGTCGAGCAGCAGCACTTCAGGCTCCACGGCGATGGTGCGGGCGATCACCAGACGCTGCTGCTGGCCGCCGGACAGGCCGAGCGCCGAGTCATGCAGACGGTCCTTCACTTCGTCCCACAGGGCCGCACCCTTCAACGCCCACTCGACGGCTTCGTCGAGCACACGCTTCTTGTTGATGCCCTGGATGCGCAGGCCGTAGACCACGTTCTCGTAGATGGTCTTGGGGAACGGGTTGGGCTTCTGGAACACCATGCCGACCCGGCGGCGCAGCTCGGCCACGTCTTCGCCCTTGCGGTAGATGTTGTTGCCGTACAGGTTGATCGCGCCTTCGACGCGGCAGCCGTCCACCAGGTCGTTCATGCGGTTGAAAGTGCGCAGCAGCGTGGACTTGCCGCAGCCGGACGGGCCGATGAAGGCGGTCACGCGCTGTTTCGGGATGTTCATGCTGACGTCGTACAGCGCTTGTTTCTCGCCGTAGAACAGGCTCAGGCCCGGCACTTCGATGGCTACGGTTTCCTGTTCCAGGTTCAGGCTCTGCTTGTCGCGGCCCAGGGCGGACATGTTGATGCCGTGGGTATGTGTTTCGTGCTGCATGGGAGGTCCCCTGTGCTAACAAATTCGGTTCTGTATGCCACTGGCCTGGCCAATGGGTTTCGCAAAATCTGTGGCGGGCGCCGATCCTTGTGGGAGCTGGCTTGCCAGCGATGCAGACGACTCGGTCTGACGCTGGCACCGCCGCGATGCCATCGCTGGCGAGCCAGCTCCCACAGGATTTGTGCCGGCCTTAGCTGTCCAGTGCTTTGTATTTTTCGCGCAGGTGGTTACGGATCCACACCGCCGACAGGTTGAGCACCGCGATCACCAGCACCAGCAGCAGCGCCGTGGCGTACACCAGCGGCCGCGCGGCCTCGACGTTCGGGCTCTGGAAGCCGACGTCGTAGATGTGGAAGCCCAGGTGCATGATTTTCTGATCCAGGTGCAGGTACGGGTAGTTGCCGTCCACCGGCAGCGACGGCGCCAGTTTCACCACGCCCACCAGCATCAGCGGCGCCACTTCGCCGGCGGCCCGGGCCACAGCGAGGATCATGCCGGTCATCATCGCCGGGCTGGCCATCGGCAGGACAATCTTCCACAGGGTCTCGGCCTTGGTCGCGCCCAGGGCCAGCGAGCCCTCGCGCACGGTGCGCGGGATCCGCGCCAGGCCTTCTTCGGTGGCCACGATCACCACCGGCACCGCCAGCAGCGCCAGGGTCAGGGACGCCCAGAGCAGGCCCGGCGTGCCGAAGGTCGGCGCCGGCAGCGCCTCGGGGAAGAACAACCGGTCGAGGGAGCCGCCCAGCACGTAGACGAAGAAGCCCAGGCCGAACACGCCGTAGACGATCGCCGGAACGCCCGCCAGGTTGTTCACCGCGATGCGGATGACCCGGGTCAAGGTGTTCTGCTTGGCGTATTCGCGCAGGTACACCGCCGCCAGCACGCCGAACGGGGTCACGATCATCGCCATGATCAGGGTCATCATCACGGTGCCGAAGATGGCCGGGAAAATCCCGCCTTCGGTGTTCGCTTCACGGGGGTCGTCCGACAGGAATTCCCAGACCTTGCTGAAGTAGAAGCCGACCTTGGTGAAGGTGCCCATGGCGTTCGGCTGGTAGGCATGAACCACCTTGCCCAGGCCGATCTCGACTTCCTTGCCGTTGGCGTCGCGGGCGGTCAGGGCGTCGCGGTTGAACTGCGCGTGCAGGTCGGACAGCCGCGCCTCGACCTCCTGGTAACGGGCGTTCAGCTCGGCGCGCTCGGCGTCCATGTCCGCTTGCGCGGCCGGGTCGAGCTTGCCTTCGAGCTCCAGCTTGCGGCCGTGCAGGCGGATGCGTTCGAGGCCGGCGTTGATCGCGCCGATGTCGACCTTCTCCAGGGTCTTGAGCTGGGCGGCGAGCTTGTTCACCCGGTCGATCCGCGCCTGCAGTTCGGGCCAGGCGGCTTCGCCTTCGGCGATGACCTTGCCGTCCTGCTTGACGTTGACCAGGTAGCCGTAGAAATTGCCCCACTCGCGGCGCTCGACGGCCATCAGCTCCACCGGCGTGGTCTGGTCGTTCAGCCACTCGCCGACGGTCCAGGTGAAGTCGTTGCCGTTCAGGTCACGGTTGCCGACCTTGATCAGCTCACGGGTCATGAACTCCGGGCCTTCGTCCGGCACCGGCAGGCCGGCGCTCTTGAGGCGGGCGCGGGGTACTTCTTCCTTCTGCACCACTTCGCCGATGACCAGGTGCTTGCCCTGGCCCGGCACGTCGTAGCTGGCGTGGAGCAGGTCCGCCGGCCAGAAGTGACCCAGGCCGCGCACGGCGATCACCGCCAGCAGGCCAATGGTCATGATGACCGCGATGGACACCGCGCCACCGCTGATCCAGACGCCCGGGGCGCCGCTCTTGAACCATCCTTTCAGGGAGTTCTGTTTCACAGACTTCTACCTTTCTTAAAGCGACGAGTATTTCTTGCGCAGACGCTGACGAATCAGTTCCGCGAGGGTGTTCATGACGAAGGTGAACAGCAGCAGCACCAGCGCCGAGAGGAACAGCACGCGGTAGTGGCTGCCGCCGACTTCCGACTCGGGCATTTCCACCGCGACGTTGGCCGCCAGGGTGCGCAGGCCTTCGAACAGGTTCATTTCCATGACCGGGGTGTTGCCGGTGGCCATCAGCACGATCATGGTCTCGCCCACCGCACGGCCCATGCCGATCATCAGCGCCGAGAAGATGCCCGGGCTGGCGGTGAGGATCACCACGCGGGTCATGGTCTGCCACGGCGTGGCGCCCAGGGCCAGCGAGCCCAGGGTCAGGCCGCGCGGCACGCTGAACACGGCGTCTTCGGCGATGGAGTAGATGTTCGGGATCACCGCGAAGCCCATGGCCAGGCCGACCACCAGGGCGTTGCGCTGGTCGTAGGTGATGCCCAGGTCGTGGGAGATCCACAGGCGCATGTCGCCGCCGAAGAACCAGTTCTCCATGTACGGGCTCATGTACAACGACAGCCAGCCCACGAACAGGATCACCGGGATCAGCAGCGCGCTTTCCCAGCCGTCCGGGATCTTCAGGCGGACCGATTCGGGCAGGCGGCTGAAGGTGAAGCCGGCGATCAGGATGCCGATCGGCAGCAGCATCAGCAGGCTGAAGATGCCCGGCAGGTGCCCTTCCACATACGGCGCCAGGAACAGGCCGGCGAAGAAGCCGAGGATCACCGTCGGCATCGCTTCCATCAGTTCGATCACCGGCTTGACCTTGCGGCGCATGCCCGGGGCCATGAAGTAGGCGGTGTAGATCGCGGCGGCGATGGCCAGCGGCGCGGCCAGCAGCATGGCGTAGAAGGCGGCCTTCAGGGTGCCGAAGGTCAGCGGCGACAGGCTCAGCTTCGGTTCGAAGTCGGTGTTGGCGGCGGTCGACTGCCAGACGTACTTGGGCTCGTCGTAGTTCTCGTACCAGACCTTGCTCCACAGCGCGCTCCACGACACTTCCGGGTGCGGGTTGTCGAGCAGCAGCGGCTGCAGCTTGCCGCCGGCCTCGACGATCACGCGGTTGGCCCGCGGCGACAGGCCGAACAGGCCTTGGCCCTCGACCACCTGATCGACCAGCAGGGTGCGGTGCGCGGTGCTGTGGAACACGCCGAGCTTGCCGCTGGCGTCGAGGGCGGCGAAGCCCTTGCGGCGCTCTTCGGCACCGATTTCCACGATCGGCGCCTTGCCCATCTGGAAGGTGCGGATCTGCTTCAGGCGCTGCTCGCCGTCGGTGTCGCGGGCCATGAACCACTGGGCCAGGCCGCCCTTGGAGTCACCGACGATCAGCGAGATGCCGCCCACCAGCTGGGTGGCGGCGGTGACCTGCGCTTCGCCGTCCTCCAGCAGTTTGTAGCGGCCGTTGAGGCTCTTGTCGCGCAGGCTGAACACGTCGGCCTGAGCCCGGCCGTTGACCACGTACAGCCACTGCTGGCGCGGGTCGACGAAGATGTTCTTCACAGGCTCAGTCATCTGCGGCAGATCGATGCGCTTCTGCTCGTTGGTGACTTCGCCGGTCATCATGTTTTCTTCGCTGGTCAGCGCGAGCACGTGCAGCTGCGCACCGGTGGAACCGGCCAGCAGCAGGGTCGAATCGTTGGCGTTGAGGCTGACGTGCTCCAGCGCGCCGCCGCTCTCGTTCAGTGCGATCGGCGCTTCGCCGTACGGGTACTCGATCGCCGGGGTGATGGTTTTCTTGCCTTCCGGGTAGCTGACCTTATAGGTGTGACGGAACACCAGCGCCTGGCCGTTGGACAGGCCCACGGCCACCAGCGGATGGCCCGGCTGGTCTTCGCCGATGGAGGTCACGGAAGTGCCGGCGGGCAACGGCAGATCGACGCGCTTGAGCTCGGCGCCACTGTCGATGTCGAAGAACAGGGCCTGGCCCTTGTCGGAAACGCGCATGGCCACCTGGTTCTGCTCTTCCAGCGAGATCATCAGCGGCTTGCCGGCGTCCTGCATCCAGGCCGGGGCCAAGGTGTCTTTCGCGGTCAGGCTGGCGCCCTGGAACAGGGGCGCGACCACATAGGCGAGGAAGAAGAAGATCAGGGTGATCGCCGCCAGCACCGCCAGGCCGCCGACGAGGACGTACCAACGGGTGAAGCGATCCTTGAGCGCACGAATGCGGCGCTTGCGTTGCAACTCAGGCGTATTGAAGTCAATGCGCTTGGGAGGGTTCGTAGTCATTTTGGAATTGGCCAGATCATTCATGCGCACACCCTAGCGATCCTGTATGACAGAAAGATGACAATGCAGTGACGCACCAAATCCGCCGCCAGCAGGGCACTGGCGGTGGATAGAAGAATTCGGGGAGTGTGGGGCCGGGCCGCTTGCGGGCCGGGCCCCACACGGGAGTCAGGCGGGGTTCACCCCCTGACTCAGTTTGTTACTTTTTTGCGACTTCGGCGCCGCCTTCCTGCAGGCCCAGGTCAGCCAGCGCTTTGGCGGCGACTTTGGCCGGCAGCGGGATGTAGCCGTCCTTCACCACGACTTCCTGCCCCTGCTTGGACAGGACCAGCTTCACGAACTCGGCTTCCAGCGGGGCCAGAGGCTTGTTCGGGGCCTTGTTGACGTAGACGTACAGGAAGCGGGACAGCGGGTACTTGCCGTTCAGGGCGTTTTCTTCGCTGTCTTCGATGTAGTCGGTGCTGCCTTTCTTCGACAGGGCGACGGTCTTCACGCTGGCGGTCTTGTAGCCGATGCCCGAGTAGCCGATGCCGTTCAGCGAGGAGCTGATCGACTGCACGACCGAAGCCGAGCCAGGCTGTTCGTTGACGTTAGGCTTGTAGTCGCCTTTGCACAGGGCCTCTTCCTTGAAGTAGCCGTAGGTGCCGGACACCGAGTTGCGGCCGAACAGCTGCACCGGCTTGTTGGCCAGGTCGCCGGTCACGCCCAGGTCGCCCCAGGTCTTCACGTCGGTCTTGGCGCCGCACAGGCGGGTGGACGAGAAGATCGCATCGACCTGTTCCATGGTCAGGTGCTGGATCGGGTTGTCCTTGTGCACGAACACGGCCAGGGCATCCACGGCGACCGGGATGGCGGTCGGCTTGTAGCCGTACTTCTGCTCGAAGGCAGCCAGTTCGGTGTCCTTCATCTTGCGGCTCATCGGGCCCAGGTTGGAGGTGCCTTCGGTCAGCGCGGGCGGCGCGGTGGCGGAACCGGCGGCCTGAATCTGGATGTTTACGTTCGGGTATTCTTTCTTGTAGTTCTCGGCCCAGAGGGTCATGAGGTTGGCCAGGGTATCGGAACCGACGCTGGACAGGTTGCCCGACACACCGGTGGTCTTGGTGTAGCTCGGGATAGCAGGGTCAACAGCGGCAACCGCGTTGGCGGTCGCAACGCCAGCGGCGACAAAGGTCATGGCCGCCATCAAACGCTTCAGTTTCATGCCTTACTCCTAGCAGATAGGGTGTGTTAAGTCGGGGCCAAGTATCGGCAGGCCGTATGAACACTCTATGGCTGAAATATGACAATTGGATGAAAGGCCAGCATCCAGGTCTTACTTAATGCTTCAGGCCGGCTCCCACACCGAAACGCCTTTCGATGGGGAGCGGACAAAACATCAGCGGCCCTTGCTCCAGAGCCACGCCCCCACCACGATCCCCATGCCGCACAGCACCGCCACGTAATAGGCCGGGCCCATTGCGCTCTCCTTGAGCAGCAGGCTGACCACCATCGGCGTCAGGCCGCCGAAGATTGCGTAGGCGACGTTATAGGAGAAGGACAGGCCGCTGAACCGCACCACCGGCGGAAACGCCTTGACCATCACATAAGGCACCGCGCCGATGGTGCCGACCAGAAGGCCGGTCAGCGCATAGAACGGGAACAGCCAGTCCGGATGGTCCGCCAGGCTGTGGTAGAAGGTCCACGAACTGGCCAGGAGGCCCAGGCAACCGAACACGAACACGCGCCCGGCACCGAAGCGGTCGGCCAGCGCGCCGGCCAGGATGCAGCCCACGCTCAGGAACACGATCGCCAGGCTGTTGGCCTGCAGCGAAACGGTCGGCGTGAAGTGGTAGACGGTCTGCAGCACGGTCGGGGTCATCAGGATCAGCACGACGATGGCGGCGGACAGCAGCCAGGTCAGCAGCATCGACACCAGGATCGCCCCGCGGTGGTCGCGCAGCACCGCCCGCAGCGGCACTTCCTCGGCCAGGGCCTTGCGCAGCTGCAGTTCGGCGAACACCGGCGTCTCGTGCAGCCAGCGGCGCAGGTAGACCGAGAACAGGCCGAACACGCCGCCGAGCAGGAACGGGATCCGCCAGGCGTAATCCGCCACTTGCTCCGGCGTATAGAGGCTGTTGATCGCCGTGGCGACCAGCGAGCCCAGCAGGATGCCGGCAGTCAGGCCGCTGGTCAGCGTGCCGCAGGCGTAGCCGATGTGCCGGTCGGGCACGTGTTCGGAAACGAAGACCCATGCCCCCGGCACCTCGCCGCCGATGGCTGCGCCCTGGATCACCCGCATCAGCAGCAGGAGGATCGGCGCCCACAGGCCGATCTGCGCGTAGGTCGGCAGCAGGCCCATGATCAGGGTCGGCACGGCCATCATGAAGATGCTCAGGGTGAACATCTTCTTGCGCCCCAGCAGGTCGCCGAAGTGCGCCATGACGATCCCGCCCAGCGGCCGCGCCAGGTAGCCGGCGGCGAAGATGCCGAAGGTCTGCATCAGGCGCAGCCACTCGGGCATGTCCGCCGGGAAGAACAGCTTGCCGACCACGGTGGCGAAGAAGACGAAGATGATGAAGTCGTAGAACTCCAGCGCACCGCCCAGGGCGGACAGCGACAGCGTCTTGTAGTCGTTGCGGGTCAGGGGTCGTGCGGGCTGGTCGGACTGCGCGAGGCTCGAGGGCGCTGTGGTCATGGCAAGGTCTTCTCTTATAGTCGGATCTGCCGCCGCAGCAACGCTGGCTGCGGCTCGGGCAGGTTCGGCACCATAGCAAATTGTTCGAAAAAGCACATAGGGGCGCATTTGGCGGGCGAAATGAGAACCTGACGGTCGTCGCGGAGTCTACCGACCGATATACTCGCAACCTCGCCCCGGCTTGTAGGGGGTTGCTGTGCGAAAACGCCGTTGGCCGCATGACCGTGCCGGGCCAGCCGGTTTCGCAGAGTTTCCCTAAAGGCGCCTTATGGAAAACGTGACGAACGTAGTATGTTCGGTGCTGAATCGTTTTTCCTGAAGACGGCCGTCACCCGCATCACCAACGAAGAGTCACGGGTCAGAGGCACCCTCGGCATGATAGAGCTCGAACAAGAAGATCCGATCCCGCAAGGCGACCTGGCCCTGCAAATCACCGCGCTTCCCCGCGAAACCAACGGCTTCGGCGATATTTTCGGCGGCTGGCTGGTGGCGCAGATGGACCTGGCCGGCACGGCGATGGCCAGCCGTGTCGCCGGCGGCCGGGTGGCCACCGTGGCCATCGACCGCATGGCGTTCCTGGTGCCGGTGGCCGTGGGCGCGCAACTGTCCTTCTATACCCAGACCCTGGAGATCGGCCGCAGCTCGATCCAGATGATGGTCGAGGTGTGGAGCGACGATCCGTTGTCCAGCGAGTGGCGTAAAGTGACCGAAGCGGTGTTCGTGTTCGTCGCCATCGACGGCAGCGGCCGTACCCGTTCGGTTCCGCCCCGCGCCCGCTAAACCTTGCGGCCGCCGGCGGGTCAATAACCGTCCCGAATCGCTGATCGAGAGCAGTCCCATGAACACGCCCAACGTCGAAGCCGTAAAACTGGATGAACTGAACTGCTGGCGCATCCGCCACGGCCGTGCCGAAGTGCTGGTGGCCCAGCAAGGCGCGCACATCCTCAGTTACCAGGTCGACGGCCAACCGCCGCTGATCTGGCTCAACGACAAGGCCGCGTTCAAGGCCGGCAAGAGCATCCGCGCCGGCGTGCCGGTGTGCTGGCCGTGGTTCGGCGTATTTGCGCGCAACCCGCAGAGCGTGCAGGCCATGCGCACCGGCGCCGAACCGGCCGCCGCCCACGGGTTTGTCCGGGCGACGGACTGGGAACTGGGCGGCATCGAGGCCGAAGGCGAAAGCCTGAAGGTCGAGTTCACCCTGCCCTGCCCCGAAGGCGGTTTCGCCGAATGGCCACACCCGGTGGACCTGACCCTGACCCTGCGCCTGGACGACCGCCTGCACATCGGCCTGACCAGCCGCAACCGCGGTGCCGACACCGTCAGCCTGAGCCAGGCGCTGCACACGTACTTCGCGGTCAGCGACGTGCGCGACGTGCAGGTCGAAGGCGTGGACGGCCTCAGCTACATCGAGACCCTGGACGACTGGAAGACCGTCACCCAGAAAGGCAACCTGCAGTTCGCCGGGGAAACCGACCGCATCTACCTCAATGTTCCGCCACGGCTGAGCATCAACGACCCGGCCTGGGAACGGCGCATCGTGCTGAACGCCACCGGTTCGCGCACCGCCGTGATCTGGAACCCGTGGATCGACCGCGCCGCCGCATTCGCCGACATGGCCGACGACGGCTGGCAGCGCATGCTGTGCATCGAGACCGCGAACGTGATGGACGACATCGTGAACCTGGCGCCCGGCGCCAGCCACACCATGGCCGTGAGCATCGGCAGCGAACCTCTCTGATTCACCCCGCTTGCGGGAGCCAGCCTGCCGGCGAAAGCGGTCTGTCAGTTGACGATGAATCGACTGACACGACGCAATCGCCAGCAGGTCGGCTCCTACAGCGATTTTGGCGGGCTGATCAGAGGTCCGATTCCTGCACCACCTTCACCTTGTCCGCGTCCAGCGCATACGCCGCGTCGGCCAGGTCGTTGCTGACCTTCTCGACCTTCAGCGTGCCGGTCACCCACAGCGGCGTGTAGATGTCATCCAGCTTGAGCCCCTTGGGATAGCGCACCAGCACCAGTTGATTGGGCGGCGGTGGCGGCACGTGGATGCAGGCGCCCGGGTACGGCACGAGGAAGAACAGGGTGCTGCGGCCCTTGGCGTCCGACTCCAGCGGCACCGGATAACCGCCGATGCGGATGCGCTTGTCGTTCATCGACGCCACGGTCTTGGTCGAGTACATCACCGCCGGCAGGCCCTTGGCCTGCTTCATCCCGCCCTTCTGGGTGAAGGTACCGTTGGCCTCCGGGGAGTTGTGGTCGATTTCGGGCATGGCTTCGAGGGCTTTCTGATCCGACTTGGGCATCAGTTCCAGCCAGTCGGTTTCCGGCAGTTCGCCGGCGTGGGCCAGACCGCTGCCCAGCAAAAGGAGAGTCAACAGGAGACGACGCATGAAGGGGCTCGTTGAGAATGCTCGTGAAAGGAAGTCGCGGATCGCCGAGCATTGCGGCCCTTCCCCCAATATCTGCGGGAAGGGCCTTGTCGCTTTGGATCAGCTCTTTTTGATCAGGCCGTAGATCACCAGCAGGATGATCGCGCCGACCAGCGCGCCGAAGAAGCCGGCGGCCTGGCCTGCGTGGTAAATGCCCAGGGCCTGGCCGCCGTAGGTGGCCGCCAGCGAACCGCCGATACCGAGCAGGATGGTCATGATCCAGCCCATGCTGTCGTCGCCCGGTTTGAGGAACCGCGCCAGCAGGCCGACGATCAGGCCGATGAAGATGGTACCGATAATTCCCATGGCATTTCCCTCTGATTGATTGGCTATAGCCTAGCCAGACTTTGGCATCCTGCCATCAGAGAACGGCGGCCCCCGAAGGTTCCGCCGCCGCCAGATGAAACTCTCGTCACTCGGCGATCAGCGCCTCGACCTTGAGGATCTGCTGCGCCAGGGTCGCCTTGTCGGCGCAGCGCAGGTTGGCGTGGCCGACCTTGCGCCCGGCCTTGAACGCCTTGCCGTAGTGGTGCAGGTGGCAATCGGCGATGGCCAGCACCTTCTCGGTCTCCGGTACCTTGCCGATGAAGTTCAGCATCGCGCTCTCGCCGACCTTGGCGGTCGAACCCAGCGGCAGGCCGGCCACCGCCCGCAGGTGGTTCTCGAACTGGCTGCACTCGGCGCCTTCGGTGGTCCAGTGCCCGGAGTTGTGCACCCGCGGAGCGATTTCGTTGGCCTTCAGGCCGCCGTCGACCTCGAAGAACTCGAACGCCATCACGCCGACGTAGTTCAGCTTCGTCAGCACGCGGCTGGAGTAGTCTTCGGCCAGGGCCTGCAACGGGTGATCGGTGCTGGCCACCGACAGCTTGAGGATGCCGCTGTCGTGGGTGTTGTGCACCAGCGGGTAGAACCGGGTTTCCCCGTCACGGGCGCGCACGGCGATCAGCGAGACTTCGCCGGTGAACGGCACGAAGCCTTCCAGCAGGCAGGCCACGCTGCCCAGCTCGGCGAACGTGCCGACCACATCCTCAGGCTTGCGCAGGACCTTCTGGCCCTTGCCGTCGTAGCCCAGGGTGCGGGTCTTGAGCACGGCCGGCAGGCCGATGGCCGCCACGGCGGCGTCCAGGTCGGCCTGCGACTGGATGTCGGCGAACGCCGGGGTCGGAATCCCCAGTTCCTTGAACATGCTTTTCTCGAACCAGCGGTCGCGGGCGATGCGCAGGGCTTCGGCGCTCGGGTACACCGGCACGAACTGAGAAAGGAAGGCCACGGTCTCGGCCGGGACGCTTTCGAACTCGAAGGTCACCAGGTCCACTTCATCGGCCAGTTGGCGCAGGTGGTCCTGATCGCCGTAGTCGGCCCGCAGGTGTTCGCCCAGCGCGGCGGCACAGGCGTCCGGCGCAGGATCCAGGAAAGCGAAGTTCATGCCCAGCGGGGTGCCCGCCAGGGCCAGCATGCGGCCCAACTGGCCGCCACCGATCACACCGATCTTCATCTCAACAACCTCAGGCAATGCGTGGGTCTGGATTGTCCAGGACGCTGTCAGTCTGCTCGGCGCGGAAGGTCTTCAGCACCGCGTGGAACTGCGGGTGCTTGGCGCCCAGGATACTGGCCGACAGCAGCGCGGCGTTGATCGCGCCGGCCTTGCCGATGGCCAGGGTGGCGACCGGAACGCCGGCCGGCATCTGCACGATCGACAGCAGCGAATCGACGCCCGAGAGCATGGCCGACTGCACCGGCACGCCCAGCACCGGCAAGTGGGTCTTGGCCGCGCACATGCCCGGCAGGTGGGCCGCGCCGCCGGCACCGGCGATGATCACCTCGATGCCGCGGCCTTCGGCCTCCTCGGCGTACTGGAACAGCAGGTCCGGGGTGCGGTGGGCGGAAACCACTTTCACCTCGTAGGGGATGCCGAGCTTTTCCAGCATATCGGCGGTGTGGCTAAGGGTGGACCAATCGGACTTGGAGCCCATGATCACGCCAACCAGTGCACTCATCGTCGCGCCTCTTCTCTCTGGGCGCCCGCAGGCGCGTCAAAAACAACAAGCCACGCAAGTTGCGTGGCTTGATTGTACGGAAAATGGCCGGACAAACCGGCCGAAGGCCGCGCAGTATACCGCAAAGAAGCCAATAAACAGCCCCCGTCTCGACCATCTGTCATCTGCCGCAAAGCCCCGGTTTTATTGACCCGAAGGTCAGTGCCTGCGCACCGCAAATTGCCCTGCGGGAGCAGGCTTGCTCCCGGATTGGATTGTGGCGGTCGCCGCTCTGCATTGCGCCGCCCCCTTGTGGGAGCCAGCCTTCCGGCGATGGCGTCAATCCAGGCACCGCAAGCGTCAGATCAGTTGCATCCCCATTGAATCTTGTCAGGCGCTCTGCGCGGCCCCGCCTTCGAGCTTGCGCCACAGCAGCCGCACGTTGGCCTTGCGCACCAGCGCACAGCGGTACAGGCGGATCTCCAGCGGCACATGCCACTGCGGGCCGCCGCAGATCACCAGCTCGCCGCGGGCCAGTTCGGCGCGCACGCTCAACTGCGGCACCCAGGCGATGCCCAGGCCTTCGAGCGCCATGCTCTTGAGGCTGTCGGCCATGGCGGTCTCGTAAACGGTGGTGAAGCGCAATTGGCGCTGGCGCAGCAGGCCGTTCACCGAACGCCCCAGGAACGCCCCGGCGCTGTAGGCCAGCAGCGGCACGCTCGCCTCGCCTTCCAGGTCGAACAGCGGCTTGCCGTTGGCGTCCGCCGCGCACACCGGGAGCATTTCGGTGTGGCCCAAGTGCAACGACGGGAAGATGTCCGCGTCCATCTGCATCGCCGCATCCGGGTCATAGAAGGCCAGCATCAGGTCGCAGCCGCCTTCGCGCAGGGCGTGCACGGCATCGCCGACGTTGGTCGCCACCAGCCGCGTGGCGATGTTCAGGCCTTCGTTGCGCAGTTGCGCGATCCAGCGCGGAAAGAAGCCCAGCGCCAGAGAGTGCGCCGCCGCCACCTGGATCACCTCGCCCTGCCCGCCCTCCAGATGGTGCAGGTGGCGCAGCACTTCGCCGAGTTGCTCGACCACTGTGCGCGCGGTCACCAGAAACAGTTGCCCCGCCGCCGTCAGTTCGATGGGCGTGCGCGAACGGTTGACGAGGGTCAGCCCCAGTGCGGCCTCCAGGCTGCGGATCCGCCGGCTGAACGCCGGCTGGGTCACGAAGCGCCGTTCGGCCGCCTGCGAGAAGCTGCGGGTGGCGGCCAGGGCACTGAAGTCCTCAAGCCATTTGCTTTCCAGATTCATCACACCCTCCGGGGCGCACCAAAATAGGTCACACGTCTGCCGCGCGAGCGGCGTCACACGGGCATTATGCCGAATGTGCATAGGGCAGTGTTTAACAGCATTGGCCCAAAAATTCCCACAAGCCTAGCATTCGCAGCGTTCCGGCACAGACCGGGTCCCTATCGAGATGATTTCTATCATGTCCTCCGCTGCATCTTTCCGCACAGAAAACGACCTGCTTGGCTCCCTCGAAGTACCGGCTCAAGCGTACTACGGCATCCAGACCCTGCGAGCGGTGAACAACTTCCGTCTCTCCGGCGTTCCGATCTCGCATTACCCGAAGCTGGTGGTCGGTCTGGCCATGGTCAAACAGGCCGCCGCTGACGCCAACCGTGAGCTGGGCCATCTGAGCGAAGCCAAGCACGCTGCCATCAGCGAAGCCTGTGCCCGACTGATCCGCGGTGATTTCCACGAAGAGTTCGTGGTCGACATGATTCAAGGTGGCGCCGGTACGTCCACCAACATGAACGCCAACGAAGTGATCGCCAACATCGCGCTGGAAGCGATGGGTCACCAGAAAGGCGAATACCAGTACCTGCACCCGAACGACGACGTGAACATGGCACAGTCGACCAACGACGCCTACCCGACCGCGATCCGCCTGGGTCTGCTGCTGGGTCACGATGCGCTGCTGGCCAGCCTCGACAGCCTGATCCAGGCGTTCGCGGCCAAGGGTGAAGAATTCAACCACGTCCTGAAGATGGGCCGCACCCAGCTGCAGGACGCCGTGCCGATGACCCTGGGCCAAGAGTTCCGCGCCTTCGCCACCACCATGGGCGAAGACCTGGCCCGCCTGAAGACGCTGGCCCCGGAAGTGCTGACCGAAGTGAACCTGGGCGGCACCGCCATCGGCACCGGCATCAACGCCGACCCGCGCTACCAGGCCCTGGCCGTGCAGCGTCTGGCCCTGATCAGCGGTCAGCCGCTGGTGCCGGCCGCCGACCTGATCGAAGCCACCTCCGACATGGGCGCCTTCGTGCTGTTCTCCGGCATGCTCAAGCGCACCGCGGTCAAGCTGTCGAAGATCTGCAACGACCTGCGCCTGCTGTCCAGCGGCCCGCGCACCGGCATCAACGAGATCAACCTGCCGGCGCGCCAGCCAGGCAGCTCGATCATGCCAGGCAAGGTCAACCCGGTGATCCCGGAAGCCGTGAACCAGGTGGCCTTCCAGGTCATCGGCAACGACCTGGCGCTGACCATGGCGGCCGAAGGCGGCCAGCTGCAGCTGAACGTGATGGAGCCGCTGATCGCCTTCAAGATCCTTGACTCGATCCGCCTGCTGCAACGCGCCATGGACATGCTGCGCGAGCACTGCATCGTCGGCATCACCGCCAACGAAGCCCGCTGCCGTGAACTGGTCGAGCACTCGATCGGCCTGGTCACCGCGCTGAACCCGTACATCGGCTACAAGAACGCCACCCGCATCGCCCGCGTCGCCCTCGAGACCGGCCGCGGCGTGCTGGAACTGGTGCGCGAAGAAGGCCTGCTCGACGACGCCATGCTCGCCGACATCCTGCGCCCGGAAAACATGATCGCCCCACGTCTGGTTCCGCTCAAAGCCTGAACCGACGCGAAATTCGCTGTACCGCTCACCAGGTCGAGGGACTAGACACCTCTCACCTTTTGAGGGCTTGGGGATTGCTCCCCAAGCCCTTTTTTTAACTTTCCGATCCTGAGACCCGTATGTCTGGGGATTGCTCGCACAAAAAAAAGAGCAGTCTCCACACAAGCCCGGCGCCGGTAACGCCGGGTGTTTCAAAGCCTACGTTCCGTCGCTTGCACCACAACCGTGCAGACGGGCGCCGCACTGATAGGTATAGTGCCGCCCCTCTTCGCGTGAGCGGTCGTCGGTAACGAGGCCCAAACCCATGCGAAACCCGAACTAATAACAAACCCGCGATATGGAACCGGGACGAAACCATCGCCTCGCCCGTTGTGCCGCCCGCACACCGGTGTAACGCGATGTTTCCGACCTTCCAGCATTTGCTTACACAAAAAACAGCGAGGAAAAATCCATGCTAGAAGTCATCAACGACTTCCTCTCAGGCAAAGTACTGATCCTGCTCATTGTCGGGCTCGGCAGCTACTTCACGATTCGCTCGCGTTTCGTTCAACTGCGCCACTTCACCCACATGTTCGCGGTGTTCCGCGACAGCCTCAAAGGCAACGCCGGGCAGCTCAGCTCGTTCCAGGCCCTGATGCTCAGCCTCGCCGGCCGTGTCGGCGCGGGCAACATCGCCGGCGTCGGCATCGCCGTGACCCTGGGCGGCCCGGGCGCGGTGTTCTGGATGTGGGTGACCGCACTGGTCGGAATGTCCAGCAGCTTCTTCGAATGCACCCTGGCCCAGGTCTACAAGCGCGCCGACGGCGACGGCCTGTACCGCGGCGGCCCGGCCTACTACATCCAGCACGGCCTGAAGCTCAAAGGCATGGCGGTGGTGTTCTCCATCCTGCTGCTGGTCACCTACGGCTTCGCCTTCATCGGCCTGCAGTCGTACACCGTGACCCACTCGCTGCAGAACGCCTTCGACTTCGATCCGCGCCACACCGGCATCGTCCTGGCGGTGCTGCTGGCCATCACCTTCATCGGCGGCATCAAGCGCATCGCCGCGGTGTCCGACCTGCTGGTGCCGGTCAAGACCCTGGCCTACATCGCTGTGACCCTGTACGTGATCGGCACCCAGATCGAACACGTGCCGGCCATGCTGGAAACCATCTTCAAGAGCGCCTTCGGCCTCGACCCGGCCTTCGGCGGCCTGCTCGGCAGCGCCATCGTCATGGGCGTGAAGCGTGGCGTGTTCGCCAACGAAGCGGGCCTGGGCAGTGCGCCGAACGTGGCTGCCGTGGCCGCCGTGAAGCACCCGGGCGCCCAGGGCGTGGTCCAGGCCTTCAGCGTGTTCCTCGACACCTTCGTGATCTGCACCTGCACCGCGCTGCTGATCCTGCTGTCGGGCTTCTACACCCCGGGCTTCGAAGGCGACGGCATCGTCCTGACCCAGAACTCGCTGGCCGCCGTGGTCGGTGACTGGGGCCGCCTGTTCGTGAGCGTCGCGCTGTCGCTGTTCGTGTTCACCTGCATCCTCTACAACTACTACCTGGGCGAGAACAGCCTGCAATTCCTCAGCCGCAACCGCGTGGTGCTGATGGTGTTCCGCGGCCTGGTGCTGGCGCTGGTGGTCTGGGGTTCGATGCAGGATCTGTCGACCGTGTTCGCCTTCGCCGACATCACCATGACCTGCCTGGCCTTCGTCAACCTGATGGCCCTGGCCATGCTGTTCAAGGTCGGCCTGCGCGTGATGCGCGACTACGACGAGCAGCGCCGTGCCGGCGTCGACCAGCCTGTGTTCGACTCGCGCAAGTTCGCCGACCTGGACCTGGACCTGCAGGCCTGGCCTGCCGAAACTTCGCCGGCCGCCAAGGCCGAGCCGCAAGGCGTGCCCGCAGCGCAACGCTGACGGGTGAACGGCGGGCGCATCCTCTGCGCCCGTCGGTTACAGTGCGTTAAATGTCGGAGCGGGCATGCCCGCTCCCACAGCACCTCACCGTTTCGGAGAATCCCATGAACCCTTCGACCTACCCTGCCGCCCAGCACGTCATGGTGCTGTACACCGGCGGCACCATCGGCATGCAGGCCAGCGCCAACGGCCTGGCCCCGGCCTCCGGTTTCGAGGCGCGGATGCGCGAGTACCTGCACGGCCAGCCTGAGCTGGTGGTGCCGCAGTGGCGCTTCCGTGAGATGGCGCCGCTGATCGACAGCGCCAACATGACCCCGGCCTACTGGCAGCAACTGCGCGAAGCGGTGGTCGACGCCGTCGATGTGCAGGGCTGCGACAGCGTGCTGATCCTGCACGGCACCGACACCCTGGCCTACAGCGCCGCCGCCATGAGCTTCCAGCTGCTGGGCCTGCACGCCCGCGTGTGCTTCACCGGCTCGATGCTGCCGGCCGGCGTCACCGACAGCGACGCGTGGGAAAACCTCAGCGGTGCGCTGACCGCCCTCGGCCAGGGCCTGGCGCCGGGCGTGCACCTGTACTTCCACGGCGAGCTGCTGGCGCCGACCCGCTGCGCGAAGGTGCGCAGCTTCGGGCGTCATCCGTTCAAGCGGCTGGAGCGTCAGGGCGGCGGCACGCACGCCGCTTCGCTGCCTGCCCAACTGACCTACGGCGCGCCGAAGCAGTTGGCGAACGTCGCGGTGCTGCCGCTGTTCCCCGGCATTTCGGCACAGGTCATCGACGGCCTGACCGCCAGCGGCATCCAGGGCCTGGTGCTGGAGTGCTACGGCAGCGGCACCGGCCCGAGCGACAACCCCGAATTCCTCGCCAGCCTCGGCCGGGCGCGGGACAAGGGCGTGGTGGTCGTCGCCGTGACGCAATGCCATGAGGGCGGGGTCGAGCTGGACATCTACGAGGCCGGCAGCCGTTTGCGCGGCGTGGGCGTCCTGTCCGGCGGCGGCATGACCCGCGAGGCGGCGTTCGGCAAGCTGAACGCGCTGCTGGGCGCGGGGCTGGACGACGCCGATGTGCGGCGCCTGGTCGAACTGGACCTGTGCGGCGAACTCGCCTGACACCGACCGAACCTTGCGGCGAGTGAGCCCGCTCGCTCGCCGCAACGGTTCACCCTTGCCGTTCCCGTCCGGCATGCAACTTGCTGCATTCCAGCCATCCCCAGGCTGGAAGATCCCATGCTCCACTCCCACCTCACCACCCTCAACGCGGTCTCGCTGATCCTCAACACCTTCAAGGACCAAGGGTTGTCCGACGATGCGCTGCTGGCCGGCAGCGGCATCAGCACCGCAGACCTGAACCGCGCCGACACCCGCATCACCACCAACCAGGAGATGCAGGTGTGCGCCAACGCCGTGGCGCTCAAGCACGACATCGGGCTGGAGCTGGGCCGGCGCATGCATGTTTCCTGCTACGGGATACTCGGTTACGCCCTGCTCACCTGTGCCACCTTCGGTGACGCTCTGCGCCTGGCGGTCCGTTATCCGGCGCTGCTGGGCACCCTGTTCGAACTGAGCCTGGAAGACGACGGCGAACAGGTCTGGTTCGTCGCCGCCGACTACCGCGAAAGCCCGGCGATGGCGGTGTTCAACGCCGAGTTCTGCCTGGTCTCGCTGAAAGTCATCTGCGACGACCTGCTCGGCCACCCGCTGCCGTTGCGCGCCGCCCGTTTCGAACACGCCGCCCCGGACTACCGCGACAGCTACGCCCAACCGTTCGACTGTCCGCTGCACTTTCGCGCCAAGGACAATGCCTTCGCGTTCGAGCGGCGTTGGCTCGACCAACCGCTGCCGCTGGCCGACACCATCACCCACCAGGCCATGGCCGAGCGCTGCCGCAAGCAGAACACCGAGTTCACCGGGCGCCAGGCCTGGCTGGGACGGATCCGCCAGTTGCTCGGCGCGCAGCTCAATTGCGCACCGGGGCTGGAGGGGCTCGCGCAGCAGATGAACTGCTCGCCGCGCACCCTGCGCCGGCACCTCAAGGACATGGGTTGCAGCTATCAGGAACTGCTTGATGAGCTGCGCTTCGAGCGGGCCAAGCAGCTGCTGTGCGAAGACCAGATGCCGATCTACCGCATCGCCGAGACCTTGGGCTTCAGCGAGACCGCGAGCTTCCGCCATGCGTTCGTGCGCTGGAGCGGCGTGGCCCCGAGCCAGTTCCGCCCCCACGGCTGAGCCCCGCCTCGGCACGCGCGAGGGGCGAATTGAGGTCAGCACTTTTGGCCGCATCGATCCCCTTTTGGCCGCTCCCGCCGTTCTCCGATCCGCCTCGGGCCGCAACACTGTGTTCAACCGAATCAGCCCTGCGGAGAACAACAAATGCTGACGATCTACTCGGACGACCACCACCTGCACCACGGCCGCTGCGAACTCATCGACGGCCAGCTCAAGCCGTGCTTCGAGATGCCGTCCCGCGCCGACCACGTGCTGCAACGGGTCAGGCACCAGAACCTGGGCCCGGTGCAGGCGCCGAAGGATTTCGGCCTCGAGCCGATCGCCCGCATCCACAGCCGCGACTACCTCGATTTCTTCAAGGGCGCCTGGACGCGCTGGACCGAATTCAACACCGACGGCGACCTGCTGCCCTACACCTGGCCGGCGCGCACCTTGCGCCAGGTGAAGCCGACCAGCCTGCACGGCCAGCTCGGCTACTACAGCTTCGACGGCGGCGCACCGATCACCGCCGGCACCTGGCAGGCGGCCTACAGCGCCGCGCAGGTGGCGCTGACCGCCCAGGCGCAAATCCAGCGCGGCGCCCACAGCGCCTTCGCCCTGTGCCGTCCGCCGGGACACCACGCCGCCAGCGACCTGATGGGCGGCTACTGCTACCTCAACAACGCCGCCATCGCCGCCCAGGCGTTCCTCGATCAGGGCCACAAGAAAGTCGCGATCCTCGACGTGGACTACCACCACGGCAACGGCACCCAGTCGATCTTCTACGAACGCAGCGACGTGCTGTTCACCTCGATCCATGGCCACCCGGAGGCGGAGTTCCCATTCTTCCTCGGCTATGAAGACGAGCGCGGCGAAGGCGCCGGCGAAGGCTTCAACTTCAACTACCCGCTGCCGGCCGGCGCAGGCTGGGACGTCTGGAGCGCCGCGCTGGAGCAGGCCTGCCAAGAGATCGAGCGCTACGGCGCCGACATCGTCGTCGTGTCCCTGGGCGTGGACACCTTCAAGGACGACCCGATCTCGCAGTTCAAGCTCGACAGCCCGGACTACCTGGCCATGGGCAAGCGCATCGCCGCCCTGGGCAAGCCGACGCTGTTCGTCATGGAAGGCGGCTACGCCGTGGAGGAAATCGGCATCAACGCGGTGAACGTGCTCGAAGGCTTCGAACAATGAACAGCCTCAAGACCCTCATCGCTTGCGCGCTGTGCGCCGCGCTGCTCGGCGGCGCGGCCCACGCCGAAGAACGCACCCTGCGCGTCTACAACTGGTTCGACTACATCACCCCCAAGGCCCTGGAGGATTTCAAGGCACAGAACGCCCAGACCAAACTGGTCTACGACATCTTCGACACCAACGAAGCGCTGGAGGCCAAGCTGCTGACCGGCAACTCCGGCTATGACGTGGTGGTGCCGTCCAACGTGTTCCTGGCCAAGCAGATCGAGGCCGGGGTGTTCCAGCCGCTGGACCGCAGCCGTCTGCCGAACTGGAACCACCTCGACCCCAAACTGATGAAGCTGATCGAGGCCAACGATCCGGGCAACAAGTTCGCCGTGCCGTACATGTACGGCACCATCCTGATCGGCTTCAACCCGGCCAAGGTCAAGGCGGTGCTGGGCGACGACGCCCCGGTGGACAGCTGGGACCTGATCTTCAAGGAAGAGAACATCAGCAAACTCAAGCAGTGCGGCGTCGCCCTGCTCGACTCGCCGTCGGAGATCCTGCCGCTGGCCCTGCAGCACCTGGGGCTGGACCCCAACAGCAAGAACCCGCAGGACTACGCCAAGGCCGAAGCGCTGCTGCTGAAGATCCGTCCGTACGTCACCTACTTCCATTCCTCCAAGTACATGGCCGACATCGCCAACGGCGACATCTGCGTAGCGGTGGGCTACTCGGGCAGCTTCTCCCAGGCCGCCAACCGCGCCAAGGAAGCGAAGAACGGCGTGGTGGTGGACATGCGCCTGCCCAAGGAAGGCGCGCCGATCTGGTTCGACATGCTCGCCATCCCCAAGGGCGCGCAGAACCCGCAGGACGCCTATACCTTCATCAACTACCTGCTGCAGCCGCAGGTGATCGCACCGGTCAGCGACTTCGTCGGCTACCCGAACCCCAACAAGGACGCCACGCAACAGGTCGACCCGGCGATCCGCAACAACCCCAACCTGTACCCGACCGACGCGGCCATGAACACGCTCTACACCCTGCAGCCGCTGCCCCGCGACGCCGAGCGCGCCCGCACCCGGGCCTGGATCCGGATCAAGTCCGGCACCTGATCCGGCTCCAACCGACAAGACCCGCCCCGTGCGGGTCTTTTTTTTGCCTGCGGTAACCGGCTACCGCAGGCACCGTCCGAGGCACGGATACCGTGGCAGCGAACAAGATTCCCCACAGGCCTCCCAACGGTTGCGACCCATGAGCGAAACCCCGACAGAAACGCCCGTCCCGCTGCTGCAGAACAAAAGCCACGTGATCGAACAGATCAGCCGCGGCCCGACCCTGCATGCCGCCACGACACGACAATTGCGCGACGCACTGAAGCAGCGCTTTCCCGACCTCGACATCGATCCGGACGTGGCGGTGGTAATGGCCCCGGTCTGGCACGAGCGCAACGGCGCGCTGGTCAGCGGCAGCAGCCACTTCGAATCGCTGAGCCATGCACTGGTGCGCCTGGCCCTTGACCGGAACAGCGCCAACTACATCGAAGGCGAACATTTCCTGACCCTGACGCCCTATGCCCAGGAGCCGGTCCACTTGCCCGTCGGCATGGATGCACTGACGGCGCTGCTCAACGAGCAGGCGCCGCAGATCTTCACGAACTTCCAGCAATCCCAGCTGGACTACTGGAACGAGGCCGTCGGTGCGCTGCCGCGCTGGCAACGGCTGTCCGACATGCTCAGGGCCGCGCTTGACGTGGGCGCGGTCAACGATTGGGATACGGATCAATGCGCCTTGAGCCGCCTGGTCTCAAGGTTCCCCGACAAGGCCTCGCGTCCGCTGGAGGACAGCGGTCTGTCGAATGTCCGCGCCCGCCTGCCGGACCTGGACTATGCCTTCGATTTCGCCGACTCCTTCGACACCCGGCACCTGATGTCACCCGGTGCGCTGGTGCTGACCGCCAACTGCGGCGACCGCGAACTGATCGTGATGTACACCGTCTCCGACGGTTACGAAGCCTTCGATTCGATGGAGCAGCTGGGTGCCGTGCTGCCCGAACGGATCGACGTCAATCTCGGCGGCTTCAGCCTGAAGTGGCGCCTCTACGAGCCGGAAGGAAACGTCTTCGACGCCATGGCCTGGGCGCTGGTGAACTGCCAGCTCGACTCCATCGACGCGCTCGACCCGGCCAGCCGCTCGGCCGAGGCCCGGTTCGCGCCGCGCCAGACCGAGATCCGCACCCTCAGCCCCCGCGACAACCAACGCATCGCCCAACTGGCCGACGCGATGCCGCCATGGTTGTCGACCGCCTCGCTGGAGGACATCCAGACCTACAGCGCATGCCTGAACACCTTGGGCCTGCTGCACGAGGAGGCCGAGGACGCCTTCGACCCCGCAGGCCTCCCGTCGATACAGACCTACGCCCAACGGCGAATGCGCGAAGCCATCGTTGCCGAACGAAAGGGCGACACGGCTGCGGCGCTGCACCTGGATGACGTGCGGATCACCGTGACCCAAAGCTTCGAGGTCGGCGGCCTCTTCCTGCCTTCGCCGTTCGAGCGCAGCGTCCAGACCCTCGGCCAGTTCGCCCTGAGCAACACGCCCCCCTACATGGCGGCCGTCGCCTACGCCGACGGGTCGGCGACGCCGGACTGGATGACGCCAGCGTTTCTGACACGCATCGCCGAAAAGGTCGATGTCGGCGAAATCTACCCGCAGTTGGTCAAGCGCACCCTGATCGACGACCCGGAGCGGGCCCGGCGCCACAGGCGGCTCTACTGCCTTCAGTTGCCGACCCTGCTGCAACTGCGGGCTTTGGAGTGCAAGCTCAAGCACGAAGGCAGCGTGGATGAACGGGGATACCGGCAGATCTGCCGGCTGGCGGCATCCATGGCCGGCAGCACCCCGCCCGCCGACTGGCCGGTGCAGATCCGGCCCTTGGCGTTCTTGCCGCGGTTCCGGCTGGGCAGCGGGACCGACACCGTCACCGGCATGTACGTCATCGGCCCGGACCAGGGCCGCAGCGAGCCGTGCCTGCTGTACCGGCCCCTGATGAAGCGCTCGCTGCTCCAGTTCGAGTCCGCGCAGAACATGCTGTACGCCTTCCACCAGCCCGGCGAACTGCGTGACTCGGTGCTCGCCTGGCTGGCCGACGAGGAGCGCAGCTTCGAGTACGCCCAGTACGTGTTTCCCAACGGCATCCCCTCGCCGCGCACCATCGTCGACCTGGCGTTCGAGCCGTTCATCCACCTCGGCCTGTCCCCCTCGATCGAGCTGGCCGGCGCGCCGTTTGCGGGCGATATCCCCACCGCGCTGTACAACGACCACAGCCGGGCACTGGTCAGCCTCGCCGACCGCCAGTCGACCTCGAACGCCGAACGGCGCCGGACACTGCTGGTGGAGAGCGGCTGGGCGATGTTCGGTGTGGCCGCCAGCTTCCTCAGCGGCCCGGCCAGCACCGCCGTCTGGGTCTGGCAAGGCATCAGCCAGATCCAGCAGGCCCTCGAAGCCCACGAACGCGGCGATACGGTGGTGCAATGGTCGTCCACCGGCGATGTGCTGCTGACGCTGAGCATCCTGCTGACCCACCGCATGGCGTGGAGCCGGCTCCGGCTTGCAGGCCCCACGGTTAAGGGCACCGAGGCCGAACCCTTGCCGGAGCCGGCCCTGATCGAAGCACCAGGCTCACCGGTGCAGGCGAGGGTCTTCCAGAATCCGCCCCTGCCGCAAGCCGCCCTGCCTGAGGCCCACCTTGGCGACCTGGCACCGATCAACGGAGTGCGCACCGCCTCCGGAACGCGGTTCGAGCAATTCATCGACCGGCTGCAGGCGGCACCGGAGCTGTCCGCAGCATCGACCCCGGACGCAGACCGTTTGTACGGGGCGGGAGGAAAACGCTACGCCCAGGTGGGCAAACGCTGGTTCCAGGTGCGCACCGACGGCGATGGGGCCACCTGGGTGACCGACCCCGAAGATGCCGGCCGACCAGGGTTGGCCATCCGCTTCGACGCGGCGGAAAACCGCTGGGTCTGGGACCTCAGGCTGAGGTTGCGCGGCGGCCAGCCGACGAGCAAGATCGCGGCGCTGCGGCAAAAGAAAGCCGCTGAGCGGGACAAGGCCTGGGCCGCGCTGCAGGCGTTCTGGGCACAGGAACCCACCCAGCAGGCGGCCTTGCAAAAGATCCTGGTGCCTTCCGAGGACCATGACCTGACATCGGAGATGTCGCCGCAGGCCATTGCCGCCTACCTGACGCAATCCGAAAGTCTCGCCAACGGCTACACCCAGGCTTTGACCGACCTGCTTGCCTGGCGCACCGCCGGAGGCACCGGCAAGTTCTATGAAGCGCAATTGATGCGCCTCACCGCCGAACAGCACCGATTCATCAACGGCTGGATGAGGATGAAATTGCGCGAGTACGCCCAACAGGTCGTACCGCTGATCCGCCAGACGGCGGAATCGCCGCCCTTGCCCCGTGCCGAGCAGATCGAAAACATACGGCGGTCCATCGCCATCAGCGACGAAATCGTCGCACAGCTCGATCAGCTAGACAGCTCGCTGGATCGGCTGATGAAAGAGTCCGGACAGACCCGCAAGACCGCATTGGGCCTGCGCGACCTGCGCCCGACACTGTCGCGCTATGACTTTCTCGGCAATGAGATCGGCATGTCCCCCGAACTGTGCCTGATCGACGGGCCGGGCAAGGACGCCGAGGCGTTGCGCCAGAGTGTCATGACCGTGTTCGACGAAGCGGGAATCGCGGGCCACGCGCTGGCCGGGCGCAGCGCCGATCCCGAAACGGCGGTCACGCCCCTGCAAGAGATGGAGGAGGCCACCGCGCTGGTCGATCGCCTGGAAGCCTGTGACCGGCGTCTGCGGGAACTGCTCGCCGACTCGCCCGGGCAGTTGGAGCCGATCCGCTTCCGCCGGATTCAGGGGCTGGTCACCGAGTTCCTCGAACTGTCGCGCAAACGCCTGCTCGAACGGCTGCCCGAACCGGAGGAGATTCCGTTGGCCGCCATGGCCAGGCTGGATCCCGGGCCGTCGACCTCGAGGCCCCTCGGCAAAGTGACCAGGCTGCAGCCACGGGTTCTTGAGGCGGTGCGGGCAGGCCCTGCGCCCAAACCGACCCCGGTCGAGAAGGTGCCCGTCTTCAAGGCTCCCGTTCGCCGCACCGTGCAGCCCCTTCCGGCGGAGGACGGTCAGATCCTCGAACGGGGCCGTTCGCTGTACGACGACAACGATCTCTTCATCAAGCACACAAGCGCGGATTCCCGGCGGCCCCGGCGCATTCCTGCGGACATGAAGGATCTGTTCGACCAACAGGCCGTCCGCCTTCAGCAGGCGGCCAAGGACGTCGATGCGGCCTACGGGCGCATGAGCGCGTCGGGCAACACGCCTTACGCCTTCAGCAGGCTGAGCCAGGATCTACGTTCGGCGGCCGCCAAATGCAATCGGGAAGGCATCCGGATCTACGGCGACATGATCAAACGACGCAAACCCCGGGAAACCTACCTTCAATGGCTGCATGAACACGGCCAGGTCAACATCGTCAAAGACCCGCGCGGCCGCATCAGGACCCGGCAACGCAAGGACTGGTTCCAGGAGTACCGCGTGCTCGACAAGACACAGCAGAACAAGCCGCTGTGGGTCGCTCACTTCCACTACGCCAACGTGACCGACGCCGAAGGCGGGTTCACCGTCGCCCACCTCAAGCCCGCCGACGAGTACCTCAAATCCCTGCCGGAAGCGGCGCGCCAGGAACTGGGCACGTTCGACGAGGTGGACAACGCCCTGCGCCGGTTGATCAAGCCCGAGGCGATCGACCTGTTTCTGAAGGTCCGCTCGCCCGCCCCGCCCGGGCCTTGAGCCCCAGGGCACACGGCGTCAATCGCGCCACGCCGTGGCCAGACGTGCCAGCGCAGCCTCTATGGCCGGCTCGGGCACCGCCGCGAACCCCAGCACCAGGCCGGCGCACCGATCCGCCGGCGGTGACGGATCGGGCAGCCAGTAACCGCTCAGCCCGTTGACCTCGACGCCGGCGTTTCGGGCCTTTTCGACCAGTTCGAGCTCGCGCGCCATGCTGTCGACCGGCACCGTCAGGTGCAGGCCGGCCATCACGTCGGGCAACGGGCCGACGCCACGGATGCCGGCGGGCCAATGGGCCTGCAGACAGTTGAGCCGGCTCAGGGCGGCGCGGCGCATGCGCCGGATATGCCGCTGGAAGTGGCCGGCGGCCATGAACTCGGCCATGACCGCCTGGGTGCTCACCTCGGAGTGCCGCACGTCCACGGCGCGCCGCTGCGCGAACGCCTGCACCAGCCCCACAGGCAGCACCAGATAGCCCAGGCGCAGCGCCGGAAACGCGACCTTGCCGAAAGTGCCGACGTACAGCACGCGGCCGTGACGGTCGAGCGCCGCCAACGGTGCCAGCGGCGCGCCGCGGTAGCGGTATTCGCCGTCGTAGTCGTCCTCGACGATCCAGCCTCGGGTGCGTTCGGCCCAGGCCAGCAGCTCCAGGCGCCGGGCCAGGCTCATGACCACGCCGCTGGGGTACTGGTGCGAAGGCGTGACGTAGGCCAGCCGGCAATCGCCGAGCCGCTCCAGCCCGCCGCAGTCAATGCCTTCGCTGTCCACCGCCACCCCGTGCAGGTTCGCGCCGGCCAGCGCAAAAGCGTGGCCCGCCGCCCGGTAGCCCGGATTCTCGATGGCCACACCGTCGCCCGGCTCCACCAGCAACTGTGCACAAAGGCTGATTCCCTGTTGCGCGCCACTGGTGATCACAATTTGTTCAGCGGTGCACTGCATGCCACGCGAACTGCGCAGGTAAGCCGCGATCATCCCGCGCAGCCGCGCATCGCCGGCCGGGTCGCCGTAGCACAGCTGATGCAGGTCGGGCTTGCGCCAGAACCCCGCGTTCAGCTTGGCCCAGACCTCGAACGGGAACAGGTCGAACGCCGGAATGCCGACGCGGAACGCCTTGGGCGGCCCGCTGGGCGGCATCGGCAAATGGTTCTCCGTGACCCGTGCCAAGGCAGCGCTGTGGATAACTTTGCTGGATAAATACCCAGGAAAATCTTCGCATTTTGTGGATAAGGCTGTGGGTAAGCTTGTTGAAAACCCTGTGGATACTTTTGTGGAAAACTTTTCCGCCGAGAGCGACGCCTGCGGCAACTGCGCCACGTACGTTCCATCGCCGACCCGCCCTTCGATGAACCCTTCGGCATACAACTGATCGTAGGCCCGCACCACGCTGTTGCGGGAGATTCCCAGCGCGGCGGCCAGATCCCGGCTCGCCGGCAGGCGCATGCCGCTGGCCAGGCGCCCGTCCAGCACCCGCAGGCGCAACGCCTGGTACAGCTGACGGCTCAGGCCCTGGCGTCGGTCCAGTTCGATGCCCGCCGGGTTGAAGGACAAGGACAACGGCTCGGTGGCCATGGCAATGGCTCCATGAAATTGGTCGTGAGTGGCTCTTACAACAGACCAATAGCCTGCCTAGGATGCAGGCAACCGCCAAGGAAATTTTCTTCATGTACACGCCACGCGCCTTCGCCGTCGACGACCTCTCCCAGCTGCACGAACTGATCCTCGCCACCCGCCTCGCCATCCTCGTCACCCACGGGGCGCAAGGTCTGCAGGCCAGCCACGTACCGGTGCTGCTGCATCGTGAACAAGGCGAACACGGCACGCTGTACGGTCATCTGGCCAAGGCCAATCCGCAATGGAAAGACTTGCGCGACGGCGCCGAAGCGATGGTGATCTTCGCCGGCCCCGACGCCTACGTCAGCCCCGGGTTCTACCCGAGCAAGGCCGAGCACGGCAAAGTCGTGCCGACCTGGAACTACATCGCCGTGCACGCTTACGGCCACGCCGAGACCTTCAGCGACGGCGGACGTCTGCTCGACATCGTCAGCACCCTCACCGACCGCCATGAAGCGAACCGCCCCACACCGTGGAAAGTCGAGGACGCCCCCGCCGACTACATCGACGGCATGCTCAAGGCCATCGTCGGCTTCGCGATCCCCATCGACCGCCTCGAAGGCAAACGCAAGCTCAGCCAGAACCGCAGCGCCGAAGACATCGCCGGCGTGCGCGAAGGGCTGACCGCCAGTCCCGACTTCACCGACCGCACCCTCGCCCACTTGATGCGCTAAGGATCCTCACCATGAGTCAGATCGACATCCGCCCGGTCACCGCCGACGACCACTCAGCCTGGCTGCCGCTGTGGCAGGCCTACCTGCGCTTCTACCAAACGGAGTTGCCGGACGCCGTGACACAGAGCACCTGGCAGCGTTTCCTCGACCCCGCCGAACCGACCCATGCGGCCCTCGCCTGGGCAGACGGCAAAGCCGTCGGCATGGTGCATTTCATCTACCACCGTTCGAACTGGAGCATCGAGAACTCCTGCTACCTGCAGGATCTGCTGGTGGCGCCCGAAACCCGCGGCACCGGCGTCGGGCGTCTGCTGATCGAACACGTCTACGCCACGGCCAAGGCCGACGGCTGCTGCAAGGTGCACTGGCTGACCCACGAAACCAACGCCACGGCGATCCGCCTCTACGAGCGCATCGCCGAGCGTCCGGGCTTCATCCAGTTTCGCAAAGCCATTTGAGGATCAACCTTCATGACCACCCCGCTCGCTGACTGGAAAGGCGTTCCGCCCCCCTCGACCACACTGATCGAAGGGCGCTTCATCCGCCTGGAAAAACTCGACCCGGCCCGCCATGGCGATGACCTGTTCAACGCCCTGCAAGGCCCCGGCGCCGATCCGAAACTGTGGGACTACCTGCCTTACGGCCCTTTCCCGCAACGCAGCGCGTTCAACGACTGGCTGAACCATCACGCCGCCGCCAGCGACCCGTATTTCTTCAGCGTGATCGACCGCGCCAGCGGCCAGGTCCAGGGCATCCTCAGCCTGATGTCCATCGTGCCGGCCCAGGGCCGCATCGAAATCGGCCACGTCACCTTCGGCGCCCCGATGCAGCGCTCGCCGAAAAGCACCGAAGCGGTGTACCTGTTGGCCAAGGAATCCTTCGCCCTGGGCTACCGCCGCCTGGAGTGGAAGTGCAACAACGCCAACGCCCGCTCCAAATACGCCGCCGAACGCCTGGGCTTCACCTTCGAAGGCGTGTTCCGCCAGCACATGGTGGTCAAGGGCCAGAACCGCGACACGGCGTGGTATTCGATCCTGGACTCGGAATGGCCGGCGGTGGCGGCAGGGTTCGAGCGTTGGCTGAGCGACGAAAACCAGACGGCGTCGGGGCAGGTGAAGGGCCTGGCCGAGTGTCGCGCATAAGGCTTACCCTGCATCGGGTGTGCTGCGGGGCCAGTGGTCATCGCTGCGGATCCTCAGCACGCCCATCTTCAGCCCGAACGGGCGGAACACGGCATTCAGCGACTTGAGCGTCTGATTGCCTTCCCCGTGCTCGATATGCACCAGCGTGCGCACCGAAATCCTGCACATCTTCGCGAACTGGGTCTGGTGCAATCCGGTCACTTCCACGCGCAAACGGCGAACGGCTTCGCCGATCTCCAAGGTTCCTTGGGCCAGCGCTGCTGAATGCTTTCGATGAGCACTGTGCGCTCGACGACAGTCATGCTCATTTCAGATCCCACATATTCAAATACTGCCCCAGTTTTGTAGGTGAACTGTAATGCGTTCGTTGGGCGCCAAGCGCCCCCAGATCTGCAACAAAATGCAGATGTGGCTGTTTCTCGTCGTAAAAAACGCAAAACAATGCAGATGCATTCAGGGCATCACCATCGCACTCGGTAGATGGGCTTCTGACATTTCGCCAATCGAAGTTTCAGCACCGACCGTAGGCAATAGCGTCATGTCGCTGGGTGAAATGACGAACGTCGGCCGATCATCCTCCTCCCGGCTACGAAACCGGATTCCATCCCCTGCACGACACGCAGAATCGCCCGGCATCGGCGCACCGGCATCGACTTTTAGAGTTTGGCCTCCTTTCCAGCGAGGCAGAACCCGATGCTCAACCGACCTACGTTTCGCCCACACTGCGTGGCCTTGGCAGTCGCCGTCGCCCTCGGCCATGCCGGTTACGCGGCGGCTCAGGACCTTCCCGCCGCACTCATGCCGCTCGATGAGCACAAGGCGCGGATCGACAGCTATCTCAAGGATCCGGACACGCAAGCGACTTCGGTCATCCGGCCGGAATCCGGCTCCGACGGCATCGCGCGAAAACTGGGCGACGCCAACGATCTGGTCAATGTCAGCCGCAAAGGCCGGTTCGACGGCATCGTCGACGGCGGCGAAGGCGTCAACGCCATGACGCTCGACACGGCCAACGTCGGCGAACTCGGGGAAAGCCGCAACTTCGATCATGTGCGAATCAAGCGCGGCCAATGGACATTGACCGGAACGGGCGACTTCCCCGGCGGCGCCTTCGTCGCGGACAACGCCACGCTGAACAACCGGGGAAGCATTTTTGGCCAGGTCTCGGTGGATCGGCGAGCGACCTTGCGCGGCAACGGCGAAGCCGGCCATCTGCTGGTTGCCGGCAAGCTGGAGGTCAACGCGCTTCACGGGGCGCCTCGGGTGCGGGGCGATCTCGAGTTGCAAAAGACGGCCGTATTGGCCTATGGAATCGACGCCGCCAACGTCGGCGAAACAATCAATGTCGGCGGCACCGCCCGCCTCGGCGACGCGACCCTGAACATCATCGCGGCGCCGGGCGACTATGCGCAGACGAGCCAACATACGATCATCCAGGCCAGCCTGGTCGAGGGCCAATTCGGTCAGGTCACCAGCGATCTGGCCTTCATGACCCCAACCGTGAACTACACCGGTCAGACGGTCGGCCTGACCTATGCCCGCAACGATGTTCCGCTCGATGACGCAGCCGCCAGTGAAAACGGGCGCGAACTCGCCAAAAGCATCGAGGAGCCAGCACTCGATCCGGGCATGCCGCAAAACACTGTCCCTCAAGACCCGGTCGCCGAACAGCCTGCCGGGACCGACGGGCCACCGACGTCCCCCGAGGCGCCTGGTCCATCGGCGCCGGCCAGCCCGGGCATTGTCACCGCAGGAGCGACGGCCCCAGGCAACACCGCCGTCAAAGCCTTGCTGACCACGAACCGGATCACCGCATCCCATGCCCTCGAACAACTGTCCGCCGGCGGCAACGCCAACCTGGCGGGAGCGACGCTGGGCAGTGTCGCACCGGTCGGCGCCAGTCTGCTGTCCGCCATGCGCCAGACGGGCGATGGCCCCTCGGTGGAGCGCAACCCGCCGCTCCTGGCCAACGGCGGCGAAACCGGCAGCCGTGTCTGGCTGCAGGCTCTCGGCGACGGCGGCACGCTGGATCGCAGCGAAAGCGCCAGTACGTTGCGGCATGCGACCCAAGGTTTGCTGCTGGGGGCGGACTGGGCAGCGGATGAGCATTGGCGTCTGGGAGTGCTCGGAGGGCAGTCGCGAACCCGACTGGACGGGCGGCAGTACGAGGGCCGGCTCGACAGTTGGCACCTGGGGGCCTACGCCTTGCGCCAGAGCGGGCCGATGACCATTCGGTTAGGCGCTGCCTACGGCAACCATGCCGGCGCCAGTAACCGCAGCGTCACCTACAACGGATTCAGCGACCGACCCAAGGGCAAATATGAGGCGCACACCGGTCAGGCCTTTGCCGAGCTCGGCTACAACCTCGGCCAAGGCCGGTTGAGCGCCGAACCCTTTGCCAGCCTCGGCATTCAACGCTATCGGCGCGACAGCCATACCGAAAAGGGTGGCGATGCCTCGCTGCAGGTCCATGGCCAGACGCAACAGAACGTCAGCAGCACCCTTGGGCTGCGCCTTGCCTACGTCAAGGCACTGGAGGACGGCCTGCAACTGACGCCGCGGTTCAGCGCCGGGTGGAAACACACCTACGGCGACGTCCAAAGCCACACCCGCCAGAAACTGGCGGCCGGCAGCAGGGACTTCACCGTGAAAGGCACAGCGTTGAACCGCAACAACCTGACGCTGGACGCGGGGCTGGACCTGGCCGTTTCGCCAAGACATTCGTTGGGCGTGGGCTACAGCGGCGATATCGGTCACCGCAGCCGTCGGCACGGCGTGTCAGGCCAATGGCGCATGGCCTTCTGACGGCGCCGGCCCGATCTGTTCTGCGGGAACGGCGGAGTGTGCCGTTCCCGCCGGAAACAGCGGACAAAAAAAGGGGGGCACATGCCCCCCCGAGGTATAAAGCGTTGCATCGGCGCTGTCGGTCAGCCCTCGATCTCGATCAGGATCTCGCCCGGATTCACCCGGTCACCCTTGGCGACATGAATGGCGGTGACCTTGCCGGCGATGGCCGCCTGGACTTCGGTCTCCATCTTCATGGCTTCGGTGATCAGCACGGCCTGGCCGGCCTTGACGGTGTCGCCCTCCTTCACCAGCACATCGACGATATTGCCCGGCATGGTGGTGCTGACGTGGCCCGGCGCCGAAGCCTGCTTGCGCTTGCTGCTGCCGCCGCCGACGAACTCGTTGAGCGGTTCGAACACCACCTCTTCCGGCATGCCGTCGATGGACAGGTAGAAGTGGCGCTTGCCTTCGGCCTTCACGCCGACGCCGGTGATGTCCACCCGGTAGGTTTCGCCGTGGACGTCGATGACGAACTCGGTCGGTACGCCTTCACCGCCCGCCGAAGTCACCTTGCCCGCTTCCGGGATCGGCAGCAGCACTTCCGGCGTCAGGGTGCCGGCGGCACGCTCTTCGAGGAACTTGCGGCCGATGTCCGGGAACATGGCGAAGGTCAGCACGTCCTCTTCGGACTGGGCCAGGGCGCCGATGTCGGCCCGCAGCTTGGTCATTTCCGGCTTGAGCAGGTCCGCCGGACGCACGTCGATCACCTCCTCGCTGCCGATGGCCTGGCGGCGCAGCTGCTCGTTCACCGTGCCCGGGGCCTTGCCGTAACCGCCTTGCAGGTAGAGCTTCACTTCGTTGGTGATGGTCTTGTAGCGCTCACCGGCCAGCACGTTGAAGAACGCCTGGGTGCCGACGATCTGCGACGTCGGGGTCACCAGCGGCGGGTAGCCCAGGTCTTCGCGCACCCGCGGGATTTCCGCCAGCACTTCGTTCATGCGGTTCAGGGCGCCCTGCTCTTTCAGCTGGTTGGCCAGGTTGGAAATCATGCCGCCCGGCACCTGGTTGACCTGCACACGGGTGTCGACCGCCGTGAACTCGCTTTCGAACTGGTGGTACTTCTTGCGCACGGCGTAGAAGTACAGGCCGATCTCTTGCAGCAGCTCCAGGTTCAGGCCGGTGTCGAACTCGCTGCCCTTGAGGGCGGCGACCATCGATTCGGTGCCCGGGTGGCTGGTGCCCCAGGCGAAGCTGGAGATGGCGGTGTCGATGTGGTCGGCACCGTTTTCGACGGCCTTGAGCTGGCACATCGCGGCCAGGCCGGCGGTGTCGTGGGAATGGATGAACACCGGCAGCGACTGCTCGGCCTTCAAGGCCTTGACCAGTTCGCCGGTGGCGAACGGGGTCAGCAGGCCGGCCATGTCCTTGATCGCCACCGAGTCGCAACCCATGGCTTCCATCTGCTTGGCCTGGTTCACGAAAGCCTCGATGGTGTGCACCGGGCTGGTGGTGTAGGCGATGGTGCCCTGGGCGTGCTTGCCGGCGGCCTTCACCGCTTCGATGGCCACCCGCAGGTTACGCACGTCGTTCATCGCGTCGAAGATGCGGAACACGTCGATGCCGTTGACTGCGGCCTTGGCGACGAACGCCTTGACCACGTCGTCGCTGTAATGGCGGTAGCCCAGCAGGTTCTGGCCGCGCAGGAGCATCTGCAGGCGGGTGTTCGGCAGCGCGGCGCGCAGTTGGCGCAGGCGCTCCCACGGGTCTTCCTTGAGAAAGCGCACGCAGGCGTCGAACGTCGCGCCGCCCCAGACTTCCAGCGACCAGTAGCCGACCTTGTCGAGCTTGTCGCAGATCGGCAGCATGTCTTCGGTGCGCATGCGGGTCGCGAGCAGCGATTGGTGGGCGTCGCGCAGGATGGTGTCGGTTACATGAATCTTCTTGCTCATTGTTCTTTTCCTCACAGGCCTGCGTGGGCGGCGATGGCGGCGGCGATGGCCAGGGCCAGCTCTTCGGGTTTGCGCTTGATCGAGTAGTTGGTCAGTTCCGGATGGCTTTCGACGAAGCTGGTGTTGAACTGGCCGCTGCGGAATTCCGGGTTGCGCAGGATTTCCTGATAGTACGCCGCAGTGGTCTTGACCCCTTGCAGGCGCATGTCGTCGAGGGCGCGCAGGCCGCGGTCCATGGCCTCTTCCCAGGTCAGCGCCCAGACCACCAGCTTCAGGCACATCGAGTCGTAAAACGGCGGAATGGTGTAGCCGGTGTAGATCGCCGTGTCGGTGCGCACACCCGGGCCGCCGGGGGCGTAGTAGCGGGTGATCTTGCCGAAGCTCGGCAGGAAATTGTTTTTCGGGTCTTCGGCGTTGATCCGGAACTGCAGCGCGAAACCGCGGTGCTGGATGTCTTCCTGTTTCACCGACAGCGGCAGGCCGGAGGCGATGCGGATCTGTTCGCGGACGATATCGATCCCGGTGATTTCCTCGGTGATGGTGTGTTCCACCTGCACCCGGGTGTTCATCTCCATGAAGTACACCTCGCCGTCGGCGAGCAGGAACTCCACGGTGCCGGCGTTCTCGTAGCCCACAGCCTTGGCGGCGCGCACCGACAGGTCGCCGATGTAGGCGCGCTGCTCCGGGGTCAGCTGGGGGCTTGGGGCGATCTCGATCAGCTTCTGGTTGCGGCGCTGGATCGAGCAGTCACGCTCGAACAGGTGCACCACGTTGCCGAAACTGTCACCGAGGATCTGCGCCTCGACGTGCTTCGGGTTGACGATGCACTTTTCCAGGAACACTTCCGCCGAGCCGAACGCCTTGGTGGCCTCGGAGATCACGCGGGGGAAGTTCTGTTCAAGCTCTTCGCGGCTGTTGCAGCGGCGGATGCCCCGGCCGCCACCGCCGGAGGTGGCCTTGAGCATCACCGGGTAACCGATGCGGTCGCCTTCGCTCAGGGCCTCTTCGAGCCCCGACACGTTGCCTTCGGTGCCCGGCGTGACCGGCACGCCGGCCTTGATCATGCTGCGGCGCGCTTCGGTCTTGTCGCCCATGCGGCGGATCACTTCCGCCGACGGGCCGATGAATTTGATCCCGCGTTCGGCGCAGATCTCCGCCAGTTCGGCGTTTTCCGACAGGAAACCGTAACCGGGGTGCAGCGCATCGCAGCCGGTCTCCACCGCCAGGTTCACCAGCTTGCGCGGGTTGAGGTAACCGGCCAGCGGCTCGGCACCGATGCTGTGGGCCTCGTCCGCACGCTTCACATGCAAGGCATGCCGGTCGGCGTCGGAAAAAATCGCTACCGAGCGGATGCCCATCTCGGCGCAGGCACGCACGATTCGTACGGCGATCTCACCACGGTTGGCGATCAGGATCTTTGTTATCACTTGGAGGTTCCCTTGAGCCGGTGGTAACCACGACCTGCTAGACCCAGGTCGACGCGTGACCAAATGTTTCAATCTGGTCGCCGCTTCACACTAGCGCCGGCAAGGGATTAACAAAAATGAATAAAAATTGGGACAGGCATAAGTAAAGACTTATAGTCATTGCACCCAGTCGCTGCCAGAGCCGGTAGAAAATGCGTAAGTCCTTGATGCGTATGACATTGCGTCAATTGCAGATCTTCAACGAAGTGTGTGACTTGCGCTCCTACAGCCGCGCCGCCGACGAAATGTCCCTCACGCAACCGGCCGTCAGCCTACAGATCCGTCAGCTCGAAGAGCTGATCGGCCAGCCGCTGTTCGACTATGTGGGCAAGAAACTCTACATGACCGAGGCCGCCGAAGCGCTGCAACGGGCCAGCCGGGACATCTTCGGCCGCCTGGAAAACCTCGACATGCAGCTTTCGGACATGCAGGGATCGTTGCAGGGCCAGCTGAAACTGGCGGTGGAGTCCAGCGCCAAGTACTTCGTGCCGCACCTGTTCGCCGCCTTCAAGCGTCAGCACCCGGAAGTGAACCTGCAACTGACGGTGGTCAACCGGGGCCAGGTCATCCGCCGCCTTTCCGACAACCGCGACGACCTGGTGATCATGTCCATGGTGCCCCAGGACATGGGCCTGGAATTCCTGCCGTTCCTCAACAACCCGATCGTGGCGGTGGCGCCGCCGGACCATCCGCTGTCGCACATGGGGCCGCTGCGCCTGCAGGATCTTGAGCCTTATACCCTGCTGATCCGCGAGCCCGGCTCCGGCACGCGGCTGGCCTGCGAGGAATACTTCAAGGAGAAGCGCGTGCACTTCACCCAGACCCAGGAAGTGGCCTCGGCCGAAGCCCAGCGCGAATGCGTGTTGGCCGGCCTGGGCCTGGCGCTGCTGACGCGCCACGCCCTGAACCTGGAGCTGGCGACCGGCGGCCTGGTGGAGTTGCCGGTCGAAGAACTGCCGCTGCTGCGCAGTTGGTGCCTGGTGCAGGCCAAGGCCAAGCGCCTGTCACCGGTGGCTCACGCCTTTCTGGCGTTCATCCGCAGCGAACGTGCGCAGATCAGCGCGCTGGTTGAGCGCTTCGCCGGGAAGCCGACGGTGCCGCCTGCCAGTAGTTGAACTCGAAATCCGAGGGCACGCCGCTGATTTCGGCCTGAAGCTGGCGCAACTCGAAGCGGTCTTCGATGGCGCGGCGAAACTCCATGCGGCGCTGGTCTTCCTGTTGACGGCGGGTTTTCGCAGCGCTGTTGCGTTCTTCGTAGGGCTGAGCCATTTCGAGTCTCCCAAGGCGAGTACGGGAGTTTCACGATAGGCCCGGGGGATGACGGTTTGGCGGCGCGGAGGTTACAGGCGGATGAATGTGGCGAGGGCGCCGGCTCCCTCGCCCCAGGATCCTGCAGCGTCAGTCGTCCAGGGGTTTCACGGCCTTGGGCGACAGCCGCAGGCTGCGCAGGCTGCGCTTGACGCTCTTGAGGTGGTTGACCAGGCTCGGGCCGCGGGCCATTGCCACACCCATCGCCAGCACGTCGATCACCACCAGGTGGGCGATGCGCGAAGTCAGCGGCGTGTAGATCTCGGTGTCTTCATGCACGTCGATCGCCAGGTTGACGGTGGACAGCTCGGCCAACGGCGTCTGGCTCGGGCACAGGGTGATCAGCGAAGCGCCGCTTTCACGCACGAGGTTGGCGGTGATCAGCAGATCCTTGGAGCGGCCGGACTGGGAAATGCAGATCGCCACGTCGGTCGGCTTCAGCGTCACGGCGGACATCGCCTGCATGTGAGGGTCGGAGTACGCCGCCGCCGTCAGCAGCAGCCGGAAGAACTTGTGCTGCGCATCCGCCGCCACCGCGCCGGACGCGCCGAAGCCGTAGAACTCGACGCGTTGGGCCTGGGACATCAGGGTCACCGCCCGCTGCAGCTCCTGAGGGTCGAGCTTCTCGCGCACCTCCATCAGCGTGTGCAGGGTGGTGTCGAAGATCTTCAGGCTGTAGTCGGCGACCGAATCGTCTTCATGGATCGCGAATTGACCGAAGCTGGCGCCCGCCGCCAGGCTCTGCGCCAGCTTGAGCTTGAGGTCCTGGAAACCGGAACAGCCGATGGCCCGGCAGAAGCGCACGATGGTCGGTTCGCTGATGCCGACGCTGTGGGCCAGGTCGGCCATGGAACTGTGCATCACCGCCGCCGGGTCAAGCAGCACGTGGTCGGCGACCTTGAGCTCCGACTTGCGTAACAGGTGACGTGACTGGGCGATATGTTGCAGCAGATTCAAGGGCTGGACTCTTGTTGTGGTCAGGCGCTTGCCATGGGCAGTCGCAAGGCATGTAGCAAGCTTGTAGTTATACTACATGAATTGGCTTTTTGCCTGCTCAATGCATCACTCGATATCCCCGTATCAGGCGGCATCCGCCGCATGTAGCCCTTCAGCGCAGGTTTTCCTGCCCGCGCAGCAGGTCGGCCAGGGCGTCGGCCTCCACCGGACGACTGATCAGATAGCCCTGCACTTCGTCGCACCCCTCGGCCTTCAGGAAGGCCAGTTGCTCGGGCCGCTCGACGCCTTCGGCCACCACCTTCAGCGTCAGTCCGTGGGCCATGGCGATGATCGCCCGGGTGATCGCCGCGTCCTCGCTGCCCTCGCCCAGGCCACGGATGAACGCCTGGTCGATCTTCACGTAATCCACCGGGATCCGCTTGAGGTAGCTGAGGGAGGAATAGCCGGTGCCGAAGTCATCGATGGCCAGCTTCACCCCCAGGTCGCGCAGCTGCTGGAACGTGGCGATGATGTGCTCGACGCTGTCGAGCAACTGGCTTTCGGTCAGTTCCAGCTCCAGGTAGTGCGGGGCCAGGCCGGTTTCCTCCAGCACCTGGCGCACCAGGCTGGCCAGCTTGCCCTGGCGCAGCTGATGCACCGACAGGTTCACCGACACCCGGATCGGCTCCAGCCCCTGGCGCTGCCACTCGCAGGCCTGCTGGCAGGCCTGGCGCAGGACGAATTCGCCGATGGGGCCGATCAGACCGGTCTCTTCGGCGAGCCCGATGAAGTCCCCCGGCGGCACCCGGCCCAGGGTCGGATGATCCCAGCGCACCAGCGCTTCGGCGGCGTTCAGGCGGCCGGTGGCCAGGCACAGCTTCGGTTGGTAGAACACGTGCAGTTGCTTGTCTTCGATCGCCTTGCGCAACTGGTTTTCCAGCTGCAGGCGCTCAAGGGTGCTGGCTTGCAGGCTGTCGGTGTAGAACTGGAAGTTGTTGCCGCCCAGGTGCTTGGCGTGCTGCATGGCCATGTTCGATTGGCTGACCAGCGCGGCAATCTCCCGGGCGCTGTCCGGCAACAGGCTGATGCCCATGGAGGCGCTGACCACCAGTTCGTGCCCTTCCACGGTCAGCGGCAGGCGCAGCTTGGCCAGCAGGCGCGTGGCGACCCGCGCCAGGCTCGACAGGTTGCCGTAGGCATCGAACAGCACCGCGAACTCGTCGCCGGACAACCGCGCGATGGTGTCCGCCTCCGGCAGCGCGCTGACCAGCCGCCGGGCCATCCGTTGCAGCAACTGGTCGGCGACCTCATGGCCCAGGCTGTCGTTGAGCAGCTTGAACCGGTCCAGGTTGATGTGCAGCAGCGCCAGGCTGCGGCGCCCGCCCTGACGCACACGCTGATGGGCCTCGTGCAGGCGCTCGCGGAACAGCGAGCGGTTGGCCAGGCCGGTGAGTTCGTCGTAATGGGTCAGGAAGCGCATGCGCTCCTCGGACTCGCGTCGAGCCGACAGATCGGCGAAGAAGCCCACGATATGACTGACGTTTCCCCGATCATCGCGCACAGCGTTCAGTTGCAGCCACTGCGGGTACAGCTCGCCGTTCTTGCGGGTTTCCACCAGTTCGCCCTGCCAGGTGCCGTGCTGCTCCAGCGCATGGCGGATGGCGACGTAGTGCCGGCGGGCATCGCGGCTGCACGGCAGTTCGACGACGTTGCGCCCGAGCATGTCTTCGATGTCGTAACCGGTGACCCGGCTGAACGCCTGGTTGATGGCGATCAGCGAGTAGTTCGGATCGAGGATCACGATGCCCTCGCTGGCCGCCTCGAACACCGTCGCCGCCAGTTGCCGTTGCGCTTCCTGGCTTTTGCTGACGCTGATGTCGCGCCGGGTGCCGACCATGCGGGTGACCTGCCCGCTGTCGCTGCGTTCCACGGCGCGGCCGCGGTCTTCGATCCAGACCCAGTGACCGTCGCCGTGGCGCACGCGGTACTCGATCTGATAGTCCTCGGTGCGGCCCTTGAGGTGCTCGATCAGCGCCCGCTTGAGCGGCGGCACGTCTTCGGGGTGCAGGCGCGGACGCAGATGCCTGAGCAGCCCGGTGACGTACTCAGGGTCGATGCCGAACAGTTCCTGGATCTGCGTGTGATGGACTTCGTCGGTCTGCAGGTTCCAGTCCCACAGGCCCAGCTCGCTGGCCTTGAGCGCCAGCGCCAGGCGCGCCTCGCTTTTGCTCAGGGCCTGGTTGGCGGCGTCCAGCTCACGGCTGCGCTGGGCGACCCGGTCTTCCAGCTCGACCTGGGCCTCGCGCAAACGTCCCTCGGCGCAGCGGCGCTGCTCGATTTCCTTCGCCAGCTCCTGGTTGAGCTGCTCGCTGCGCGCCTGCGCCCGCTGCAGGTGTTCGATCAGGTGCTGGTTCTGGAAACGCCGCAGCAGGCCGCGGTCGATCAGCCGGTTGATCTGCCAGGCCACCACGCTCAGCGAACCGAGCAGGATCAGCCCCAGCCAGCCCCAGCCGCGGGCCTGCTCGTCGCCGCCCCAGAACAGGTAACCGATGGCCGGCAGCAGGCAAGGCAAGGTAAAGGACAGGAACGCCGGAATGCTCACGGCGTAGGCGACGCTGGCCGACAGGGTCGCGGCGCCGATCAGGCCGAACACCCAGGCCTGCTGCATGAAGTTGTCCGCCGGCACCAGGGCGATGCCTGCGCCGGCCAGGGTCAGTCCGGTCATGGTCGAGCCGAGCAGGAACATCCGGCGCCAGACGGGCTGGGCTTGTCGGTCGGGGATCGCCGAATCGAAGGCGGCGACCTGAATCACCCGCAAGGCGACCAGCGACAGCAGCCACACCAGCCAGACGCTGACCACGAAGTAGCGCTGCGGGCTCCAGAGCAGGCCGGCGCAGACCAGACCGTTGATCAGCATGAACAGCGTGGGCAACAGTGAGCCCTGATACAGCAGGCGCGTGCGCTCGACCGCCATCTGCATGGCGTAGTGCTTGCGGATAGCCCGGGGCTCCACGAGGGGGCCCGACAGGTCGGGGCTGAGGGTCATAGGCAACGTTCTTGTTCTTATAAGGTGAGCATGGGCCCGAAACGTGGACGGAGCATACACAAGCCGATTCACTTGCCAAACTGCTCCAGATCATAATTTCGCCGAAACTTCGCCCCGCCGGCTGCCCCGCGAAAGCCCCGGAACCAAGCGGGCCAACGCATGCGGCCGGTGACTGGCCGGTCGTCATCGGCAGCGCTTTCATCGGTTCATGCAACGCTTGGTTTGCCCGGGCCTGCGGCGCACCCTAGAATGCCCCGATGCGCGATGATCTCTCCCTTCTGCTGAACTCCCTCAACGATGCCCAACGCCAGGCCGTAGCGGCCCCCGTTGGCCGTCAATTGGTCCTGGCCGGTGCCGGCTCCGGCAAAACCCGAGTGCTGGTGCACCGTATCGCCTGGTTGATCCAGGTCGAAAACGCCTCGCCCCACTCCATCCTGTCGGTGACCTTCACCAACAAGGCCGCCGCCGAGATGCGCCACCGCATCGAACAGCTGCTGGGCATCAACCCGGCCGGCATGTGGGTCGGCACCTTCCACGGCCTGGCGCACCGCCTGCTGCGGGCGCACTGGCAGGAGGCCGGGCTGAGCCAGACCTTCCAGATCCTCGACAGCGACGACCAGCAGCGGCTGGTCAAGCGGGTGATCCGCGAGCTGGGGCTGGACGAGCAACGCTGGCCGGCCCGCCAGGCCCAATGGTTCATCAACGGGCAGAAAGACGAAGGCCTGCGCCCGCAGCACATCCAGGCCGGCGGCGACCTGTTCCTGGCCACCATGCGCGGCATCTATGAAGCCTACGAGGCCGCGTGCCTGCGCGCCGGGGTCATCGACTTCTCGGAACTGCTGCTGCGCGCCCTGGATCTGTGGCGCGACCATCCGGGCCTGCTGGCCCATTACCAGAAACGTTTCCGGCACATCCTGGTGGACGAGTTCCAGGACACCAACGCCGTGCAGTACGCCTGGTTGCGCCTGTTGGCCAAGGGCGGCGACAGCCTGATGGTGGTGGGCGACGACGACCAGTCGATCTACGGCTGGCGCGGGGCGAAGATCGAGAACATCCATCAGTATTCCGCCGACTTCCCGGACGCCGAAACCATCCGCCTGGAGCAGAACTACCGCTCCACCGCCGGCATCCTCAAGGCTGCCAACGCCCTGATCGCCAACAACACCGGGCGTCTGGGCAAAGAGCTGTGGACCGACGGCGGCGACGGCGAAGCGATCAGCCTGTACGCCGCGTTCAACGAACACGACGAAGCGCGCTACGTGGTCGAAACCATCGAAAGCGCCCTGAAGACCGGCCTGTCCCGCAGCGACATCGCGATTCTCTACCGCTCCAACGCCCAATCCCGCGTGCTGGAAGAGGCCCTGCTGCGCGAACGCATCCCGTACCGCATCTATGGCGGCCAGCGCTTCTTCGAACGGGCCGAAATCAAGAACGCCATGGCCTACCTGCGCCTGCTGGAAGGCCGCGGCAACGACGCGGCGCTGGAACGGGTGATCAACGTTCCGGCCCGGGGCATCGGCGAGAAGACCGTCGAGGCGATCCGCGAGCACGCGCGCCACAGCGACGTGTCGATGTGGGAAGCGATGCGCCAGCTGGTCGCCAACAAAGGCCTGACCGGCCGCGCGGCAAGCGCCCTGGGCGCGTTCATCGAACTGATCGAGAACCTCGCCGCCAAGTGCATCGACATGCCGCTACACCTGATGACCCAGACCGTCATCGAGCAGTCCGGCCTGATCGCCTACCACGAGGCGGAAAAAGGCGAGAAAGGCCAGGCCCGGGTGGAAAACCTTGAGGAACTGGTCAGCGCCGCGCGCAACTTCGAGAACACCGACGAGGACGAGGACCTGACGCCGCTGGCGGCGTTCCTCGGCCACGCGTCGCTGGAGGCCGGCGACACCCAGGCCGACGAGCACGAAGACAGCATTCAGCTGATGACCCTGCACAGCGCCAAGGGCCTGGAATTCCCTTACGTGTTCCTGGTGGGCATGGAAGAAGGCCTGTTCCCGCACAAAATGAGCCTGGAGGAACCGGGACGTCTCGAAGAGGAACGGCGTCTGGCCTATGTCGGCATCACCCGCGCCATGCAGAACCTGGTGATGACCTATGCCGAGACCCGACGCCTGTACGGCAGCGAGACCTACAACAAGGTGTCGCGTTTCGTGCGGGAAGTGCCCAAGGGCCTGATCCAGGAAGTGCGCCTGTCGAACAGCGTCAGCCGTCCGTTCGGCGGCAACCAGTCGATGAGCGGCAGCAATCTGTTCAGCGGCAGCGCGATCCCGGAGACCGGCCTGAGCCTCGGCCAGGCCGTGCGCCATTCGATCTTCGGCGACGGCGTGATCCTCAACTTCGAAGGCGCCGGCGCCCAGGCGCGGGTGCAGGTCAACTTCAGCGAAGGCAGCAAGTGGCTGATGCTGGGCTACGCGAAGCTGGAAGCGATCTGAAACTGAATCCGCCTTTGTGTGGGAGCGAGCCTGCTCGCGATGGCTTCAATGCGGTTCGTCAGTCGAACCGCGGCGTTTCAATCGCGAGCCGGCTCGCTCCCGCACCGGCGTGTGTGAACCTTGATCCGACAGGGAGCGATTCATGGGCTCAGGCTTCTTCTCCTCGTGGACCTTCTGGGCCCTGCTCTCGGCCTTGTTCGCCGCGCTGACCGCGATTTTCGCCAAGGTCGGCATCGAGAACGTCAATTCCGACTTCGCCACCCTGCTGCGCACCTTCGTGGTGCTGGTCAGCCTGGCCTTGATTTTGTACGCGACGGGCCAATATCAGTCGTTGGGATCGATCTCCGCCAAGAGCTACCTGTTCCTGCTGCTGTCCGGGTTGGGCACCGGCGCGTCGTGGCTGTGCTACTTCCGCGCCCTGAAGGTCGGCCCGGCCTCGCTGGTCGCCCCGGTGGACAAGCTCAGCGTGGTGCTGGTGGCGGTGCTCGGCGCGCTCCTGCTCGGCGAGAAGCTCGACCTGCGCCAATGGGGCGGGATCGGCCTGATCACCGCGGGCGTCGTCTTGTTGGCCTTGCGCCGCTGAATAGAAACCCGCTGAACCTTCCTATTTTTCCTACAGACAAATGTACATGGGCCTATTGCCTCGACCGAGCTGAACCTAGCCTGTCAGGCAAAAGCCCGAAACACTCTGCCGCTAGCCAGTGACACTTCAGCTGTGCAACATGGCGCGCGTGCTCTCCACAAACGGGAATACCCTTTATGAAACGTTTCCTCAGCATCGCCATGGCGTTGTGCATCGGCCTGACGATGAGCCTCGATGTCAACGCAGCCAAGCGCTTCGGTGGTGGCAAAAGCTCCGGCGCCGCGCCGACGCACCAGACCAGCCAGATGGCTCCTTCTTCCCCGGGCATGGGCGGCGCTGCGGCGACCGCCGGTGCTGCCGGTGCCGCAGGCGCGGCCGCCAAGGCCGGCGGTGCCTCGCGCTGGCTCGGCCCGCTGGCCGGCATCGCCGCCGGCGGCCTGCTCGCCTCCATGTTCATGGGCGACGGCTTCCAAGGCATGCAGTTCTTCGACATCCTGATCATGGCCCTCATCGCGTTCGTGATCTTCCGCTTCATCGCCGCCCGTCGCCGCAAGCAGCAGGACCAGTTCGCGCCGGCCGGCCATGCGCCGATGCAGCGTGAAGCGTTCGAGCAGAAGCCGGCCGCCATGGGCTCGATCTTCGGCGGGTCGGCAGCCCCTGCCGCCCGTCCGGTGATCAACGCACCGGCCTGGTTCAACGAACAGCGTTTCCTCGAAGCCGCCCGCAGCCACTTCCAGGCCCTGCAGCAGCATTGGGACGCCAACGAAATGGACAAGATCGCCGAGTTCGTGACCCCGCAGATGCTCGAGTTCCTCAAGCGCGAGCGCGCGGACCTGGGCGACGGCTTCCAGTCCACCTACATCGACAACCTCCAGGTGCAACTGGACGGCGTGGATGACCGTGCAGACAAGACCATCGCCACCCTGACCTTCAGCGGCGTGTCGAAGACCTCGCGTTTCGACCAGGGCGAAGTGTTCAGCGAAAGCTGGAACATGGAACGTCCGCAGGGCGAAAACCAGCCATGGCTGGTGGCCGGCATCCGCCAGAACGGCTGATCCCAGGCGCGTCAGGCCTGCAGTACCGAAAACCCCGGCCATGGCCGGGGTTTTCTATTTCGCGGTTGCATCCATAGCGAGCTACTGTATAAACCGCCCCATGCAAACCGCGCCATACAAGCAAGAGGATCCCGGACGTGGAAGAAATCATCGAACAACTGCGCGAAGCCAACGAGCCCGTGCCGGTTCCCCTGGAACTGCCTGACGAAGACCAACTGGTTGAGATCGAAGAACAGCTCTTCATCAACATCCCGTTCGTCTTCAAGGAGTTCCTGCTGACCGTCAGCGACGTGGTGTACGGCAGCCTGGAGCCGGTGACCGTCACCGACCCGCAGTCCCACACCTACCTGCCCGAAGTGGCCGCGAACGCCTGGGATGCCGGCGTGCCGCGCGACCTGATCCCGATCTGTCAGGACGGCGATGATTACTACTGCGTCGAAGAGGACGGCACCGTGGTGCTGTGGTCGGGCGAAGAGGAACTGGTCACCGAAGAGTCTTGGGAGTCGGTCTGGCACTGGGCACGGGACGTCTGGCTGGAAAGCTGATCCGCCCCGTCGCCCAGGGCGGCCTTCAGTGCCCCGACGGCTCCTTGTGGTTGTCGAGGGTCTCCAGCAAGGCCACCTGCATCCGTGTGTGCACCCGGATGAACCAGCGCCAGAGCAGCGCCGCCACGGCGGCCGCCACCACGGCGACCAGCACCAGCAACTTGTTGGTCGGCAAGATACTGGCCGACAAGGCTGCCAACAGCAGGAAAATCACCAGCAGCGAAAGAAGCGGAATCACTTCGGCGATCACCCGCCGCACCCGCTGCGTATGGCGTCCGGCCATTTCCGGCTTGACGCCCATCTCCGCCAACAGCATCGACAGCGCCTTGAGCTTGCGGTAAGCCGCGATCAGGAACGGCAACGACAGCAGCAGCGCCGCCCCCCAGATCAATGCCTTCTGCCAGCCCGGATCGGCGATCCAGTCCTGCAGCCACACCGAAATGCGCCCGGCGAAAAAGGCGCCGGCCAGGAAAATCGCGATCACCAGCGCCAGATTCACCCCGACCTGCAGCAGGATCCGCCGGATCATCGACGCCAGCAAAGCCCCTTCGCCACGGGGCTGGATGCTGCGCAGCCATTCGCCGTAGAGGCCGAACACCCGGCCCAGGCGCTGCGGCATGGCGGCGGACAGCTTGATCGACAGCGGATCGGCGGCGCGGATCAGGTACGGCGTCAGCAACGTGGTGATGACCGAGACCGCCACGGCCACCGGATAGAGGAAATGGCTGGTGACCTGCAGCGTCATGCCCAGCGCCGCGATGATGAAGGAAAACTCGCCGATCTGCGAAAGCCCCATCCCGACCCGCAGCGAGGTGCGTCCGTCGTTGCCGGCGATAAAGGCACCGAGGCCGCAGGACAGCATCTTGCCCAACACCACCGCCACGGTGATGACCGCGATCGGCCAGGCGTACTGCAGCAGGATCATCGGGTCGAGCATCAGGCCGATGGCGACAAAGAAAATGGCGCTGAACAGGTCGCGGACCGGCTCGATCAGGCGCTCGATCTTCAGCAGTTGCCGCGACTCGGCCATGATCGCGCCGATCAGGAAGGCCCCCAGCACCATGCTGTATTCCAGCTTGACCACCAGCAGGCAGAAGCCGAAGCACAGGCCCAGCACGGTGATCAGCAGCATCTCGTTGCTTTCGAATTTCGCCACGTAGGCCAGCAGGCGCGGCACCAGCAGGATGCCGATGACCAAGGCGACGATCATGAACAGCGACAGCTTGCCGACCGTGGAGAACACTTCGCCGGAGCTCACCGTGCCGCTGACGGCGATGCTCGACAGCAAGGCGATGATGCCGATGCCCAGGATGTCCTCGACGATCAGCACACCGAAGATCAGCTGGGCGAAACGCTCGTTCTTCATCTTCAGGTCATTGAGCGCCTTGACGATGATGGTGGTCGAGGAAATGGCCAGGATTGCGCCGAGGAACAGCGAATCCATGGTGTTCCAGTCGAACCAGCGGCCGATTTCGTAGCCGATCCAGATCATCAGCACGATTTCGAGGAAGGCCGCGATGAACGCCGTGGCGCCGACCTTGAACAGCTTGCGCAGGCTGAACTCCAGGCCCAGGCAGAACATCAGGAAGATCACCCCCAGTTCGGCGAGGGTCTTGATGGTGTCTTCGTCGTGGATCAGGCCGAACGGCGGCGTGTGCGGGCCGATGATGAACCCGGCGACGATGTAGCCGAGCACCACCGGCTGCTTGAAGCGGTGGAACAGCACGGTCACCACGCCCGCGACCAACATGATCACTGCCAGGTCCTGAATGAAACTGATGGCATGCATGGCGTGGGCTCCTTGAATGGCAAGGCTCGCCGCTGGCCTGGGAAACAGGCTGGGCAAGCTGAATGAAAATCCGCTTTTGGTGTGGGAATCGCCCTTGGGAAGTGGCTTTGGCAGGGTAACACCGCGACTTCCGGCCGGAAGGCGGTGCAATATATGGAAACAGATCGATCGGGCGTGACGGCGGCCAGTTGCCCGGCGTCCCGATAACGGTGGTTTGAAAAACGACCAGGCGCCCGCAGAGGCGCTTCTTCCAGCAATCCTGCCTTGACCCGTGAGAACGTTATGGAACCCGGAAACGCCCAGCTGTCGATGACGGTACTGATGACACCCGACATGGCCAACTTCTCTGGCAATGTCCATGGCGGCACCCTGCTCAAATACCTCGACGAAGTGGCCTACGCCTGCGCCAGCCGTTACGCCGGCCGGTACGTGGTGACCTTGTCGGTGGACCAGGTGATTTTCCGCGAGCCGATCCACGTCGGCGAACTGGTGACCTTCCTGGCGTCGGTCAACTACACCGGCAACACCTCGATGGAAGTCGGCATCAAAGTCGTGACCGAGAACATCCGCGAGCGCTCGGTGCGCCACACCAACAGTTGCTTCTTCACCATGGTCGCGGTGGATGACCAGCGCAAGCCTGCGCCGGTGCCGCCGCTGCAGCCGCAGAACAGCGAGGAGAAGCGCCGTTTCATGCAGGCCCAGCAGCGCCGGCAGATTCGTCAGGAGCTGGAGAAGCGCTATCAGGAGATCAAGGGCGACGCGTGAGCCCTTCGTGAAGCCGTTTCATCGACAGCCTTCGCGGGCACGTCGCACCGCCGCTGTCAGGCTGTGTCCCTGCTGACGCCATCGCCAGCAGGCTGGCTCCCACAGTTTGCGTGGGTCACAGGCTGATCGGGGTCGCCTCGAATTTCATCCGCGGGTGGGCGATCCGGTCCTGGGCCCGCACCAGCTGCAATTCGTAGCTGGCGCAGGCCTGGGTCTCCAGCAGCACCTCATGCACCGCCGCCGCCGTGAACTCGAATGCCGCCAGCAGGCTGTCGCCCAGCAGCACCCGCGCCAGGAACAGCCCGGACGTCAGGTCGCCCACGCCCACCGGCTGTCGCGGGAACGCCAGCAGCGGACGGCGCAGATGCCAGCTGCCCTCGGCCGTCACCAGCAACATCTCGAACCCTTCGGCCGGCTTGCCCGGATAGTCCAGGTGCTTGACCAGCACAGCCTTGGGACCGCGGGCGAGCAACGCGCGGGCCATCGCCAGGCAGTCGAACAACGACTGCGGCTTGCGTCCGGCGAAGCTGTCCAGCTCCAGCTGGTTCGGGCACATGATGTCGGCCACCGCCGCCGCCTCTTCCAGCAGAAAGTCGCTGACCTCCGCCGGCACGCTGCAGCCCTTCTCCGGATGCCCCATCACCGGATCGCACAGGTAAAGGGCCTTGGGATTGACCGACTTGATCCGCGCCACCCCTTCGAGAATCGCCCGGCCCTGGGCGGCGCTGCCCAGGTAGCCCGACAGCACCGCATCGCAGTTGCCCAGCTCTCCGATGGCGGCGATGCCTTCGACCAGCTCCGGAATCCGCTGCGGCTGCAGCACTTCGCCGGCCCACTGGCCATACTGGGTGTGGTTGGAAAACTGCACGGTGTTGAGCGGCCAGACATTCACCCCGACCCGCTGCATCGGAAAAACCGCAGCGCTGTTGCCGGCGTGGCCGAACACCACATGGGACTGGATGGCGAGCAGATGAGGCGTACGTTTCATTCGGGATTTTCCGTAAAACGATTGAAATTCAAGCCGCGCAGTATGCGACGAAACGCAGCCTGTACGACAGACCGGCGACGCAGTTAAGCTGATGCCCTCTTTTGGAGTTCCCCGTTGATGCTGACCCTGGAAAACATATTCGTGCTGATGCTGTTCGCCGCCGCCGGCGCATGGCTCTGGCACAACCACGGCTTGCGGGAGCGCGCGCTGGAACGGGTCAAGCAGCATTGCGTGAACGTCGGCGTCGAGCTGCTCGACGGCAATGTCGCGCTGAAGCGGATCGGCTTCATCAAGGACGCCAGCGGCCGCCGGCGGCTGGCCCGGGTCTACGGCTTCGAATTCACCGTGACGGGCGAGACCCGCCACAACGGCACCATCACTCAGTTCGGCGCGCACAGCGCACAGATCGAACTGGCACCCTACCCGGCGCCGTTCGACGAGGCGCCGCCGGTGGCGGACGTCGCCAAGCCCCGGGCCGAAGTGATCGAGCTGAGCCAGTGGCGGCAGGAACACACCAAGTGGAAGCCCTGAGCTAGGCGACCCCGATCCGGCAACCCGCCAGACCTGCCTGCAATGTCGCGGCATCCTGCCGCTCGGCGAAGATCAGCTCGATCCGCGAGTCCTTGCGCCATTCGCTGGGCTGCCATGGCGCCGGCGCGTTATCCAGGGCATTCATCGATCGCCAGCCGTCCGCGCTGTGGATCACCAGTTTCGCCCGACGCCAAACCAGGCTTTCCAGCCACTGCCGGATACGCACGCTGTCGAAAACCTGCCCGGGGTGCCAGCGCCAACCGATGCTCCAGCCATCGTCCTGGGCCTGGTGCAGGCAAATCGGCAGCGCCGGATCGCTCCAGACCGCCGGGATCTGCGCCAACCCCTTCGGCACATTCAACGGCTCCGCCCCCGCCACCGCCTGCGCCGTCAGACCCGGCAGCTCGCTCAGCGGCATCCGGGCTTGCTCCGTCCAGATAAACCTGACCGCCGGCAATTGCGCGGCGATCGCTTGCCGCGCTGGCTCTGCGAGGTTTTCCGATTTGTTCAGCAACAGCAGGCCGGCGCCGGCCAAGGCCTGCCTTTGCGTGTCCGGCAGCGGCTTGCCGTCCGCCAGCGCCTGGGCATCCAGCACCAGCACGCAAGGCTGCACAGCCAGGACACCCAGCCAGGGCGCCTCGCCCAACTGCTTGAGCAACTGCGCCGGATGCCCAAACCCCGACGGTTCGATGAACAGGCGATCCGGCCTGGCCTTGCGCAGCAGCCGACCGAGCCCGACCTGGAACGGCGCGCCGTTGACGCAGCACAAACAGCCGCCGGCCACTTCGCCCAGTGCGATACCATCGGCGTCGCGGGTCAGCAGCGCGGCGTCGAGGCCGATCTGGCCGAACTCGTTGATCAGCACCGCCCAGCGCTCGTGCGCCGGGCGCTGGGCCATGAGCTGGCGGATCAGGCTGGTCTTACCTGCACCCAGCGGCCCGGCGATGACGTGGGTGGGAATGTTCTGCAACATGGCTGAAGTGTTCTGGAGGTCGAAGATGCGGTGGATGGGATGGTCGTTGCTGCTGGCGCTGGTGTCGAGCGAGGCGCTGGCCCAGGCCTGCGTGGTGCACAGCCAGGCGGAACGGCTGGACGTGAAGGTCTGCCAGCAGAACCGCAACATCCCGCAGAAACTGTTCAGCGACGGCTTCTGCCGACCCACCCTGGCCGGGCAGACCGTCGAGGTCCGGTACGTCGACCAATGCCCCGCCGGCGCCTTCGGCGTCTGCAGCGACGCGCAAGTCGCCAATATGCCCTATCGCCAGGATATCCACTATTACGGCGTGGCCTCCGACGCGGCGTACCTGCAACCGTACTGCGAGAACCAGAGCCACGGCCGCTGGCTCAAGCCTTGAGGCGCTAGCCGAGCCAGTCGAGGGTGAGCATCAGCCGGCGCTGGCCCGGCGCCGGTTGCGGCGAACGGTGGATCAGGCCGAACCCTTCGTTTCCATGCCATTTCTCGCCCTTGAGCAAGGCCACTTCACCAGCCTTCAGCCGCTGGATGCTCGACGGCTCTGCGGGCTCGGCGTCGGGGTTGCCCAGCAGACGGCGATCCATCGATCCTTCGCTGAGCCATTCGCTGCCGATGCCCGCATAGGTGGTGATCAGGCGCACCGGCACATGATCGACGTGAAACCGCGGGCACATGGCCTTGTCCAGCACCCGCAGGCGCAGGCCGATGCGCGTGGCGCCGAGCAGGCAGGCGAAGGCGCCGGTCAGCCATTTCAGGTCGGCGACAAACGCTTCGTGGCCGGCCAGGTCGCGGAACTCGCCGGCGAGGCCGTCCAGGTCCGGCTCCGCCTCTTCGTCAGGCAGCTCCAGGCACAGCGCTTCGGCGTACGGCACCTCCAGCGACAGGAGCAGATCCGCAAAATCCGCGATGTGCAGCGGCAGTTGCCGTTGCCAGACCGCGAGGTTGATGTCGTCCTCAAGGATCCGCGCCAGATCCTGCGGCGTGGGCCCCTGATGCTGCACACGGGTGGCGCGATACGACGGGTTCAAGGCGAGCATCAGGCAGCCTCTTCGTGCCAAGGGCCGAACGGATCCGGCCACTGCCGCCAGCCCTGCGCGCCGACGGCCATTTCCGCGTCGCTCAGCAGGCAGTCATCGAGGTCCGCCGTGAGCTGCGCGAAATCGATGTCCTGACCGATGAACACCAGCTCCTGTCGGCAATCCCCCACACTGGCCGTCCAGTTTTCCATGATCGCGGCAGTGCTTTCCCGATCCTGCGGCCATTGCTCCTTCGGTACGAACCGCCACCAGCGCCCGGCGAACCCATGGCGCATCAGGCCGCCGGCCTGCGACCAACTGCCGGCGTCGGCGGGTTTGCTGGCCAGCCAGAAGAATCCCTTGGAGCGCAGCAGTTTTCCGTTCAGCCAGGGCCGGTTGAGGAAGTCGAAAAAACGCTGGGGGTGGAACGGCCGCCGGGCCCGATAGGCTGTGGAGGCGATGCCGTACTCTTGGGTTTCGGGAACATGCTCGCCGCGCAGCTCCTGCAGCCAGCCCGGGGCCTGGGCGGCCTTCTCGAAGTCGAAACGGCCGGTGTTGAGGATCTTCGCAAGCGGCACTTCACCCATCACCATCGGGATGATCTCGGCCTGAGCGTTCAGGCGCCTGAGGATGGCCATCAGCTCTTCCCGTTCACGGCTGCCGATCAGGTCGATTTTGCTGATCAGCAGCACGTCGGCGAACTCGATCTGTTCGATCAGCAGGTCGGTGATGGAGCGCTCGTCCTCCTCCCCCAGGACTTCACCCCGTGCGGCGAGGCTTTCGGCGGCTTGGTAGTCGGGCAGGAAATTCAGGCCGTCGACTACAGTGACCATGGTGTCGAGGCGAGCGATGTCAGCCAGGCTTTGGCCCTGCTCGTCGCGGAAGGTGAAGGTTTCGGCGACCGGCAACGGTTCGGAGATTCCGGTGGACTCGATCAGCAGGTAATCGAAACGGCCTTCACGGGCCAACTGGCCGACTTCTTCGAGCAGGTCTTCGCGCAACGTACAGCAGATGCAGCCGTTGCTCATCTCCACGAGTTTCTCTTCGGAGCGATTCAGGCTGACATCACGTTGGACTTCGCTGCCATCGATGTTGATTTCGCTCATATCGTTGACGATGACGGCCACACGCAGGCCGCCCCGATTACGTAGTACGTAATTCAGAAGCGTACTTTTTCCGGCGCCGAGAAAGCCTGACAAAACGGTCACTGGCAACATGTATGACATGGGGTAATCCTCATCAAACGGTCGGTTTTTGCGATCTGGCGCTCTTGAAGCCTCCAGGAGGCCACCACAGAAGCAGGCGCTTGAAAATCAGGGGGGTAAAGGCGATTCAAATTAATGTTATAGTATAACAATATAAGTTGACCACTCTTCTCTTGCCCCAAGCGCCGTCGCGCAGGAAGCTGTACACCGTCTAACCCGTCGGAAATTGCCATGAAACAGGCGCTGAAACGCACGCTGCTGGGCCTTGGATTGCTGCTGGCCTCAACCGCCTGGGGACAACTCCCCGGCCTGGCCACGTGCACACGCAGCGCCAATCTGCTGGCCTGCGTCGATGCCGAGGGCAACGCCTACAGCGTCAACACCGCGGGCAGCACGATCTACCTGCGCGGCTTCGACAAGGCCGGCCAACGCTATTGGGCGCAGACCAACAGCCGCTACGGACAACTGACCTTCTTCACAGGCATCGCCACCGACGGCGAAGCCTGGGTCGGCTATAACCGCCGCGTGGGCTGGACCACGATCAACCGCTATTCCAGCTCCGGCGGCGGCAGCGCCAAATTCACCTGCAACCGCCTTACGGGCTGCTAGACCACGGGACTTTTCTGCGCCTGCTGCCAGGCGAGGTAGCTGTCGAGCGGCGGATTCTTCTGAAAGTAGCGCTGCAATCCCTCGAACAAACCATCGGCAATTGCCTGTTGGTGGCGGGGGTTCACCAGTCGTTGGCTGTCGCGGGCATTGGAGATGAAACCGGTCTCCACCAGGATCGACGGCACATCAGGTGACTTCAGCACGGCAAATCCGGCCTGTTCCACACGTTTCTGATGCAGCGTGGTGATGCCGGCGAGACTGCCGAGCACCGTACTGCCCAACTGCAGGCTGGCGGCGATGGTGGCATTCATCGACATATCGAGGATCACGCCAGCGAGCATTGGATCCTTGTCTTTGAGGTTGAGCAGACTGGTGGCGCCAAGCAGATCCGCACCGTTTTCACGCTGGGCCATGAAGCGTGCGGTGGCCGACGTCGCACCCCCTTCAGACAAGCAGTACACCGACGCCCCGGCTGCCGTCAGACGAGGGGCCGCATCGGCGTGCACGGAGATGAACATATCGGCCTTGTGCTGACGGGCGATGTCCACACGCTTGCGCAGTGGAACAAAGAAGTCGTCGTTGCGCACGAGCTTCACATCAAACCCTTTCTCCCGTTTCAAGCGCCGCGCGAGCAACTGCGAAATGGACAGCACGACGTCCTTTTCCCGCGCACCTTTGGCGCCCACGGCCCCCGGATCCTTGCCGCCGTGCCCCGGATCCACCACGACAATGATGTCGCGTTTGGCGTGCGCCCTGGAGGTCTGCGCGAGTGTTTCACGTGGAACCATCGGTGCTGGCGCTGCGCTGCTTACCAGATCCAGCACCAAGCGATGACCTTGGCCGTCCTGGGGTGCCAGCAAGAAGCTGTTCAACTGCGTTGGATTCTTCAGATCCAGCACGATCCGTGTATCACCGCGCCCATAACGTCCGGAACGGATGGAGCGGATGACCGTGTCCTTCAACGGCAGTTGACTGAAATCACTGCTCGCCTCCGCTCCTGCCACATCGATGATCAGACGATCCGGCGAGCCCAAGGAGAACGTCTTGTAGCTCACCGGGCCGCTGAGATCGAACACCAACCGCAGCTTGTCGTCGGATCGCCACAGCCGCGCCTGACGGATCTGCGCGGCTTTCGCACCAAAGGGAAAGGCCAAGGCGACGCTGGCCAGCATCAGGTGAAGCAAGTGACGTCTGTGCATAGGAAAGCCCGCTCATGAAAAAGGCATCGCGATTGTAATTGTTATAATATAACATCAATTCAAATCACACGATGGACCCGCTCATGAATGCGTTGACGCTTCCGGATATCGCAGCGCAAGCCGCTCGCCAGCCCCTTGCGCTCGAATGGGTGGGCATGCGCGGCATCGCACTGCCCGTTTTGATCGAGGGACAACGCCTGTGCGCCAAAGCGGATGCTGGCGTCAGTCTGGACGACGGCGAGGCCCGGGGGATTCACATGTCCCGGCTTTACTTGGCGCTAGAAAGTCTGGAAACAAAGAACCTGAGCCCCAGCCTCATGCGTGAGGTTCTGCAGGCTTTTCTCGACAGCCACACAGGGCTGTCGAGCAGCGCTTACCTGAACATCCATACCGATCTGATGCTCAAGCGGCCGGCATTGGTCAGTCCGCTGGCCGGCTGGAAGACCTATCCCGTCACCCTCGCCGCGCACCTGAAAAACGGAATGTTCCACGTGGAACTTAAAATCGAGGTGCCGTATTCGTCGACCTGTCCGTGCTCGGCGGCGCTCGCGCGGCAGTTGATCCAGCAACAGTTCGTTGACGACTTTGCCAACAAGCCTCTTCAACATGCCGATGTATTAGCTTGGCTGGGCTCGACCCGAGGCATTGTCGCCACGCCCCACAGCCAGCGCAGCACCGCGCAATTGCACCTGCACCTCGATGCTGCGACAGAACACCTCTCGCTGACCGACTTCATCAACCAGGCCGAAGCTGCCCTCGGCACTGCCGTCCAGACGGCCGTGAAACGCGCCGACGAACAAGCCTTCGCCCTCGCCAATGGGCAAAACCTGATGTTCTGCGAGGACGCTGCCCGTCGCTTGAATCTGGCCCTGCGCCGCTCGCCCGGAGTCCGTGAGTTCCATCTGCGAGTGATCCACGCCGAAAGCCTCCATGCCCATGACGCCGTCGCCGAAAGCCGCTGGCGGCGGGAGGTTCAATGATCCGTTGCCAGTCCTTGACGTGGGGAGCACTCGGCCAACCGCTGACCCCCGCTCTCTCCCTTTCTCTGGAGACCGGCAGTCTGACCGCCGTGGTCGGGGTGAACGGCAGCGGCAAGAGCAGCCTGCTCAAGGTCATCGCGAAACTGCAGAAGCCGTTGTCGGGCAGAGTCGACTTGGGTGTTCCACGGCAAGGCGGCCTGTCCTTCTTGCCCCAGCAACAGCAATTCGACCGCCAGTTCCCTATTACCCTGCGGGAACTGGTGGCGGCGGGTTTCTGGGGACGCCGGTTGTCTTCACCCTTGCGAAAGCGGCGCCTCGCGAGCGCACTGGAGGACTGGCAACTGAGCGGCCTGGAACAGCGCCCGCTGATGGCCCTCTCCGGCGGCGAGCTGCAACGCGCCCTGCTCGCCCGCCTGAGCCTTGCCGATACGCCTTTGCTGTTGCTCGACGAGCCGCATGCCGCACTCGATGAACAGGGGCAGGCATTGCTGTGGCAGCACCTGCATGCCTGGCACGCGCAAGGGCGAACCCTCGTGGTGGTTTGCCACGACCTCGCCGCCGTGCGTCAACACATCCCGCATACCTTGCTGATCAGGCACACCGGCTGCGTATACGGCAGCACCGCCGAACTGATCGAGCAGACACTCCCACCGCAGGTGGCCTGATGCACACCTTCGTCCACCTCTGGCAACCGTTCCACGAATTCATGTTCATGCGCCGGGCCCTGATCGGCGGGCTGCTGCTGGCCTGCAGCACAGCCCCCTTGGGCGTGTTCCTGATCCTGCGCCGCATGAGCCTGATCGGCGACGCCGTCGCCCACGGCATTCTCCCCGGCGCGGCGCTCGGCTTCTGGTTCGCCGGGCTGAGTCTGCCCGCCCTCACCGTCGGCGGACTCGGCGCAGGTTTAGGCATGGCCGGGCTCGCCGCCTGGATCACCCGTCGCACCGGCCTTCGCGAAGACGCCAGCCTCGCGGCGATCTATCCCATGTCGCTGGCGGCCGGCGTGCTGATTCTGGGCATCGCCGGCAAGCGTCTGGATTTGCTGCACCTGCTGTTCGGTTCGGCACTCGCGGTGGACGGGCCGACGCTCAACGGCATGCTGGGGGTGTCCGCCCTGAGCCTGACGGCCATGGCGCTGATCTATCGGCCGCTGGTGCTCGACACCCTCGATCCGCTGTTCCTGAAGACCGTCAGCCGGCTCGGCCCGATCGCCCATGGCGTGTTTCTGACCCTGGTGGTGCTGAACCTGGTGATCGGCTTTCAGGCCATCGGCGCGCTCATGGTGGTCGGGCTGATGATGCTGCCCGCCGCCGCTGCGCGCTTTTGGAGCCGGCGCCTGCCGGTTCTGATCGCCATCGCGGCGCTGATCGGCTGCCTGTCGGTCTGGTTCGGTTTGCTGTTGTCGTTCCACTGCTCGCTGCCCAGCGGCCCCGCCATCGTCCTGATCGCGGGCGTCGGCTACCTGCTGTCCGTGGTGTTCGGACCGATCCACGGTCTGTTGCGCCGCCCGCCTTTGCTCACATCACCATGAGGTGTTTTCCGATGCGCGTTCTATTACTGCTGTTCAGCCTGACGCTGTCGATGTCGTTGTCGGCGGCGGAAAAGATCCCGGTGGTCACCAGTTTCAGCATTCTCGCCGACCTGGTGCACCAGGTCGGCGGCGAGCATGTGCAGATCACCGACATGGTCGGGCCGGATGCCGATGCCCATACCTACGAGCCCACGCCGGACGACGCCAAGGCCCTGCTCAAGGCCCGGCTGATCGTGAAGAACGGCCTGGGGTTCGAGCCCTGGCTGGATCGCCTGGTGAGCAGCACCGCCACCACCGCGACGGTGGTCACCGCCAGCCGCGGCGTGATTCCGCGCTCGCTTGACGAGGACGGCGAAACCGTCCCCGACCCGCACGCCTGGCACAACCTGGCGAACATCGAGCTGTACATCGCCAACATCACCAAAGCGCTGAGCGCCGCCGACCCGGCCAATAAATCCGACTACGAGCGCAACGGCCAGGCCTACCTGAAACAGATCCACGCCCTGCTGGCCGACGCCCGCGCCAAGCTCGGCTCGCTGCCGCCGGGCAACCGCAAGATCGTCACCAGCCACGACGCCTTCGGCTACCTGGGCCAGGCCTACGGCATCGACTTCATGGCGCCGCAAGGACTGTCCACCGAGCGTGAGCCGTCCGCCGCCGAAGTCGCTGCATTGATCACCCAGATCCGCCAGGCGAAGGTCAAAGCGGTGTTCATGGAAAACATCAAAGACGCACGCCTGCTCAAGCAGATCGCCGAAGAGACCGGCGCCCGCATCGGCGGCACCCTGTACTCCGACGCCCTCGCCGCCACCGGACCGGCCAGCACGTTCGCCGGCCTGTTCGAACACAACCTCAACACCCTCTACCAAGCCCTGGGCCAACCATGATCCGCAAGAACCCTTCCGGCGACCTGCCGCTGATTGCCGAATCCGCCTACGTCGACAAAACCGCGATCATCTGCGGCAAAGTGGTCATCGGCGAAAACGTGTTCGTCGGCCCCTACGCGGTGATCCGCGCCGACGAAGTGGACGCCTCCGGCGCCATGGAGCCGATCACCATCGGCGCCAACTCGAACATTCAGGACGGCGTGGTGATTCACTCCAAGTCCGGCGCGGCGGTGACCATCGGCGAGTACAGTTCCATTGCCCACCGTTCAATCGTGCATGGCCCGTGCAAGGTCGGCGATCGGGTGTTCATCGGTTTCAACAGCGTGCTGTTCAACTGCGCCGTCGGCAACGGTTGCGTGGTGCGGCACAACTCGGTGGTGGACGGACGCGACCTGCCGGATGCGTTCTATGTCCCCTCCACCACCCGCATCGGCCCGGGCACCGACCTTTCGCAGTTCCCGCCGGTGAGCGTCAGCGCTTCGGAGTTTTCCGAGGACGTGGCGCGCACCAACGTCGATCTGGTGCGCGGCTACAAAGCCCTGCAGAACGAGTTCTGAGCCATGGGCAACCTGCTGATCCGCCATGCGCGGCTGGTGAACGAAGGACGGGAATTCGAAGCGGACGTGCTGGTCAGCCATGGCCGCATCGTCAAAATCGCCTCAAGCATCTTCGGCGAGAACGCAGCGCAGGAAATCGACGCCGCCGGCCAGTGGCTGCTGCCGGGCATGATCGACGACCAGGTGCATTTCCGCGAACCGGGCTCGCCGGCCAAGGGCAGCATTCACTCTGAATCCCGCGCGGCCGTCGCCGGGGGCATCACCAGTTTCATGGACATGCCCAACACCTCCCCGGCCACCCTCACCCTCGACGCGCTGACCGACAAGAAGCGCCGGGCCGCCATCGGTTCCGTGGCCAACTACGGCTTTCACTTCGGCGTCAGCCAGGACAACCTCGACACGGTGGCCGCGCTCAACCCGTGCGAAGTGGCCGGGGTGAAAGTGTTCATGGGCGCCTCCACCGGCAACCTGCTGGTGGACGATCCACGGATCCTGGAACGGCTGTTCGCCGAGGTGCCGACGATCTTGCTGGCCCACTGCGAACACACGCCCAGCATCGAGGCCAATGCCGCCAGGCTGCGCGAGCGCTACGGCGAGCACCTGCCGCCCGACGCCCATGCGCTGATCCGTGATGCCGAGACCTGCTACCGCTCCTCTTCGCTCGCCGTGGACTTGGCCAGACGCCACGGCACCCGCCTGCACGTCCTGCACCTCACCACCGCCCGCGAGCTGGAACTGTTCGAAGACAAACCGCTGACCCAAAAACGCATCACCGCCGAAGTCTGTCTGCACCATTTGCTGTTCGACGACCGCGACTACCCGACGCTGGGCAACCGGATCAAATGCAACCCGGCGATCAAATCCCGCACCGACCGCGACGCCTTGCGCCAGGCCTTGCTGAGCAACCGCCTGGATGTGATCGGCAGCGATCATGCGCCGCACACGTGGGCCGAAAAGCAGCGACCGTACGACCAGGCGCCGGCGGGCTTGCCGCTGGTGCAGCACGCCTTGCCGGCGCTGCTGGAGCTGGTGGCCGACGGCGTGTTGCCGATCACCACCCTGGTGGCGAAGACCAGCCACCGGGTGGCGGATCTGTTCGCCATCCCGGACCGGGGTTATTTGCGTGAGGGATATTGGGCGGATCTGGTGCTGATACGACCGGAGCCGCAAGGGGTCGCCGTGTCACGCCAACCGGTGCTGTCGCAATGCGGGTGGACGCCGTTCGCCGAACGGCGGTTCAGGTATCGGGTGAGCCTGACCGTCGTGTCGGGACAGATCGCCTGGGATGGCCAGCGGGTGAACGAAGGGTGTCGGGGGTTGCCCCTGAGGTTCATGCGTTGAATCGGTGACGCGTTCGCGGGCAAGCCTTCCCGGCTTGCCCGCGAAGCCTTTCAGGCTCTTGGCTTGACGGTGCCGCAGTCCTGCCCCAACCACACCGCGCGGGTTTCCAGGCTGCCCTTCTGGTTGATGCCGATGGCATTGAAGGTGCCGTTGGCGACCGTGGTGAACTCCCGGTCGCTGAGGAACGTCGCCACGCCGGTGCCTTGGGCCCGCGGGCAACTGAAGCGGAATTTCCACTGGTTGCCGTTGCGCTCGGTGATCTGCTGCTTGCACCCCGACTGCGGATCCGCCAGGGGAATGTCGTTGGTCGCCACTTGCTGCGGCGTCAGGCAGGCGCGGATGCCCTTGCCGCCGATGTTGATGCCTTGCTTCTCCAGCGCCGCCCGTTGCTGCGGCGTGATTTGCCCTTGAATCTGGCCGAGGATCGATTGCACGTCCATGGCCTGGTCATCGACCTTGACGTTGCTCGACGTCATTTCCCACAAACCCGGCTGCAGCATTTGCGCTTGAGCAACCACCGGCAAAGCCAAACCCAGGCCCAGCGCCAAACCCAGCAGACGAACGTTCATTGCGAGACTCCTGATCAGTAGTGGCCGTTAGACGTCGGCCGGTCGCTTCGGTTCATGCTCCAATTAAATGGCGACAACCGCAACGGAACATGGTCTGTTAGGCATTGAAACTTCAGGAGCACGGCTGCCCCATGGATTACTTCGGACCGCACCTCTTCGGTTACCTGATCGCCCTGATCCACACCCTGGGCTCGATCGCCGCCCTTCACGCGGTGCTGACCGTGCGCACAGCGCAAGGCTCGATCGCCTGGGCGCTGTCGCTGATCTTCATTCCCTACCTGACGCTCATCCCGTACCTGGTCTTCGGCCGCAGCACCTTCGACGGCTACATCAAGGCGCGACGCCAGGCCAACGAACAGATGCGTCAGGCGATCTCCGAACTCAACTGGCGACCGTGGGTGGAAGAGGCCCTGACCGCCCGCGCCTCGAATGCCTACGCCTCGTTGCGCGCGATGCCCCGGCTGGGACGGATGCCGTGCCTGGCCAACAACGACGTGCAACTGCTGGTGAACGGCCCGGCCACGTTCAAGGCCTTGTTCAACGCCATCGGCCAGGCCAGGGAGGCGGTGCTGATCCAGTTCTTCATCATCCACGACGATCAGCTCGGCCAGCGCCTGCGCGACCTTTTGCTGAAGAAGGCCGCCGAAGGCGTGGCGGTGCATCTGCTCTACGACCGCATCGGCAGCCATGCCCTGCCCCACAGCTACGTGCAGGCCCTGCGCGACGGCGGCGTCGAGGTGCGGGCGTTCGCCACCCGCAGCGGCTGGCTCAACCGCTTTCAGGTGAATTTCCGCAACCACCGCAAGATCGTCGTGGTGGACGGCATGACCGGTTTCGTCGGCGGCCACAACGTCGGTGACGAGTACATGGGCGAGAAACCGCCGCTGGCACCGTGGCGCGATACCCACATTCAAGTGCGCGGCCCAGTGGTGGCCTGCATGCAGGAATCGTTCGCCGAGGACTGGTTCTGGGCCGCGCGCGCCCTGCCGCCGATGATCCTGCCGGAGGCCTATCCGGAGGACGGCGTGCTCTGCCAATTGCTCGCCAGCGGCCCAGCCGACCCCTACGAGACCTGCTCGCTGTTCTTCGTCGAAGCGATCCACGCCGCCACCGAGCGGGTGTGGATCACCAGCCCCTATTTCATTCCGGACGAAGCGGTGTTCGCGGCATTGCGCCTGGCGGTGCTGCGCGGCGTCGATGTGCGGCTGCTGCTGCCGTCGCGCCCCGACCACCGCATCGTCTACGCCGCCTCCAGCCTCTATGCGTTCGAAGCCGTGCGCGCCGGGGTGCGGGTGTTCCGCTACAAGCCCGGGTTCCTGCACCAGAAGGTGGTGCTGATCGACAGCGAAATCAGCGCCATCGGCAGCGCCAACCTGGACAACCGCTCCTTCCGCCTCAATTTCGAAGTGATGCTGCTGACCGTGGACAGCGAATTCGCCACCCGCGTGGAGCAGATGCTCAACGATGACTTCGCCCAGGCCAACGAGATCGCCAAAGACGAAAGCCGGGAGATCCACCACCTGCAACAGGTCGGCATGCGGATCGCCCGGCTCATTTCGCCGATTCTCTGAGGCCTACGGGTTGTAGATGTCGTCCCGGGTCCACGGAAGTTCATGGCTGCCGTCGGGGTGGGCCTTCACGGCGAGGATCTGGTGCAGGTTGATCCAGCCGTGGGCGAAGGCGTAGGCGCATCCGGCCAGATACAGGCGCCAGATGCGCAGCGCTTGCTCCGGCACCAGTTTGGCGGCGGTCTCCAGGTTGTCCTCCAGGCGCTCGCTCCAGTGGTCCAGGGTCCGCGCGTAATGCAGGCGCAGGCTTTCGACGTCGACGATCTCCAGACCCGCCTCGCTGATCTCGGCAGAGATCATCGCCAGGTGCGGCAGCTCGCCGTTAGGGAACACGTACTTCTCGATGAAATCCCCGGCGCCGCGTCCCACCGGACGACCGTCGGTGTGCTTGGCGGTGATGCCGTGGTTCATCACCAGGCCGCCCTCCTTCACCGCACCGAACAGGGTCTTGCAGTATTCGGCGAGGTTGGCGTGGCCCACATGCTCGAACATGCCGACACTGACCACTTTGTCGAAACGGCCGTCCTGGGGCAGGTCGCGGTAGTCGAGCAACTGCAGCTCGACCTGGTCTTCCAGCCCTTCGGCCTTGACCCGCTCGCGGGCCAGCGCCAGTTGTTCCTTGCTCAACGTGATGCCGAACACCTTCGCGCCGAACTCACGGGCGGCGTACCGCGCCAGCCCGCCCCAGCCGCAGCCGACATCCAGCAGGTAGTCGCCGGGCTGCAGGCGCAGCTTGCGGCACAGATGGCGGAACTTGGCCTGCTGGGCCTGTTCCAGGGTTTCGCTGCCGGTTTCGAAGTAGGCGCAGGAATACGCCATGTCGCTGTCCAGCCACAGCTGGTAGAACGCGTTGGACAAGTCGTAGTGATAGGAAATGGCCTTGGCGTCGGTTTCCTTGTCGTGGAGCGAGCGCACCGGCTGGCTGCCTTCGTCTTCGTCGAGCAGCGCATTGCTCAGCTCGTCGCAGACTCGGATGACCTCGCTGATCGAACCTTCCAGTTCAAGCTTGCCCTCGACGAACGCCGCCCCCAGCGCGTCCAGGCTCGGATGGGTGAACTGGGTGACCATCTGCGGGTCCTTGACCACGATGGTGACGCTGGGCGTCGGCCCGAGATTGAACTCATGGCCGTCCCAGAGCCGCAGGCGAAGCGGTAGCTGCAGTTTCTGTAAGGCCGGTGGAAGTTGCGCGAGCATGGAATATCCCCCTGGTTTCAGACGTCTGATCTGAGGGTAGACCATCCTTGAAAAATAGCAGGCTATCGATTTAATAGCCGTCCGCTATGAACCGGAACGCCTGCGCCTGCACGGTCATCCTTGTACGGTGCGCCTGTTCGGAAGACTTCGGGGCCGGCGCACCGTTCAAAAAATGATCAATCTTCCTTCAGTTTCAGCAACGGTTCCTGGAACCGCAGCAGGCGCCCGGCATTGCCCAGCACCAGCAAGGTGCTGAGGTTGTGCAGCAGCGCAGCGATCATGGCCCCGGCTGCACCGAGCCAACCGAACGCGGCGAACACGACGATGGCCAGCGTCCAGCCCAGGCCGATGACCACGTTCACCTGCAACGTGCGTCGGCACTGGCGGCTCAGCCGCACGCAGGTGCCCAGGCGTCGCAGGTCGCTGCCGATCAGCACGATGTCGGCCGAGGCCAGCGCGATGTCGGCACCTCCTGCCCCCATCGCCACACCGACCACCCCGGCCTTGAGCGCCAATGAGTCGTTGATGCCGTCGCCGACCACCATCGGCCGGAAGCCGCTGTCGATCTCCTTCAGCACCCGGTTGAGCTTGTCCTCCGGCAACGCTTGGGCCTCGACTTCGTGCAGGCCGACATCCCGGGCCAGCGCGTTCGCCACACTGTGGCGATCGCCGGTCAGCAGCAATTGCCGTCCCAGGCCCAGGTCGCGCAACTCACCCAGCGCCAGCCGCGCTTCCGGCTTGACGCTGTCGGCGAGCAGCAGCCAGGCGAGGAATTCGCCGTTCAGCGCCAGCCCGGCGATCGGGCCGTCGTGCTCCGGTACGGCGGTGGTGACGATGCCCAACTGCGTGAACAGCTCCGGGCGACCCAGCGCCGCTTCGCCCCGGGTCGTCATCGCGACCACGCCCAAGCCTTGCCGCTCGTGGATGTCGGTCAGCGCCAGGTCACTGTCCGGCTCGGCCAGACCGGCCAGCGCACGGCTGACCGGATGGCTGCTGGCTGCACCGAGCGCCGCCGCCAGCGCAATCACCGTGCCGTGCTCGACGCGGGGGCTGTCGACCGACTGCAAGCGCAAGGTGCCGAACGTCAGGGTGCCGGTCTTGTCCACCACCAACGAGGTGAGATCGGCCAGCTCCTCAAGGAACGCCGAACTGCGGATCAGGATCCCGTGCCGCGCCGCCACCGCCACACCGGCAATCGCGGTGGCCGGCGCCGACAGCACCAACGCGCACGGGCAAGCCGCCACCAGCACCGCAAGCATCGCTTGCGCATCGTGGGTGATGAACCAGGTCACCGCCGCCAGCAGCAACACCAGCACCATGTAGCTGCCGGCGTAACGCTCCAGCAGGCGAGTGATCGGCGGCTTGGAGCGTTCGGCGTTCTGCATCAGGCCGATGACCTTGCCGAGGGTCGATTCATCGCCGGTGCGAGTCACCTCGATGCGCAGCAGGCCGTCGAGGTTGATCGCCCCGCCGAACACCTCCATGCCGACGCCCGCCTCCACCGGCACCGACTCGCCGGTGATCGACGCCGTGTCGAGGCTGGCCTGGCCGGACAGCACCCGCCCGTCCGCCGGCACCCGGTCCCCCGCCCGGACCTCAACCGTGTCGCCGGCCTTGAGCGTGCTGTTGTCGACTTCGATGACCGAGCCGTCGGCCTGAAGCTTGCGTGCATGGCTGCGGGTCAACTGGCCCAGCGCATGGATCGCCTCCTGGGAGCCGATCACGCTGCGTTCTTCCAGCACGTGGCCGAAGATCATGATGATCGGCAGCAACGCCGCCGTGAGCAGGTCACCGGTGGCCCAGGCGCCGAGCAGGGCCAGCGCGATCAACTGATCGGTGATGCCGTGCAGGCTCGGATAGCGCAGGCTGAACCAGGCCGAACGCATGACCGGCACCGCGACCAGAACCGACGCGACGCCCAGTAGCAACTGGCTGACGCCGGTCTGCTCCGGCATCAGCCAGCGCCAGATCAGCCCCAGCCCGAGCAGGCCCAGGGCGAGCATCGCCAGGGTCAACTGGCGTGCGGCGCGGCGCTGTTCCGCCGAGGACAACAGGCTCGGCGCAGGAAGGGTGTTCGTGGTCATTTGCTGGCTCCCTGAATGATCAGCCGGGCATCGTCCTTCGGATCCACCGTGGTGACTGAACCAGCCTGGCCGAGGACCTTCGGAATGCGCTCGCGGTACAGACGCAGCAACATCTGCGGGTCGCTGCCTTGCTGCCGGGCCTTGGCCAGGCTCAGAACCGTCGCCGTGTCGGCGGTGGCTTTGGCGAGCCGCTCACCGGCCTGCGCATGGGCGACCTGCAGTGTGCGGTCGGCTTGTTCGTTGGCGGTCTGGGTGAGCTTCTCCGCTTCGGTGCGGGCGTTGGCCACGGCTTTGTCGGCCTGTTGACTGGCGGTCAAGACGGCATTGAACGCACTCACCGCCGGCGCCGGCAGACTCGACTGCACGTCGACCCGCACCGCTTCGATGCCGATGCCCTGCCCGTCTGCCTTCAGCTCGGCCAGGCGTCGGTTGATGCCTTGCACCAGATCGCCGCGCAACCGTTCACGACGCTCGGCGGCCTGGTTATCGGCGCCGATCAGTTCAGGTCGGGCCACCAGAATCGTGTCCAGGTCCCGGGCGGCCGTCAGGGCCACCGCACTGCGGGTCACCAGGCGATCCAGCGCGGGCAGCACATGGTCACCTTGAAGCACATACGCATAAGGGTCGGTCACTTTGTAGAACACCCGAACATCCAGTTGCACGACGCCAGCATCCCCGGTGAGCAAATAGCCGGAACCGGCCAGCGCGTCGCTCAACGGTGTGGCGAATGTCACCACGCGATCCGCCTGCAAGGCCGCGTCGCTACGCAGCAGATTGTCGACCCGACGCTCGATCACCCGATCCGCCGCCGGCAGCAGCACCACTTGCTCGAAGGGTTCGGGCCAGGCCAACAGCAAACCGGCATTCTGAATCCGCTCCAACGCACCAAAATGCAAAACCACCGCGCGGTTCTGCGGATCGATCTGCCGCACATTGGAGAATGCCCAGGCCAGCGCCGCCAGCACGGTCACGGCGTACAGCGCAAAGAACGCCAGGCGTCCGGCCTGTATCCACGGGCTGTTCAACGGTTGTGTTCCACGTGGAACTTCACTCATGGCTGCGATCCGCTTTTGCTGTCGAGCGTCGGCGGACCGTCCACCAAGGCGCGGAACGGCGCGGCGTCGGTGCGCAGAATCAGCTTGGTGTCAGGCGTGACGATGGTGCCAAGGGTGTCCAGCGAACGCAGCAAGTTGTACAACTGCGGCGACCCGGCATAGGCGCGTCCGTAGATCTGCGCCGCCTCGACCCGGGACTGCGCCTCGATTTCTGCCGCCTTCACTGTGGCGTCGGCCTGCACCATGCGCGCATCGCGTTCGGCCGCGGAGCGGATCTGCGCCGCTTCGCGCTTGCCGACCGCCGTGCGTTCGGTGGCGATGGTTTCACGCTCGGCGCGCATCCGATCGACGGTGGCCGTGAGCGTCACCGACGGCAAGGTCAGCCGCTCAATGCCGACCTGCACCACCCGCACCCCGTAGGTCGCCAGCAATTGCTGGTCGATCTGTTGGCGCAACTGCGCCTCGAAGTCACCGATGCGCACCTGAGCGGCATCGGTGTTCACCAGATTCGCCAGGTCGAAACGGCTGGCGGTGGTCTCCAGCGCCGAACCGACAAACGTGCGGATCTGCCGCGCGGCTTCGTCCGGCTGGTTCTGCACGGCGCGCATGAAACGCTGCACGTTGTCCGGATCGCCCTGCACCTGCCACGCCACATACGACTGCACGATGATGCGCAAGCCGTCGCGGGTGCCGACATCCTGCAGACCGCTGGACGTGGTGCGCAGACGCAAGTCCACCGGGATCGCCGCCTCGAACGGCGCCGGCCAGCGCCATCCCAGCCCGGGATCCAGCAGCACCCGGGTCGGGTTGCCGAAGCGGGTGATCACCGTCGCCTCCCCGGAGCGCACCTGCACCAGGCTCGCCGCCGCGACGGCAAAGGCCACCAGCAACGCCGCCCAGCCCATGCGCCGCCACGGGAACGGCCCCGCTTCTTCCGGCTCGCCGTGCTGATGGTGATGATGACCGTGGTGATGGTGATGCCCGCCATGAGCATGACCGTGGCCGCTGTGATCGGAATGATCGTGAGTGTGCGACTGGCTCAATGGGTGACTCCTGGTTGAGCAACATTGCGTGCGGGCGCGGGATCGGCCGGCAGTGTGAAGGTGCGCAGGTCAATGGTCGGCGCATTGCCGCTGCCGCCCAGGCGATGGTCGAGCACCAGCAGCCGGGCTTTGCTCAGCCCTTGGCTGAGCTGAGCGAAGTACTGCTCCAGCACGAACGCTTGACCGGCGCTGGCGTAGGCCTTTTGTTCGGCCGAAAACTTCAGGTCCGCCGCCCGTGCCGCCGCTTCCGTTTCACGGGCATTGGCGGTGGCTTGATCCCCGGCAAGGCTGGCCTGCAGTTGCGCTTGGTTGCTGGCCTCGGCTGCTGCGCCGCGCTCGCGGGCGATCAACGCCTGCACGCCGATCTGTGCGGCCTGCACGCCGTGATAGGCATTGGCCGCACCGGCTGGCGGATGAATGGCCTCGACCACCGTGGCGAGGATTTCCACGCCGCTGTCGAGTTTCTGCAGGTCGTGCTGCACCGCCCGGCCGATCTCCTCGGCGAGCCCTGTCCTGTCTTGCCCCAGCAAACCGTCGAGGGTTCGTGAGGCGAAATCGTGCACCAGAATCCGGCTGGCCGTGCTGCGGATCAGCGTCGGCACATCGGCGCTGTTGTAGGTGGCGGCCAAGGCAGCCTGATCGCTCAAACCGATGCGGTAGACGAAGCGCACGTCCATGTTGACGATCTGGAAGCTCTGCTGCCCGCCCCGGCTGCCGGCGATCACCTGGGACTTGTCGTTGACGTGGCTGGCGTCCCACAAGCGGTTGGCCGTCAGCGGCGGCGGACCTTCGGCGGGCTCCGCCTGAACGGGCGCCGGGTTTTCGCCGACGCTGGTGGCCAGCTCATGCACCACGCCGTTCTCGACGCTCAGCACCCGCCCCAACGGCCAGGGCAGACCGGCGTGCAGGCCGGGGCCGAACACCTGCACCGGTTTGCCGAAACGCTCGTAGATGCCGCGGCCTTGCATCGGGATTTCATGAAGCCCGGTCAGCAGCCACCCCACCGCTGCGACCAGCGCCAGCACCGGCAGCAGGGCCCGGCGCATGTAGCTGAAGGCCCAGATCTGGCGCAGATCGATGCCGAAGCGGTTGTGCAGTTCATGCTGCAAGGCCAGCAGCGGCTGCGGCGGCCAGCGCAGCAGATCCGCCACAACGCTGCGCGCCAGCAGGGTCGGCTCGAGCGTCTCCCGGCGCGGGCTGAACAGCGACAACACCGCACGCAGCAGCAACTCCAGCGCCACCACGCCCGGCAGGAGGCCGATCAGCACCGCGACGCGAACCGGCCACACGGCGCTTTCGCTGGCGAACAACAGGCACAACGCCGCCAACACCAGGCAGATGATCGCCACACGCGCCAATTGCGCCAGCGACCCCGCTTCAGGCCATTGCGCTGGAGGCTCCTGGGCCCATTGCCGCTCCAGCACCAGCAACCCGAACGCCAGCACCAACGCCAGCGCGGCGCCGACCGTCGCCGATATGCCCACAGCGGCGGACGGCAACGCCAGGTTCCACGTCTGATCGACGCTCAACGCGGCCGCCAAGGCCCAGCCGCCCAGCCATAACGTGGGCGCGCCGACCTGCCCGAGCAGATGCAGGCCGCGACGACTCAACCGGTCGAGCAACCGCTCGTACCAACCGTCCGGCGCAGGCGAATCATCTTCGGGGACGACCGATGCGGGCGGATCGATCACCCGTGCCCGCCAGCGGCTCACCCACCACGCCGATTGCAGCCCGGCCACCAATACCAGCAACGCAGCGCTGAGGTTGACCAGCAGCGCCGGCCACAACGATTGCGGGGCAAACAGCCCGACAAAGAACGCCAGCACCCACCCTGCCCCGGCCAGCGAGCCCAGCCCGACGGCCAACCGGCGCAAGCGGCGCCCCTGGGCCGCGGCCTGCTGAAAGCGCGGCAGTCCGGTCACGTGGGTGCCATCCCCCTCCAGATCGACTTGCATATCCCCCCAAAACCCTTGGCTAACGGCACATATCGTTACGATATAACAAATGCCGTGAAATATTCGTACACAAATCCACTATCTAAAGACGACCCACCTGTCGCTTGCCTGAAGCCTTGACCGAAATGTCTGGAAACGCACATATTACGTTCGTAATTTTTAGTGCGGACTACCGTTACCGATCCGCATCCATCAACCGGGAGCAAGCGCATGAGCAACTATGACGTGGTGATTCTGGGCGGCGGCCCCGGCGGCTACAACGCGGCGATCCGCGCCGGCCAGCTCGGCCTCAAGGCCGCCTGCGTGGAGGGCCGCGCCACCCTCGGCGGCACCTGCCTGAATGTCGGCTGCATGCCCTCCAAGGCGTTGCTGCATGCCTCCGAACTGTACGAAGCGGCCTTGGGGCCGGAATTCGCCAACCTCGGCATCGAGGTCAAACCCTCGCTCAACCTCGCGCAGATGATGAAGCAGAAGGACGAAAGCGTCGCCGGCCTGACCAAAGGCATCGAGTTCCTGTTCCGCAAGAACAAGGTCGACTGGATCAAGGGCTGGGGCCATATCGACGGCCCCGGCAAGGTCAGCGTGACCGGCGATCAGGGCAGCCGCATCGAGCTGACCGCCAAGGACATCGTCATCGCCACCGGCTCCGAGCCCACGCCCCTACCCGGCGTGGAGATCGACAACAAGCGCATCCTCGACTCCACCGGCGCGCTGTCGCTGGGCGAAGTGCCCAGACACCTGGTGGTGATCGGCGCCGGGGTGATCGGCCTGGAGCTGGGCTCGGTCTGGCGCCGGCTCGGGGCGCAAGTGACGGTGGTCGAATACCTGGACCGCATCTGTCCCGGCGTCGACGGCGAGGCCGGCAAAGCCTTGCAGCGCTCACTGGGCAAGCAAGGGATCGCGTTCAGGCTGAGCTCGAAAGTCACCAGCGCCACGACCACGGCCAACGGCGTGCAACTGAGCGTCGAACCCGCCGCCGGCGGCGACGCCGAATTGCTGGAAGCCGATTATGTGCTGGTCGCCATCGGCCGCCGGCCGTACACCCGCGGGCTGGGCCTGGAGAACGTCGGCCTGGGCACCGACAAGCGCGGCATGCTCGCCAACGACCGCCACCGCACCGAGGCCGCCGGGGTGTGGGTGATCGGCGACGTCACGTCCGGGCCGATGCTCGCGCACAAGGCCGAAGACGAAGCCATGGCCTGCATCGAGCGGATCGCCGGCAAGGCGGCCGAGGTCAACTACGACCTGATCCCCAACGTGATCTACACCCGGCCGGAACTGGCCAGCGTCGGCAAGACCGAAGAGCAGCTCAAGGCCGAAGGCCGGGCCTACAAGGTCGGCAAGTTCCCGTTCACCGCCAACAGCCGGGCCAAGATCAACCACGAGACCGAAGGTTTCGCCAAGGTCATCGCCGACGAGCGCACGGACGAAGTGCTGGGCGTGCACCTGGTCGGCCCGAGCGTCAGCGAGATGATCGGCGAGTACTGCGTGGCCATGGAGTTCAGCGCCTCGGCCGAGGACATCGCCCTGACCTGCCACCCGCACCCGACCCGCTCGGAGGCGCTGCGCCAGGCCGCGATGGATGTGGAGGGGATGGCGACGCAGATGTAGGCCGCCTGCAGACAGACCGCTATCGCGAGCAGGCTCGCTCCCACAGAGATTGATGCAGTCCCTGTAGGAGCGAGCCTGCTCGCGATGGGCTCAACTCGGCCTCAAGCCGGAAGATGCCCCAACGGCAACGCCCCCGGCGTCTTCACCGTGTTGATCGCAAAGTTGCTGCGGATGTCACTCACCCCCGGCAACTTCAGCAGGCAACCGGTGAGAAAGCGGTCATAGGCCCGCAGGTCAGGCACCACCACCTGCAACAGGAAGTCCGACTCGCCGGACACCAGAAACGCCGAAATCACCTCCGGCAGCGCCGTCACCGCCGCCCGGAACGCTTCGGCCCGCTCATCGTTGTGCCGCTCCACCTTGACCCCGACGAACACCGTCAGCCCCAGGCCCACTTCATCGCGGTCGAGGTTGGCCTGGTAGCCGCGGATCACCCCCGCCTCCTCCAGCATCCGCACCCGCCGCAGGCACGGCGACGCCGACAGGCCGATCTCGTCGGCCAGCTGCACGTTGCTCAGGCGTCCGTCCCGTTGCAGCGCGGCGAGAATCTTGCGGTCGAAGGCGTCCAGTTTCATGGTTGGCAGATCCTGATGGTCTATGCGCAAAAAGAAAGCAGGTTATGCCAATCCCAAGCGCATTTGAAGCGAACTACGCAACCACCTGCCCTGCCCTTCGGCCCTAGACTGAGCCGACCGAATCGACAACGAAAGGGGTGCGGCATGGCGAGTCTCTGGCTGTTTTTCCTGGCATTGGCGGTGGTCTACCTGCTTCCGGGCCCGGACATGATCCTGCTGTTGCAGACCGGCGCCCGTCAGGGCCGCGGTGCGGCGCTGGCCACTGCCGTCGGGCTGGCGGTGGCCCGGGGCTGCCATGTGGCGCTGGCGGGGCTGGGGCTGGCGGCGCTGTTCAAGGCCGCGCCGTGGACGTTCGACGTGGTGCGCCTGGCCGGGGCGGCCTACCTGCTGTGGCTCGGCGTCCAGTGCCTGCGCAGCACGTTGCTGCCGGACCTGAACGCGGCGCAAGTGCCGGACGCGAAGGCGCAGTGGCGCGAAGCGGTGCGCCGCGGCCTGCTGACCAATCTGCTCAACCCCAAGGCGTTGCTGTTCTGCTCGGTGCTGCTGCCGCAGTTCATCGTCGCCGACGGTGCGCCGGTGCTCACCCAGTTCGCCGTGCTCGGTGCCTTGCTGGTGGGCGCAGGGCTGCTGTTCGACAGCGCCTACGCCCTGGCCGGCGCCGCCCTGGGCCGCTGGCTGCACAACAGCCCTTCGGCTCAGCGCCTGCAACAGTGGCTGTTCGGCAGCCTGTTGATCGGTTTCGCCGTGCGCCTGACGTTCGTCCAGCAGGCCTAGGCTTTGCGGGCCTTGCGTCGGCGGCCGAACAGCCACAGCGCAGCGCCCGCCAGCACCACGGCCGCGCCGATCTGCACCGGCCACTTGTAAGGGCGCAGCGTCGAGCGCACGGCGTCGGTGACCTGGGTCACGTAACGCTTGTCGGCATTCTCGAAGTCCGGATACGGGCACTGGTGGCCGAAGTCCACCGCCCACGGCACGTACGGGCCTTCCTTCACATAGCGCTGGTACAGCCCGCGCTGATCCTCCTCGCTGCTGTTCCAGCCGGCCGCCGTACACAGCACGGCGGCGAACGCCTGGCTGGTGTGCGGCAGGTTGTCGGCCGCGCGGTTGGCCAATGCGGTGGCGACGAACCGGTAGTGGTAACGCACGTCGGGCTGCGCCTCGCTGGCCTTCTGGCGCTGCACTTCGGCGTCGGCCACCAACGGGCCGACTTTCAGTTCGGTGGTTTCCAGGCGGTAGTTGCCGCCGAACGTCGCGTAATCCGGCGCCATCTCGTAGCCGAGGATGTCCATGCCCCATTCCCGGGCCGTCCAGGCCGCGTTGAACAGCGCGGCGGCGCGTTTGGTCGGCCACCAGGCCGAGTCGGCGTTCAGGCGCTGCTGACCGTACAGCCGGGCCTTGTTCTGCAGGTCGGGATTGTCGAAGTAGCCGACCGCCTCTTCGTAGCGACCTTCGCGCAGCAAGCGCCGGCCCAACAGGTTGCGCAGGTTCGCCGCCACCGACAGCGGCACGTAGTTGTCGCGGTCCTGCTGGCTCAGCACCGGCGGCGCCGGCACTTTCTCATCGACGTAGCGCTTGAGCTCATCGAGGGTCAGCACCCGCTCGGCCACGGTCGCGGCGTCGAACCAGTAAATGTCCTGGCTCTGGTACAGCCGGTCGAAGGCTTGCAGGTAATCGCCGCGCTGCAGGTCGAGGATCGCGCTTTCGCCGTCCACCCGGCACTTGGGCCGCAGGGTTTCGAAGGCCCAGTCCGGCGTGCGCCGCTCGCCCCACGATTCGTCCTTCGGGAAGGCCTGGGCGGCTTTGGCGTACGCCGCTGCGGCGGCGTTGGAATCGCCGTCGCGCACCGCCAGTTTCGCCCGCAGCCACCAGGCCAGCCCACCGTCCCCGGCGTGTTCGAGAAACGCCTTGGCGGTGGCGTAGTCGCCCTGCTGATAGTTCATCGCCGCCAGGCGGTCGGCGTTGTCCAGGCTGCCGCGGGTGCTGTCCTGCAGCAGTTTGATCAGCGCTTTCTCGCGCTCCGGCTGTTCGCCGAACGACCAGCCGATCCGGCTGATCAGCGAGGCCGTGACAAGTTGCTGCACCGCTTTGCCCCGCAGCAGCTTGGCCAGTTGATCCTCGGGCAGCGCCACCAGGTCGTTCACCAGCAGTTTCAGCGAAGACGCCCCTACCATAGAGCCATGCTGGTTCTGCGCCGCGTACAGTTCGATGGCGCCGTTCCAGTCGCCGGTGGTGCGCAGCACCCGGGCCTCTTCGCCGAGGCTGGCCACGCCCAGTTCCAGCGGGTCGCTGAAACCGTCGATGTTCAGCTGGCGGGTCTGGCGGAACGCGGCGAGCGCCTGCTCCAGCGGGTCGAGGGCGTCGTCCGCCTGCCCGCTCATGGCGTACAGGGAACGGCCCAGGGAGTACGCCGCCCACGTGCTGCGCAACGGACGCTGATCCGCCGGCAGCGCCAGCACCTGTCTGAAGTAGTCGGCGGCCAGCGGGTAATCGGCGGCGGCGAACGCCACGGCGCCGGCCACGTACAGGCGAACTTCGGCGGGAAGGCCGGTTCCCTGCTCATAGGCCTGACGGGCATCGCCGAGGCTGCGCAAGCGCTTGACCTGCGCCTGCGCAGCTTCGCTCAGGTCCGCCTGCTCGGCCTGCTCGCGCTCGTCGACGTATTCGCCGGGCTCGCCGTAGGCGTCCGGGTTGTGGGTGGCCACCGTCGTGAGCTTGAGCCCGTCGATGGCTTTGCCCAAGCGGCTGATCTCGAAGTTGAAGTTGCCCTCCGGCAGCTCCGCCAGCGATTGCCCGCGGTTGTCGAGCAGGCGCATCGGGAAGTCCGGGCCGCAGGCCAGCGCCGTGCCCAGCGGCAGGCTGAGGCTCAGGCAGAGCAGGTGGCGGGGCCAGTTACGGGTCAACATGCGAACCTCCTTGATCAATGTGTGCGCAACGCGCCCAACCGACAGCACGCTGACCGCCCGCCGGCAACCGGCCGTCGCGCAGGCGGGTGAAGGTAAGCAGATCCGGCGTTTGTTGCAACGAGTAACCGGCCAGGGCGTCGGCGCCGACGCAGTCCCGGGCCTTGACCGTCAGGCGCGCGGGCCAAGCGCTGTCGAGATTGCCCCGGTTGGCGAGGCCGATGTCGTAGAGTCCGTCCTGCACCGTGAAGCTCACGCCGAGGCTGCTCGACAGGGGTTCGCCGCGGGCGACGGCACGCAACGTGGTCAGGCTCCAGGCCCGGCGGTCGTTGGCCAGCGGCAGGCGGAACCAGATCAGGCCGGCCAGATGCGCCGGGGGGTTATCCCGCAGTCCGCTGGCCAGCCGGCTCAAGGCCTGTGGATCGGCGAGCAGTTCGCGGCGTTCGCCGCGCCGCGGGATCGCGACCTCGCTCTCCACTTCCGGCGCCCCGCCGCTGTCCGGCAACAGCGCCACACCGTAGGCCGGCAGCGCCAGGTAGAACGGCTTGTCGCTGACCCGTCCCCAGGCGTCCGCCCAGCGCCGCGCCTGATCCGCATCGAACAGGCCCCGACGCGGATCGCTCACCGCATGCACCTGCAGCACACTGCTGTCGACCGTCGCCAGCAACGCCGGCAATTGCGGGCTGTCCAGCCACGCCGGCAACGCGGTGATGCTCAGCGGCAACGAGGGCGGCAGCGCCGGGCGCAGATGGGCGAGGAATTCGGCATAGGCCGGCAGCCGTGCGCTGCCGGCATCGTGGTCGATCTCAACGCCGGCCAACGTCAGCCCCTGTCCGCGCCAGTCGTCGAGCACCTGAAGGATCTGCGCCGTGGCGTGCGCAAGATCCAGGGACTTGAGCTGGCCGTCGAGTCGAACCACCGCAATCAGCGGCCGACCGTCCTGGCGGAGCAACGCCGGATCAATCCGCGCCCGGCTCCATCCCGCCTGTGGAAACGCCTGCAACGCCAGCACCCGCACCGTGGAAAAGTCAGCGCGGCTGTCACGCAGCGCAGCCCCGTGGGCGGGCGTCCATTGGCGCTGCCAGATGTAGAGCTGCTGGTCGAGGGGCGGCGCCGGCGTCCGCTCACAGGCCGTGAGCCAAGTGGCGATGGCCAGCACCGCCGACAGCCCGATGAAAAACCGCATTGCTTGCGACTCCCTGACCACGCAAAGCGCCAAGGGTACACAAAACCTTTGCAAGCGACCGACATCTTGGTTGACTGAACTGACGCCATCGGCGGATCGCCGCCCGGGGCAAGCCCGCTCTCACAGTGGCCGGCGCGGCCCACACACGGTGGGGCCAGCCTGCGATGGCGTCAGTCACCGCACCGCACTATCCCGCGCCGGCACTACGGCTTGCGGGCGATGATCACCTGACTTTTCGCCACGACCGCATCCAGCGCCTGCTTGATCTGCGCGCCACGCGGCGAGTCGAGCACGGTTTTCCAGGTGTCGGCCCAGTGGTTGAGCAGCGGATGGTCGGCGTTGCTGAAGTCCACCTTCGCCTCCCAGAACAGCAGCATCCACATCGACCAGTAGAAGCCGTACGAACTGTGGCTGATGATCTCCAGGCCCGCGTCGCTGACCATGCCCTTGAACTGCTCCTCGCCGATGATCCGGATGTGGTTCGGCTTCTGGAAATACTCCGGCGCGGCGATGTCCTTCTGCAGGTCTTCGGAGCTTGGGTGCGGCACGCTCAGCAGGTACAGCGCCCCCGGCCGGCCGACCCGCACCAGTTCGGCGAGGAACTGCGCCGGGTCGTCGACGTGCTCGATGACTTCGGTGGACACCACGCGGGTGGCGGTGGCGTCGGCGATCGGCAGCGGGTTGCAGTCGGTGACATGGCACTCGACGTCGCGCGCCGGCGTGTCGCCCAGACGCTGGCGAGTGGCCTCGACCTTGGCGCCGTCGATGTCGGCGATGATGATCTTCGCCCCGCGCATCCCGCAGAAATGCACGTTGCCGCCGTCGCCGCAGCCCACATCCAGCAGGGTGTCGTCGGCCGTCACCGGAAAGCCTGTGAACAGCTCGCCGGTCTCCTGGTTGAACCAGCCGCTGAGCATGGCGTCGCGCAGCCCGAGCATGTACGGATCGACCTTGTCGGCGACCGGGGCGACAGGCTCGGCGGACGGCGCCGCCGTGAGTTTCTTCAAAAGGCTCAGCATGAGGTGGCTCCAGGGGATGGGACGGCGGTGGGTGACGTGCGCAGGCGCCGCACCAGGGCGGCGCCGCGGTTGCGCATGGGCATTTCGATCAGGTGGTAGTTCAGTTCGCTCAGCAGCGCGATCAGGCCGGCGGCGGCCAGGAGCGTGGCGACCGGGTGGCCGCCGAAGTCGGGAAGGCCGGCGGCCTGCAGGCGCCAACTCAGTTCGCGCACCAGTTGATAGGCCGGAATGTGGATCAGGTAGATGCCGTAGGAGCGGCTGCCGATCCACGCCATCAGTCGTTGCGTCCGACCCGCCGGCAGCAGGTAGTTGCCGTTGTACGATGCGATCCACACCAGCGCCGCGCCGAGCACGGCGATCGAGCCGATGCGGTAAGGGGCGAAGGTGAAACGGTCGGTGGCCATGAAGCTCAGCAACGCCGCGACCGCGATCAACGTCGGGAGGCCGAGCCAGGGCCGGCTCAGGAACCTCGGTTCGAAGCGCCGCCACGACGCTTGCGCGCTCCACATCGCCAGCAGCACGCCCAACGCCAGCGCATCGGTGCGGATCACCATCAGCAGCGGCGTGCGCACGGTGAAGAGCTGCACCGCGACCAAGGCGAGCAAGGCCCAGACCAGTCGCTTGCGGCACACCAGGATCAACAGCGGAAACAGCAGGTAGAACTGTTCCTCCAGCGACAGGCTCCAGTAGACGAAACTGCTGCCGTACTCGTAATGGAAAAAACTGTCGGCGAAGCGGAAGTTGGCGTATTGAAACACCCCTGCGAAGGTGGCCTGCACGTTGGCCTGCCAGGTGCCGAAGGCCCCCGAACGGTTGAGGAACACGCAGGCCAGCAGCATCAGCGCCAGCCACAGCCAGGCCGACGGCAGCAGCCGGAACGCCCGGCGCAACCAGAAGTCGCGCACCTGCAGCCACTGCGCCTGGCGGCCTTCGCAACCGCGCAGCACCGGAATCAGGCTGCGGGCGATGACGAACCCGGAGATCGCGAAAAACAGGTCGACGCCCCACCACGGCTGCGCCCAGGCATGGATCGTCTCCAGCAACGGCACCGGATCGGTGAACAGGCTGCCTTGCAGGTGATGGAACAGCACCCCCAGCACCGCAATGGCCCGCAGCACTTCGATGTCCAGGATCCGCCGTTCGCTCATCGGCTCAGGCACCGCAGGTTTGCGCAGGGACCGTCGCGCACAACGCCTGCGCCCGCCCCAGGAAATCGCGCAAGCGCTGCTCCGCCACGGCCTGGCTGCAAAAGGCCTGAAGGCTGCGCACCGCGTGCGCCGACATCTGCGCGTAGCGTTGCGGATCGTGCTTGGCCACCTCGTAGCTGGCCCGGTAGGCGTCGCGCACCGACGCCCAGTCGGTGATGTAGCGCAAGGTCCGGTAGGCCTTGCGCGGGTCGTGGGGCCACGCGGTGAGTTCGTCGGTGGTGCGCACCAGGAACGCGTTGTCCCCGTCCAGGTAATCGATCATCGCCGTGGTGCGCGGGGCCACGGCCGGCTTGCCGCAGGACATGAACTCCATCAGCGGCAGGCATTGCCCTTCGCCGTAGGAGGTGTTCACCACATAGCGGGTCGCCTGCACCAGCCGTTCGTAGTCCGCATCCGCCAGGTAGCCGTGGATCAGCACGATGCGGCAGCGATAGGACTGGTTCTTGTAGAGGTGATGGAGGATGTCGCCGAGCGCCTCTTCGGCGTCGTGATGCGTGAGCTTGAGCACCAGCGTCGCATCCTCGGTGTCGCGGAAGGCGACGCAGAAGGCGCTGAGCATGTCCTCCCAGTTCTTGCGGCCGTCGCCGGGGTTGAACACCGAGGTGTACACCACGCCGTCGAGCACCAGTTCCTGCTCCTGGACCGGCGCCTTGAAGTCGATGGCCTTGCCGCGGCGAAGATGCACCGGGCCGAACGCCTCCAGGTCGAGCTGACGGCTGTCGGCCACCAGCCCTTTGATCGTCAAACGCACCGGCCCCGTCTGCGGCCGAGCCTGAGCCGACGTGCCACGGGCGCTGAAGCGGTCCCATACCGGAGCCGGCACGGAGATGATCGGGTAATCGGTTCCCATCGCCTGGTGCACGGCATCGACCGTGTAGCCGGAATGCGTGATGGCCGCGCCGCAGGCCTGCAGCACGGTGCGCCAGTCGTTGCGCGGCTCGCCGGCGAACGGTTCGTCGGGGATGGTGCTGAACTCCCAGGCGAACACCGGCAAGGTCGGGCAGGCCAGGTGCACCGGCGTGCGGTGCGGCGGCGAAAAGGACAGGAACACGCAAGGCTCGCCGCGGGCGACGCACTCAAGGTACAGCGCATCGACCTCGCGCTGCGGATCGCGGACTTCGACCACCCGCCCCAGGCGCTCGAGCACGGGCCGATACTCCTTGAGCACGAAGTAATAGCTGTACTCGGAGCGGCCGAGGTTGCGCTCGATGGTGTGCTGGTTGGTTTCGGAATGAATGATGATCAGCATGAGGCGTCTTCCGTAACGGGTGCGGCAACGGCGCTCGGCGGCACCAGCCCAAGGAAGTCCGCCAGCCTTTTTTGCACCGGCGCGAACGCACAGTAGGCGCGCATGCGTTCGAGCGCAGCGACGGACAAGTGCCGGTAAGCCTGCGGCTGGCTCTTGGCGAGCCGGTAGCTGTTTTCGTAGGCGTCCTTGAGCGATCCCCAGTCGGGCCGGTGGCGCAGCGTGCGGTAGATGATCCGCGAGTCCTGGGGCCAGATGGTCAGCTCTTCGCTGGACTTGACCACGAACGCCACGCTGTCGTCGATGTAGTCCTCCATGGCCGTATGGTCCGGAGCGATGGCCGGCTTGCCGCTGGCCATGAACTCCATCAGCGGCAGGCACAGGCCTTCGCAGCGCGACGCGTTGACGTAGAAACTGGCGGCCTCGTACAGCCGGGCATATTGGGCATCGTCCAGGTAGCCGTGCATCACCACGACGCGGCACGCGAAAGGCGACAGCTGCGCCAGCAGGGTCATCAACTCGCCGTGATAGGACGCCAGATCGTTCTGGGTGATCTTCAGCACCAGCGTCGCGTCAGGCGTTTCGCGAAACGCCCAGCAGAACGCGGTGATCATCTGGTGCCAGTTCTTGCGGCCGTCCTTGGGGTTGAACACGGTGACGTACACCACCCCGTCGACCCGGGTCTCGACCACCTGCGAGGTGTCCGGCAGGTTCAGCGGCGCAGGCGCAGGCTCAGCCACCGCCTGCGGGCCGGCGATCGCCGGCAGTTGCCGGGCCAGCCACCCGTGGGCCTTGTCCGACAGCAGGTCGCGGATCCCTTCCCAGTACCAGTGGTGCAGGAACTTGACCCGCGGCACGCCTTGCTCGCGGCCGAGATCCAGCGCCCACTGGCGCAAGAAGTGCCGGGCGATGACGAAACGGCGCTTGAGGGTCAAGGGCGGCGGACGCAGCGCCTCGAGCGCCGCTTCCTCTTCCGGCGTCAGCGGCTTGGGCACCAGGTCGTCGGCCGACAGGGCCAGGGTGCGGGTGTCGAAAATGCAGCCCTTGATCGACAGCGTCATGCCCGGGTTCACCGGCGCATCGGCCTGCCGCTCGCGGATGGCGGCAAAGTTCTCCCACAGCGGGGTGGGCAGGACCAGCACGGGAAAGTCGTCGCCCATGGCCCGGCGAATCGCCCGGGCGGTGTGGCTCGACAGCGTGATCACCCGGCCATGGCGCGCCAGCATGCGCGTCCAGTCATGGCGCGGATCGTCGTCCCACTGCTCGTCGGGGATCGAATCGAACTCCCAGGCGACCACGCAGACCATCGGGCAGGCCAGCTCGGTCGGGGTTTTCTGGGGCGGTGCGAACGACAGGAACAGACAGTCTTCGCCACGGGCGAGCAACTGCCGGTAAAGGGGATCGACTTCGGCGGGGGAAGACACCACATGCACTTGCCCGAGGCTTTCGAGCACCGGCCGGTAGGCCTTGAGCACAAAGTAGTAGCTGTATTCGGGACGTCCCAGGCTCTGGCTGATGGAGTGGTCGTTGACGTCGGAGTAGAGAATGAAATTCATGGCATCCCACGATGAAACAGCCGTCCCGGCCATTTCATTTCATGACGGAGAACTGCAACCGGGCAAGTCGCGGATGGCGCAGGCCCTGGTGTTCGATCCGTCTACGTTCTTGTTTTAGTGGTCAGCTTCACAGGGTTCTCGCGTCGCCCTGCCGAACCTCGGCCAATCGTGACGAGGGGCATTCTAAACACATCCGCCGCGACTTCGTGAACCATCCGGCGCGAATAAATGGGGCAGCGCAAAGCAGAACTGACCGGTCACGGTAAGACTTGTTGAAATTGCTGATTAATTGGCACAGATTGGCAACCAAACAACTACAACAACCTCGCCTGTCCTCTTACAGGGGCTCTAGCTCCGGTCTGACAGACATTCCCCCCAAGCCTGTGGGAAAACGGTGAGAGTTCAAGACCAAGGGATCGCGGTTTGAAAAACTGTCCGTTCGTTCCGGTGACCAAAGGCTCCGGTGAGCCACCTGCCAAGCTGCATCCGGACACGGCCGGCGGGCGTCTGCCGGGGGGCATGTCATGACGCGCCTGCTGGTGGAATGCACCCACGTTTTCCAGCATCCGCAGATCAACTCCGGCATCCAGCGGGTGGTGCGCAACGTCATCAACCAATTGCCGCCCAGCGTGGACGGCGTCGAGTGCGTGCCGGTGGTGTTCCTCAACGGCAAGCTGTACCGCGTGCTGCGCCTGGCCCCCTTGGACACGCCCCTGTCCAACCGCATCGTAGAGTTCGGCGGACGCCTGGAGCGTCTGGCCCATCATTTCCTGCAGTGGTATCAGGCCCGTGACCGCCGCCTCACCAGCCGGATCGCCCGCCGGGCGTTTTACGCAGCCTACCGGCTCAGCGCCATGGCCGCCTTCAGCGTGCCGCTGCGCCTGGTCGAACGGATCAACCGCCATCAACTGCCCAGCCGCTGCGAACCGCTGCAGCATCGGCCGGGGGATCAACTGGTGCTGCTCGACTCCTCGTGGAACCCGGACTTCTTTCCCCACGCCGAACAGCTCAAGCGTGAAGGCGTCGGCATCACGGCCGTGATCTACGACCTCATTCCGCTGACCCACCCGCATTTCTACGACGCGCGCCTGGTGCAGGTCTTCAACACCTGGTTCGACTGGATCACCCGCATCGCCGACGGTTACGTCGCCATTTCGGCGACCGTGCGCGACCAGATGCGCAGCGAACTGGAGCGGCGCCTCGGCCACGCGGCGGCGCGCAAAACCTGGTTCGACTATTTTCACCTGGGCTGCGAGCTGGACCTGAGCGCCGCCGACGCGGCCGTCGAGCCAGGCCTGGAACGCCTGTTCTCCACCCCCAAGCCGGTGTACCTGATGGTCAGCACCATCGAGCCACGCAAGAATCACAGTTACCTGCTCGACGCCTTCGAACGCGCCTGGGCCGCCGGCTCCAAGGCGCGCCTGTGCATCGCCGGGCACATCGGCTGGAAGTGCGAAACGTTGCTTGCGCGGATCCGCAACCACCGCGAGTTCAACCAACGGCTGTTCATGTTCAACGACCTGAACGACACCAGCCTGGAATACGCCTACTCCCGCGCCAGCTCGCTGGTCTTTCCTTCCTACGTCGAAGGCTTCGGCCTGCCGCTGGTGGAAGCGATGCAGCGCGGCTTGCCCGCGATGGGCAGCGACATTCCGGTGTTCCGCGAGATCGGCCGCGAGTTCATGGCCTATTTCGACTTGAACGACCCGCAGACGCTGGCCGACCTGATCGGCGACTTCGAACGCAGCGGCCGCTTCCCGGCAGCCCGTGACGTCGCCGACTGGAAATGGCTCACCTGGCGCGAGGCCAGTGCGCAAATGGCGGCACACACCTTGCGCAACCTGCCGTCCGGCCCTGTCCCGCAACACGTGCATTCCCTTCAATACACCTGAACCGGTCGCCGGCCCCCGGCGAACCGGTTATCCACAGGCCCGTCCGGTCACAGGTCCAGCACCAGGGCCTGGGTTCCGGCGGCCGGCACCGCGCAGCAGATCAGCACATGCCCGTCCTCCGGGCTTTCGGCCGGGGGCTGTGGATAATGCACCGCGCCGCTGACCAGCCGTGTCCGGCACGTGCCGCACGAACCGCCCCGGCAACTGAACTCCGGACGCAGGCCGCGGCTTTCCGCCAGCTCCAGCAGGCTGCCGCCCTCCGGATGCCACCGGGCTTCCTTGGCCGACCGCTCGAACACCACCGGCACCGGGGCAGTGGCCGCCGGCGGCTGATCGATCACCACCGCGTCCGGATCCGCCCGGCGGCGCAACGTCGACGGGCCGAAGGTTTCGGCATGGATCTGCGCATCCCGCACATCCAGCGCCAGCAGGCTGTCGTACACGCCTTGGGTAAAGGCGCCGGGGCCACACAGAACGAAGTCCACCTGATCGAAGTCATCGACCGTCAACAGATTGCGCAGCAGGTCGCCGTCGATCCGTCCGCGCAGGTCGAAGTCCTCGCCTTCGCGCAGGCCGTCCTCGGGTTGACTGAGCAGGCGCAGCACCCTCACCGCGTCCCCGGTGTCCTCCAGCAGCCGGTCCAGCTCGGCGCGGAACGGCTGGTCGGCCAGGCTGCGGGAACTCTGGATGAACCAGGTCGGCCGGATCCGCCGCGTGCGCAGGCCCTGATACACGACCTCACGCAGCATCGACAGCAGCGGCGTGACCCCGACCCCGGCGGCCAGCAGCACCAAGGGCCGCCGCTCCAGCGCCGCCACGGTGAAATGCCCCTGGGGCGCCCGCGCCTCCAGCACATCGCCGACACGCACCTGTTCATGCAGGTGCGTCGACACCCGACCTTCACGCTTCACGCTGATCCGGAAGAAATCGTCCGACGGTGCCCCGGACAGGCTGTAGGTGCGGATGTGCGTCTCACCGTCGAGGGTGAAGCGCAGCGGCAAATGCTGGCCGGCCTGAAACACCGGCAGCCCGGCGCCGTCCACCGGCTCCAGATAGAACGAGCGGATGTTGCGGCTCTGCGTCTCGATCCGCGCCACCCGCAACGGCCGCCAGCGGTCGCCCAGCGCCTGGGCCTGCAGGCGCGCCTCGGCCTGGGGCCAGTTGCCGGTCAGCAGGCTGGTGGGCGACATGCCCTCGAAGCGCCAGCGCAAGGCCAACGCCGCCGGCCGCCGCACCAGTTTTTCTACCTCGAACGTCCACAGCCGCTCGGCCCCTTGGAACGCGGCGATCTGCGGATCATCGAGGATCACTTCGGTGCGCCCGCTGAGCTGCAGCAGGTCGCCTGTGGAAAAGTCGATGAACAGCAGCCCCGCCCGGGGGTTGAGCAACAGGTTGCCGAGGGTGTTGAAATGCAGGTTGCCGGCGAAGTCCGGAATGGTCAGGCGATTGCCCTGCACCCGGACGAAACCGGCCTGGCCGCCACGGTGCGAGACGTCCACCGAACGCTGGCCGTCGACCTCGACGTAACTGGCGACAAAGAAGGTGTCGGCCCCTTCGATCAGGGCGCGGGCGTCATCGTCGAGGGCGTCCAGGTGCGTGGCCGGCCGCGTCGCCGGATCCGTCAGCGGCACGCGCTGAAACTGACGCAACTGAATGTACTGCGGACAGTTGCCGAAGGACTGCTCAACCGTCACCTCGAAACCGTCGGCCCCAAGGGCGCCGATGCGCCCGTTGAGCCGGTTGCGGCGGCGGGTGTGCAATTCGATGCCGAGCAGGCCGATGGCGGCGCCGTCCTGCAACGCCGCCGGGTCATCGGCGGCGGGCAGGCCCAGGAAGTGCAGATGCTCCGGATCCGGCGAGCGGGCGAACCCTGGCTCGCCTTCCAGCACGCTGGCCCAGGGCCGGCCTTCGCCATCCACCGCGCCGTACAGCATGAACGGCAGTTGCCGGTAGAACTCGCGGTGCTGGTCCGGCATCCAGGTGCGGATCACCTTGCGCCCGAACGCCTCCATCCGCTCGGCGACGCCGACATGGTTTTGCAGTTGCCGTTCGCCGGCGTGCCAGGGTGAACGTTCCATCACAGAGCCTCCCCTACGCCGCCGGCGCAGTGTGGATGGCCCGGCTCGGCCGGGCCGTGGACATCAGGCGGTTTTCTGCAGGCCGGCCACCGTACGCGGCATGCCGACGAAACCGGGCAAGGCTTCGACACGCTGCAGCCAAGCGCGGACATTGGCGTAGTCGTCCAGCGACACGTTGCCTTCCGGCGCGTGGGCGATGTAGCTGTAGGCGGACACATCGGCGATGGTCGGCTCCGCACCGGCCAGGTACGGGGTCTTGCCCAGCTCCAGGTCCATGACCTTGAGCAGGTTGTGGGCGCGGGTGATGAGTTCCTCGGCATTCAGTTGCGCGCCGAACACCGTGACCAGCCGCGCCGCCGCCGGACCGAAGGCGATGGGGCCGGCCGCCACCGACAGCCAGCGCTGCACCCGTGCCGCGCCCACCGGGTCGGCCGGCAGCCAGCGGCCGTTGCCGTACTTCTGCGCCAGGTACACCAGGATCGCGTTGGAGTCGGCCAGCACCACGCCGCCGTCGTCGATCACCGGCACTTGGCCAAAGCTGTTGAGGGCGAGAAACGGCGCTTGCTTGTGCTCGCCCTTGGCCAGGTCGACCAGGATCAGTTCGACGGGCAGTTGCAGCAGCGAGAGCATCAACTCCACGCGGTGTGCGTGGCCGGAACGCGGGAAGTTGTACAGTTTGATCGCTTGCATGGTCGACTCCGCAGGAGGAAAGCGCCGCCCGGAATGGGCGACAACCGTGGCGGCCATCTTCCGCCTTTCACCAGACCTATAGAATTACCAGCAAACGCAATCGATTATTTCACTGGGCGAAATAACGCCGCATTCTTCAACCCCGGATGCTCGCGCAGCGCCTTCACGGCGTAGTCGACAAAACTGCGCACCCGCGCCGCAGCCTTGCGCCCGCCCTGATACACCACGTGGATCGGCAGCGGCGGCAGCTCGAACTCGGCGAGGACGATCTCCAGTTCGCCGGACGCGATCTTGCCGGCCACCTGATAAGACAGCACCCGCGTCAGCCCAAGCCCCAGGCACGCGGCGGCGATGGCGGCCTGGTTGGCGGTCACCACCAGTCGAGGCTCCGGGCGCACGCTGACCGGTTCGCCGTGCTCGATGAACGGCCAGTTGCGCACCTGACCGATGGAAGAGGTCGCCACCACCGGCGCCCCGGCCAGATCCTGCGGGCTCTCCGGCCGCCCGTGCGCGGCAAAGTACGACGGCGAACCGCAGATCACCCGCCGCACCTCGCCGACCCGGATCGCGTGCTGGTTGCTGTCCGGCAACTCCCCGATGCGCACCGCCACGTCGACGCCCTCCTCGACCATGCTCACCACACGATCCACCAGCAAGGCATTGATCGACACCTCGGGATACTGCGCCAGGTAACCGGCCATCACCGGCGTGACGAACAGCTCGCCGAACAGCACCGGCGCGGTCACCGTCAACTGCCCACGGGGCCGGGCATGGCTGCCGGCGGCGGAATCCTCGGCCTCCTGCACCTCGGCCAGGATCCGCCGGCAGTCCTCCAGATACCGCTGCCCCGCCTCGCTGACATGCACGCTGCGGGTGGTGCGCACCAGCAACTGCGTGCCGATCCGCTGCTCCAGCGCCGCCACCGCCCGGGTGACACTGGCCGCCGACAACCCCAACCGCCGCGCCGCCGCCGAGAAGCCTTGCTCCTGGGCGACGGCGGTGAAGACCTGCATTTCCTGGAAGCGGTCCATCGAAATCCTCGAGTCGAAAAAAATCGCAGCCGAAGCTGCGATTCTTGAGGGTACGCCAGCTGTGGATAAGTTATTCCACCGTCACCGACTTCGCCAAGTTGCGCGGCTGATCCACGTCGGTGCCCTTGAGCACGGCGACGTAGTACGACAGCAGTTGCAGCGGGATGGTGTAGAGAATCGGCGACAGGATGTCGTTGATGTGCGGCATCTGCACCACGTGGGTGCCTTCGCCGTTGGACATCCCGGCCTTTTCGTCGGCGAACACAATGAGTTCGCCGCCGCGGGCGCGGACTTCCTGCAGGTTGGACTTGAGCTTCTCCAGCAGTTCGTTGTTCGGCGCGACGGTGACCACCGGCATGTCGTTGTCCACCAGCGCCAGCGGGCCGTGCTTCAGCTCGCCGGCCGGGTAGGCCTCGGCGTGGATGTAGGAGATCTCCTTGAGTTTCAGGGCCCCTTCCATCGCCACCGGGAATTGCGCGCCACGGCCCAGGAACAGGGTGTGGTTCTTCTCGGCGAACAGCTCGGAGATCTTCTCCACGGTGCTGTCCATGGCCAGGGCCTCGCCGAGGCGGGTCGGCAGGCGGCGCAGTTCTTCCACCAGGGTGGCTTCGACACCGGCGCCCAGGGTGCCGCGCACCTGACCCAGGGACAGGGTGAGCAGCAGCAGGCCCACCAGTTGGGTGGTGAAGGCCTTGGTCGAAGCCACACCGATTTCGCGGCCGGCCTGGGTCAGCAGGGTCAGGTCGGACTCGCGCACCAGCGAGCTGATGCCGACGTTGCAGATCGCCAGACTGGCGAGGAAGCCCAGTTCCTTGGCGTTGCGCAGCGCGGCCAGGGTGTCGGCGGTTTCGCCGGACTGGGAAATGGTGACGAACAGGGTGTCCGGCTGCACCACCACCTTGCGGTAGCGGAACTCGCTGGCGACTTCGACCTGGCACGGAATGCCGGCCAGCTCTTCGAGCCAGTAACGGGCGACCATGCCGGCGTGGTAGCTGGTGCCGCACGCGACGATCTGCACGTTGCGCACCTTGGCGAACAGTTCGGCGGCCTGCGGGCCGAAGGCTTGAACGAGGACCTGGTCCTGGCTCAGGCGACCTTCCAGGGTGCGTTGCACCACCGTTGGCTGCTCGTGGATTTCCTTGAGCATGTAGTGGCGGAACTCGCCCTTGTCGGCGGCTTCGGCGCCGTCGCTGTACTGCACGGTCTGGCGCTCGACGGCCTGGCCGTTGACGTCCCAGATCTGCACGCTGTCGCGGCGGATGTCGGCGATGTCGCCCTCTTCCAGGTACATGAAGCGGTCGGTGACCTGACGCAGGGCCAATTGGTCGGAGGCGAGGAAGTTCTCGCCCAGGCCCAGGCCGATCACCAGCGGGCTGCCGCTGCGGGCGGCGACCACGCGATCGGGCTGCTGCGCGCTGATCACCGCCAGGCCGTAGGCGCCGTGCAGTTCCTTGACGGTGGCCTTGAGGGCGACGGTCAGGTCCTTCAGCTCCTTGAGCTTGTGGTTGAGCAGGTGGGCGATGACTTCGGTGTCGGTGTCCGAGGAAAAGACATACCCGAGCGCCTTCAGTTGTTCGCGCAAGGCTTCATGGTTCTCGATGATGCCGTTGTGCACCACGGCGATGTCGCCGGAGAAATGCGGGTGGGCGTTACGCTCGCTCGGCGCGCCGTGGGTCGCCCAGCGGGTGTGGGCGATGCCGAGGCGACCGACCAGCGGGTGCTCGGCCAGGGCCGCGTCCAGTTCGCTGACCTTGCCCACGCGGCGGGTGCGCTCCAGGGTGTTGGCGTTGGTGTACACCGCCACGCCGGCGCTGTCGTAGCCCCGGTATTCGAGGCGCTTGAGGCCTTCGAGCAGGATGGCGGTGATGCTGCGTTCAGCGACGGCGCCGACAATTCCACACATGCTTATTTCTCCTGACTGACAGTCGCGCAAATCAAATTGATGCCGCGGGCCTGTATCTGATCCCGTGCCTCCTGAGGCAGGCGATCATCGGTGATGAGGGTATGGACGCTGCTCCAGGGCAGCTCCAGGTTGGGAATCTTGCGGCCGATCTTGTCGGCCTCGACCATCACGATCACCTCCCGCGCCACTTCGGCCATCACCCGGCTCAGGCCGAGCAGCTCGTTGAACGTCGTGGTGCCGCGCACCAGGTCAATGCCGTCGGCGCCGATGAACAACTGGTCGAAGTCGTATGAGCGTAGTACCTGCTCGGCGACCTGGCCCTGAAAGGACTCCGAATGCGGATCCCAGGTGCCGCCGGTCATCAGCAGCACGGGTTCGTGCTCGAGCTCGCTCAAGGCATTGGCGACGTGAAGGGAGTTGGTCATGACCACCAGGCCCGGCTGATGGCCGAGTTCCGGGATCATGGCGGCGGTGGTGCTGCCGCTGTCGATGATGATGCGGGCGTGCTCGCGGATGCGCGTGACCGCCGCGCGGGCGATGGCCTGCTTATATTTCGAGACGTTCTGGCTGGTGTCCGCCACCAGTTCCTGCGGCATGGTGATGGCGCCGCCGTAACGGCGCAGCAGCAGGCCATGGCTTTCCAGTGCGGCCAGATCCTTGCGAATCGTAACTTCGGAGGTTTCGAAGCGTTTCGCCAGTTCATCCACGCTCACTTCGCCCTGCTCGTTGAGCAAGGCCAGGATGTTATGGCGGCGTTGGGGCGTGTTGCGTTTCGACATGGCCGATTAAGTTTCGATTCGAAAGATAATGGGCGCAATCAAAACCTATCAGGGGAAAATGGTCAAGCCTGCCGCTGGAATTTCTTCTGTGGAAAAGCTTCGCGGGCAAGCCCGCTCCCACCATGATTCTCAAGGAACCTGTTGGAGCGGCTTGCCCGCGAAAGGGAGGAGCCGAGCTGTGCATAACTGTCGGCCCGCCTGCTGATGTGGATAACTCAGCCCTTCTTGATCTTCTCCGGTCGTTTCCAGCCGTCGATGTTGCGCTGTTTCGCACGGCCGACCGCCAATTGGGCCTTATCCACATTCTGGGTGATGGTCGATCCGGCCGCGGTGGTCGCACCGGCAGAGATATCCACAGGCGCCACCAACGAGTTGTTGGAGCCGATGAACACGTCCTCGCCCAGCACGGTCTTCCACTTGTTGGCGCCATCGTAGTTGCAGGTGATGGTGCCGGCGCCGATGTTGGTGCGGGCGCCGATCTGCGCATCGCCCAAGTACGTCAGGTGCCCGGCCTTGGCGCCCTCGCCCATGTGGGCGTTCTTCAGTTCGACGAAGTTACCCACATGGGCCCGGGCTTCCAGCACGGTGCCCGGGCGCAGGCGGGCGAACGGTCCGGCATCGCTGCCTTCGCCCAGCACCGCCCCTTCGAGGTGGCTGTTGGCCTTGACCACCGCGCCCTTGCGCAGGGTGCTGTCCTTGATCACGCAGTTCGGGCCGATGACCACGTCGTCCTCGATGACCACCTTGCCTTCGAGAATGACGTTGATGTCGATCAGCACGTCCCGACCGACGGTCACTTCCCCGCGCACATCGAAACGGGCCGGGTCACGCAGCGTCACGCCCTGGGCCATCAGCCGGCGGCCGGCGCGCAACTGATAGTGGCGCTCCAGTTCGGACAGCTGCTTGCGGTCGTTGGCGCCCTGCACTTCCATCGCGTCATCAGGCTGCTCGGTGGCCACCACCAGGCCGTCGCTGACCGCCATGGCGATCACATCGGTCAGGTAATACTCGCCCTGGGCGTTGTTGTTGGAGAGCCGGCCCATCCAGTCGCCCATGCGCCGGAACGGCAGGGCCAGAATGCCGGTGTTGCCTTCGGTGATGGCCCGCTGGGCCTCGTTGGCGTCCTTCTGCTCGACGATGGCCGTGACCTTGCCGTCGGCGTCGCGCACGATGCGGCCGTAGCCGGTCGGGTCGTCGAGCTCGACGGTCAGCAGCCCGAGCTGTTCAGGGCCTGCCTGCTTCAGCAGGCGGCGCAGGGTGTCGACCTCGATCAACGGCACATCGCCGTAGAGGATCAGCACGGTATCGGCCTGGATGAACGGCACGGCTTGGGCGACGGCGTGGCCGGTGCCCAGTTGCTTGTCCTGCAGCACGAAATTCAGGTCATCGGCCGCCAGGCGTTCGCGCACCGCATCGGCCCCGTGCCCGATCACCACATGGATGCGCTGCGGCTCCAGCTGGCGGGCGCTGTGGATAACATGGCCGAGCATGGAGTTGCCGGCGATCGGGTGCAGCACCTTCGGCAGTGCCGAACGCATGCGGGTGCCTTGGCCGGCCGCGAGGATAACGATTTCAAGAGACATGACTGGCTACCAATCCTGGGTGGTCAGCGATTGCGACCGGGTTGTGAAAATCGGAAATAAAAAAGGGTAGCCGAGGCTACCCTTTTTTAACAATCGCACAACAAGCGACCGGTGGATTAACCACCGAACTTCTTGCGGATCTGCTGGACGGTACGCAGCTGAGCTGCGGCCTCGGCCAGACGTGCGGACGCAGCGCCGTAATCGAAATCAGCGCCTTTGTCGTGCAGAGCCCGCTCGGCGGCCTTGACGGCTTCCTGAGCAGAGGCTTCATCCAGGTCGGCAGCACGTTGCACGGTGTCGGCGAGAACCTTGACCATGTTCGGCTGAACCTCGAGGAAACCGCCGGAGATGTAGAACACCTCGGCATCCCCGCCTTGCTTGATCAGGCGGATCGGACCCGGCTTGAGATTGGTGATCAGCGGCGCGTGACCCAGGGCGATACCCAGATCACCCAGTGCACCGTGCGCAATCACCATCTCGACCAGGCCGGAAAAGATTTCCCCTTCCGCACTGACGATGTCGCAATGGACTGTCATAGCCATCTGATTGCCTCAACCTAAATTAGCGCCCGTTGCCGGGCGCCGGGATTACAGTTTCTTGGCTTTCTCGATCGCTTCTTCGATGCCGCCAACCATGTAGAACGCTTGTTCCGGCAGGTGGTCGTAGTCACCGTTGAGGATGCCTTTGAAGCCAGCAATGGTGTCCTTCAGGGAAACGTATTTACCCGAAGCACCGGTGAAGACTTCAGCCACGAAGAACGGCTGCGACAAGAAGCGCTGGATCTTACGGGCGCGGGCCACCAACTGCTTGTCGGTTTCCGACAGCTCGTCCATGCCCAGGATCGCAATGATGTCCTTCAGCTCTTTGTAGCGCTGCAGCACGTACTGAACGCCGCGAGCGGTTTCGTAGTGCTCGTTGCCGATCACGTTCGGGTCCAGCTGACGCGAAGTCGAGTCCAGTGGGTCTACCGCTGGGTAGATACCCAGGGAAGCGATGTCACGGGACAGAACGACGGTGGCGTCCAAGTGGGCGAAGGTGGTCGCCGGCGACGGGTCGGTCAGGTCGTCCGCAGGTACGTATACGGCCTGGATCGAGGTGATCGAACCTTGCTTGGTCGAAGTGATGCGCTCTTGCAGCACACCCATCTCTTCAGCCAGGGTCGGCTGGTAACCTACCGCCGATGGCATACGGCCCAGCAGTGCGGACACTTCGGTACCGGCCAGGGTGTAACGGTAGATGTTGTCGACGAACAGCAGAACGTCGTTACCTTCGTCACGGAACTTCTCGGCCATGGTCAGGCCGGTCAGGGCTACGCGCAGACGGTTTCCCGGCGGCTCGTTCATCTGGCCGTAGACCAGTGCCACTTTGTCCAGAACGTTGGAGTCCTTCATCTCGTGGTAGAAGTCGTTACCCTCACGGGTACGCTCGCCCACACCGGCGAACACGGAGTAACCGCTGTGCTCGATGGCGATGTTACGGATCAGTTCCATCATGTTTACGGTCTTGCCTACACCGGCACCACCGAACAGACCGACTTTACCGCCCTTGGCGAACGGGCAGACCAGGTCGATAACCTTGATGCCGGTTTCGAGCAGGTCGTTGCCGCCGGCTTGTTCCGCGAAGGAAGGAGCGGCGCGGTGGATGCCCCAGCGCTCTTCTTCGCCGATCGGGCCGGCTTCGTCGATCGGGTTGCCCAGCACGTCCATGATCCGGCCCAGGGTCGCTTTACCGACCGGTACGGAGATGGCTGCGCCAGTGTTGTTGACGTCCAGACCACGCTTCAGGCCTTCGGTCGAGCCCATCGCAATGGTACGAACCACGCCGTCGCCCAGCTGCTGCTGAACTTCCAGGGTGGTATCGGCGCCTTGAACCTTCAAGGCGTCGTAGATGCTCGGTACGCTGTCGCGTGGGAATTCCACGTCGATGACGGCGCCGATGATTTGAACGATACGTCCGCTACTCATAGCTGGATCCTCTGAATATTTGAACCGTTAAACCGCGGCAGCGCCGCCGACGATTTCCGAGATCTCTTGGGTGATCGCAGCCTGACGCGCCTTGTTGTAGATCAGCTGCAAATCGCTGATCAAATCACCGGCGTTGTCGGTGGCGTTCTTCATCGCGATCATCCGCGCAGCTTGTTCAGCCGCGTTGTTCTCGACCACCGCCTGGTACACCTGCGACTCCACGTAACGCACCATCAGGCCGTCAAGCAGCTCTTTGGCGTCCGGTTCGTAGAGATAGTCCCAGTGGTGCTTGAGTTCTTGATCCGGGGTCGCCACCAGTGGAATCAACTGCTCCACGGTCGGCGTCTGCGTCATGGTGTTGACGAACTTGTTGGACACCACGGACAGGCGGTCGATACGGCCTTCCAGGTAGGCATCCAGCATTACCTTGACGCTGCCGATCAGGTCATTGATCGACGGCTCTTCACCCAAGTGGCTGATGGCTGCGACGACGTTACCGCCGAAGTTGCGGAAAAACGCCGCACCCTTGCTGCCTACAACGCACAGATCAATCTCGACGCCGTTTTCGCGGTTTACCGTCATGTCCTTGACCAGGGCCTTGAACAGGTTGGTGTTCAAGCCGCCGCACAGACCACGGTCACTGCTCACCACGACATAGCCGACACGCTTCACTTCGCGGTCGATCATGAACGGATGGCGGTATTCCGGGTTGGCGTTGGCCAGATGCCCAATTACCTGGCGGATACGCTCCGCATAAGGACGGCTAGCAGCCATGCGCAGTTGTGCCTTGCGCATTTTGCTGACCGCCACTTTTTCCATGGCGCTGGTAATTTTTTGCGTGCTTTTGATGCTCGCAATCTTACTGCGAATCTCTTTTGCGCCTGCCATGTAACACCTATCAGGTTAGCAAGCGGGAGCCTTGCGGCTCCCGCTGCGGCTTACCAGGTTTGGGTGGCCTTGAACTTCTCGATACCGGCTTTGAGGCCAGCGTCGATTTCGTCATTGAAGTCACCCTTCACGTTGATCTTGGCCATCAAATCGGCGTGATCGCGGTTGAAGTAAGCAATCAGCGCTTGCTCGAAGCTGCCGACTTTGGCGATTTCGATGTCGGTCAGGAACCCACGCTCAGCGGCATACAGCGACAGCGACATGTCGGCGATCGACATCGGCGCGTATTGCTTCTGCTTCATCAGCTCGGTAACGCGCTGACCATGCTCGAGTTGCTTGCGGGTCGCTTCGTCCAGGTCCGATGCGAACTGGGCGAATGCCGCCAGTTCACGGTACTGGGCCAGCGCGGTACGGATACCGCCCGACAGCTTCTTGATGATCTTGGTCTGAGCGGCACCACCCACACGGGATACCGAAACACCGGCGTTCACTGCAGGGCGGATGCCCGAGTTGAACATGGCCGATTCCAGGAAGATCTGACCGTCGGTGATGGAGATCACGTTGGTCGGAACGAACGCGGAAACGTCGCCAGCCTGGGTTTCGATGATCGGCAGAGCGGTCAGGGAACCGGTTTTGCCGGTCACTGCGCCGTTGGTGAACTTCTCGACGTACTCTTCCGAAACGCGGGATGCGCGCTCCAGCAGACGGGAGTGGAGATAGAACACGTCGCCTGGGTACGCTTCGCGTCCTGGCGGACGGCGCAGCAGCAGGGAGATCTGACGGTAGGCAACGGCCTGCTTGGACAGGTCATCGTAGACGATCAGTGCGTCTTCACCGCGGTCACGGAAGAATTCGCCCATGGTGCAACCGGCGTAAGGAGCCAGGAATTGCAGTGCGGCGGATTCCGAGGCGCTGGCGGCAACGATGATGGTGTTGGCCAGTGCACCGTTCTCTTCCAGCTTGCGAACCACGTTGGCGATGGTCGATTGCTTCTGACCAACGGCTACGTAGACGCAGAAAATGCCGCTGTCTTTCTGGTTGATGATCGCGTCGATCGCCAGAGCGGTCTTGCCGATCTGACGGTCGCCGATGATCAGCTCACGCTGGCCACGGCCGACAGGGATCATGGCATCGACGGCCTTGTAGCCAGTCTGTACAGGCTGGTCTACCGACTTACGCCAGATCACGCCCGGAGCAACTTTCTCGACCGCGTCGGTCTCGGTGTTGTTCAGCGGACCTTTGCCGTCGACAGGGTTGCCCAGTGCGTCGACGACGCGACCCAGCAGCTCCTTACCGACAGGAACTTCCAGGATGCGGCCGGTGCACTTGGCGCTCATGCCTTCAGCCAGACTGGTGTACGCGCCCAGTACAACGGCACCTACGGAGTCTTGCTCCAGGTTGAGGGCCATACCGTAGACGCCGCCCGGAAACTCGATCATCTCGCCGTACATGACGTCGGCCAGACCGTGAATCCGCACGATGCCGTCAGATACGCTGACGACAGTGCCTTCGTTACGGGCTTGGGAGGTCACATCGAGCTTTTCGATGCGGCCCTTGATAATTTCACTAATTTCGGAAGGATTGAGTTGCTGCATTGCTCTGCTGCCCCTTCAAACTCAAGATTTCAATGCTTCGGCCAGTTTCGCGAGTTTGCCGCTAACTGAGCCATCGATAACCAGGTCGCCGGCGCGGATGACAACGCCCCCGATAAGGGAGCTGTCTTCCTCGACCTGCAGGCGCACTTCCCGGTTGAGTCGTGCACTGAGAACCTTGGCGAGTTTGTCTTGCTGTTCTTGGTTCAATGCGAATGCACTGGTGACTTCCACATCTACCGATTTCTCCTGCTCGGCCTTGTACAGGTCGAACAGGGCGGCGATCTCCGGCAACAGCGGGAGACGGTCGTTTTCGGCAACGACGTGGATGAAGTTCTGTGCCTTGTCATCAAACTTGTCGCCGCACACGTCAATGAACGTGGCGGCCTTTTCTGCGCTCGTCAGTCGCGGGGCCTTGAGCACGCGCTGCATGGTGCCGTCTTGCGACACCGCTGCTGCCAGGCCGAGCATGGCTGACCAATTGGCCAGTTGCTGGTGGGCCTGAGCGTGCTCGAAGGCCGCCTTAGCGTAAGGTCGGGCCAACGTGGTCAGTTCTGCCATGATCGCCCTCGCTTAGATTTCAGCAGCCAGTTGGTTAACCAGCTCTGCGTGCGCGTTTTGATCGATTGACTTGCCCAGGATCTTCGAAGCGCCGCCAACGGCCAGGCTGCCCACTTGGGCACGCAGCGCGTCTTTGACACTGTTCAGTTCCTGTTCGATCTCGGCCTGAGCCTGAGCCTTCACACGGTCAGCTTCGACGCGAGCCTGTTCACGGGCTTCGTCAACGATCTGGTTACCGCGCTTCTTGGCTTGCTCGATGATTTCAGCTGCCTGGGCTTTCGCTTCGCGCAGTTGCTGACCCGCTTTCTCTTGGGCCAACTCCAGGTCGCGAGCTGCACGGCTGGCAGCGTCCAGACCATCAGCGATCTTCTTTTGACGTTCGTGCAGAGCCGCGATGACCGGAGGCCATACGAACTTCATGCAGAACAGTACAAAAATCAGGAACGCAACGGACTGGCCAATCAGGGTCGCATTAATGTTCACGCCAACACCTCGCAGTTACGTTGTCCATCACACCAAATTACCCGGAAGATCCGAGTAATCAGCCAGCGATCTGACCAACGAACGGGTTCGCAAAGGTGAAGAACAGAGCGATACCAACACCGATCATGGTTACGGCGTCGAGCAGACCGGCAACGATGAACATTTTGACTTGCAGCATTGGAACCATTTCCGGCTGACGCGCAGCGCCTTCCAGGAACTTGCCGCCCAGCAGGCCGAAACCAATTGCGGTACCCAGTGCGCCCAGGCCGATCAACAGTGCAACAGCGATAGCGGTTAGACCAACTACAGTTTCCATCTTTCCTCCCGACTTTTACGTCGTATGGTTTAGGTTTTTTAGATTAAAGCGGTAAAACAAATCGTTTCAGAGGCCCCGTCAGGAGCCCCCTCCCGTTTGACCGGGAGGGACATCAGACCAGCCGAAGCTGCCCTTAATGGTTTTCTTCGTGCGCCATCGACAGGTAGACGATGGTCAGCATCATGAAGATGAACGCCTGCAGGGTGATGATCAGGATGTGGAACACAGCCCACGCCCACTGCAGCGCAACGCCCAGGCCGCTCAGCCACAGCAGGCCGGAGCCGAACATCACGGCGATCAGGATGAACACCAGCTCGCCGGCATACATGTTGCCGAACAGACGCAGTGCCAGAGAGATCGGTTTGGCGATCAGGGTCACGAACTCCAGCAGGAAGTTCACCGGGATCAGGAGCGCCTGGACCAGGATGTTCTTGCTGCCGAACGGGTGCAGGGTCAGCTCGCCGATGAAGCCGCCGATGCCCTTGACCTTGATGCTGTAGAAGATGATCAGTGCGAAAACCGAGAACGCCATGCCCAGGGTCGCGTTCGGGTCGGTGGTCGACACGGCGCGGAACGGGATGTGGTGGTCACCGGAGATCAGGATGGCCAGTTGAGGGATCCAGTCCACCGGCACCAGGTCGACGGCGTTCATCAGGAACACCCATACGAAGATGGTCAGCGCCAGCGGTGCGATCACCGGGCTGCGGCCGTGGAAGCTGTCCTTCACGCTGCCGTCGACGAACTCGACCAGGACTTCAACGAAGTTCTGCAGCGCGCCCGGCTGACCGGAGGTCGCCTTCTTGGCCGCCATGCGGAACAGGAATACGAAGATCAGGCCCAGGGCAACCGACCAGCCGAGGGTATCGACGTGGAAAGCCCAGAAACCCATTTCCTTGGCTTCTGCCGCGGTGTGGGCAAAGCCCCAGCCGCCGTTGGGTAGCTGACCGAAGGTCAGGTTCTGCAAGTGGTGCTGGATATAGCCCGAAGCCGTTGTTTCTGCCATGGTTGCCTCAAACGCCCTAAGGTCTCGAAAGTCTTGTTCTCATCAGCAGGGGAGCGAACCAGCTGACCGACTGGGTCAGCACGAACGCGCCGAACACAGCGATCGGCGCCAATGGCTTCACACCTGCAAACACCAGTGCAAACAGCACTGCCGTCAAAATCAGTTTGCCTGCCTCGCCGGCGTAAAAAGACCGGACGATGGACTGGGCTGCTCGGGCGCCGGAAAACCGAAATGCCTTGTGAGCGAAATAAACATTGGGCAGCAAGGCTATCAGGCCTCCGCAAAGACCCGAGTATCCGGCAACGACTCCGCGCCATTGCCAAAGCGCCAAAGCGGCGATCAGCAGAATGACCAACTGAGCCATCAACACCGGAAAAACCGCCAGGCGATGGAAAGGCAAGCGGTTTGGCGTGCGGGTTTCCATCACTGTTGCTCTCCAATGGTCGGCTGCCGAAATTCAATAACTTGGCATAATTTGTGCCGACAAAATGCGCGCAGAGTATAGGGGCGGTTCTGCCCCTATTCAACTGTCAGGTAGTGATTTCCGACTGCGCGCTACAAGAGGAATTGTTTCAGCGGATGTGTGCAAGCACGCCCTGAAGCTCGTCGAGGGAGTTGTAGCCGATCACCAGCTGACCCTTGCCCTTCTTGCCGTGGCGGATCTGCACCGCAGAGCCTAGGCGCTCGGCCAGACGCTGTTCGAGGCGGGCGATGTCCGGGTCCGGTTTGGCCGGCTCCGCAGGCTGCGGTTTGCCGCTGAGCCATTGCCGAACCAGTGCCTCGGTTTGGCGCACGGTGAGGCCGCGTGCGACAACATGTCGCGCCCCTTCGACCTGCTGATTGTCCGGCAAACCGAGCAAGGCACGGGCGTGCCCCATTTCCAGGTCACCGTGGGACAGCATGGTCTTGATCACTTCAGGCAAGGCGATCAGCCGCAGCAGGTTGGCCACCGTGACGCGGGACTTGCCCACCGCCTCGGCGACCTGTTGCTGGGTCAGCTGGAATTCCTGCTGCAGGCGCTGCAGGGCGATCGCTTCTTCGATCGGGTTCAGGTCTTCGCGCTGGATGTTCTCGATCAGCGCGATGGCGATGGCCGTTTCGTCCGGCACGTCGCGCACCATCGCCGGGATGGTTTCCTGCCCGGCCTGCTGGCTGGCGCGCCAGCGGCGCTCGCCGGCGATGATTTCGAAGCGGCCGCTGCCGATGGGGCGCACCACGATCGGCTGCATCACGCCCTGGGCCTTGATCGATTGCGCCAGCTCTTCGAGCGCTTGCGGATCCATGTCCCGGCGCGGTTGGTACTTGCCGCGCTGGAGCAGGTCCAGCGGCAGGTGCTGCAGTTCGCGCAGATCGGCCTGCGCCGCCTGCTCTTCCAGTGCGCTGACGCTCGGACCGCTCAGCAGTGCATCCAGTCCACGTCCGAGACCTCGTTTCTTGACGGCCATGGGGATTCCTTAAGTTGGCTGGGCGGCGGCGATGCGTGAATTCTTGCGCTGACGGCGAACCATCTCGCCGGCCAGGGCCAGGTAGGCCAGCGCACCGCGCGATTGCTTGTCGTAGGCCAGGGCCGGCATGCCGTAGCTCGGCGCTTCGGCCAGGCGCACGTTGCGCGGGATCACCGTGTCGTACAGCTGATCGCCGAAGTGCTCCTTGAGCTGCGCGGAGACGTCGTTCATCAGGCTCAGGCGCGGGTCGAACATGGTGCGCAGCAGCCCCTCGATCTTGAGGTTGGGGTTCAGCAGTTCAGCGATGCGCTTGATGTTATCCACAAGGTCGCTCAAGCCTTCGAGCGCGTAGTACTCGCACTGCATGGGGATGATCACGCCATCGGCGGCCACCAGCGCGTTGAGCGTCAGCATCGACAGCGACGGCGGGCAGTCGATCAGGATGTAGTCGTAGTTCTCGCGGATCGGCGCCAGGGCGCTGCGCAGACGGCTTTCCTTCATCTGCATTTCCAGGAGGACGACTTCCGCCGCGGTCAGGTCGCGGTTGGCCGGCAGCAGTTGATAACCGCCGTGCTCGGAAAAGTGCATGGCCTGGGCCAGGTCGCATTCGCCGATCAGCAAGTCGTAGACCGAGTTTTCCAGGCCATGTTTATCCACACCGCTACCCATGGTGGCGTTGCCCTGTGGATCGAGATCGATCAGCAGCACCCGGCGCTTGGTCGCGACCAGGGATGCTGCGAGGTTGATGCAGGTGGTGGTCTTGCCCACACCACCCTTCTGGTTCGCTATCGCGAATACCTTAGCCATTCTTGCTTGTGTTCCCAATCATGCCGTGCGGCGCAGTATCAGCAGATGGCGTTGGCCTTGGCAACCGGGTACGGCCAGGGCGTGTTCGCTATCGAGTTTGAAGTCTGCCGGCAATGCTACCAGCTCATCGGCCGGATGGACGCCCTTCATTGCCAGCCAGCGGGTGTCGGCGTCGCCGAGGTGGCGGGTCCAGCCGGTGAAGTTCTCCATGCTGCTGAACGCCCGGGAAATGATCCCGTTGAACGGCTGCGCAGGCTGGAAGGCCTCGACCCGGCTGTGGACAACTTGCAGGTTATCCAGTTTGAGCTCGAGTTTGACCTGGGTCAGGAAGCGGGTCTTCTTGCCGTTGGCGTCCAGGCACGTCACTTGTGCGTCCGGATACAGGATCGACAACGGGATGCCCGGCATGCCGCCGCCGCTGCCCACATCCAGCCAACGGCCGTTTTCGATGAACGGCATCACGCTCAGGCTGTCGAGCAGGTGACGGGAAACCATCTCGTCCGGATCGCGCACGGCGGTCAGGTTGTAGGCCTGGTTCCATTTGATCAACAGGGCCAGGTAACCCAGCAGTTTCTCGTGCTGGGTTTCGCTGAGGTTGACACCGAGCGCACGGGCTCCTGTGGATAACTCTTCGGCGTGTTGCGAAGTGACCTTAGAACTCAAGCGCTTTGCTCCAACTGACGGCCCGCGCCGCGTTTTTTCAAATGAATCATCAATAGGGAAATCGCCGCCGGGGTGACGCCCGGAATCCGCGACGCCTGGCCCAGGGTCTCAGGGCGGGTCGCGCCGAGCTTGCCCTGGATCTCCTTGGAGAGACCGGAAATGCTCGCGTAATCGATATCCACAGGCAGTTTCGTGTCTTCGCAGGCGCGCAGGCGGGCGATCTCGTCCTGCTGCCGGTCGATGTAACCGGCGTACTTGGTCTTGATCTCGACCTGTTCGGCGACCTGTGGATCTTCGGCGCCCTGCCCGGTCACTTCGACCAGACCAGCGTAGTCGATTTCCGGACGGCTCAAGAGGTTGAGCAAGTTGTATTCGTGGGTCAGTGGCGTGCCGAACTTTTCGGCGATCGCATCGCCCTGGGGTGTGCCCGGGCGAACCCAGGTGCTTTTCAGCCGCTGCTCTTCCAGCTCGATGCCTTCGCGCTTCTTGCAGAACGCCGCCCAACGCGCGTCGTCGACCAGGCCGAGTTCGCGGCCTTTTTCGGTCAGGCGCAGGTCGGCGTTGTCCTCGCGCAGGATCAGGCGGTACTCGGCACGGGAAGTGAACATGCGGTACGGCTCTTGGGTGCCGAGGGTGATCAGGTCGTCGACCAGCACGCCGATGTACGCCTCGTCGCGGCGCGGGCACCAGGCTTCTTTGCCCTTGGCCCGCAGCGCGGCGTTGGCGCCGGCCAGCAGACCTTGGGCGCCGGCCTCTTCGTAGCCGGTGGTGCCGTTGATCTGGCCGGCGAAGAACAGGCCGCCGATGACTTTGGTCTCCAGGCTGTACTTCAGGTCGCGGGGGTCGAAGTAGTCGTACTCGATCGCATAGCCCGGCCGCACGATGTGCGCGTTCTCCATGCCACGGATCGATTGCACGATCTGCAGCTGGACGTCGAACGGCAGGCTTGTGGATATCCCGTTCGGGTACAGCTCATGGGTGGTCAGGCCTTCAGGTTCGATGAACACCTGATGGCTTTCCTTGTCGGCGAAACGGTGGATCTTGTCTTCGATCGACGGGCAGTAGCGCGGGCCGATGCCCTCGATCTCGCCGGCGTCGGAGTACATCGGCGAACGGTCGAGGTTCGCCGCGATGATCTCGTGGGTGCGCGCGTTGGTGTGGGTGATCCAGCAGCTGACCTGCCGCGGATGCTGTTCCTTGGTGCCCAGGAACGACATGACCGGGATCGGCGTGTCGCCCGGCTGCTCGGTCATCACCGAGAAATCCACAGACCGGCCGTCGATGCGCGGCGGCGTACCGGTCTTCAGGCGGCCGACGCGCAGCGGCAGCTCACGCAGGCGACGGGCCAGGGCGATCGAGGGCGGATCGCCGGCGCGGCCGCCGGAATAATTCTGCAGGCCGATGTGGATAAGTCCGCCGAGGAACGTGCCGGTGGTCAGCACCACGGAATCGGCGAAGAAACGCAGACCCATTTGGGTGACGACACCGCGCACTTGTTCCTGCTCGACGATCAGGTCGTCGGCGGCCTGTTGGAATATCCACAGGTTGGGCTGGTTTTCCAGGATCTCGCGGACAGCGGCCTTGTACAGGATCCGGTCGGCTTGTGCGCGGGTCGCCCGCACCGCCGGGCCTTTGCGGCTGTTCAATACGCGGAACTGAATGCCGCCCAGATCGGTGGCCATGGCCATCGCGCCGCCGAGGGCGTCGATTTCCTTGACCAGATGGCTCTTGCCGATGCCGCCGATGGCCGGGTTGCAGCTCATGGCGCCGAGGGTTTCCACGTTGTGCGTCAGCAACAGGGTCTTTGCCCCCATGCGCGCTGACGCCAGTGCTGCCTCGGTACCGGCATGACCGCCGCCGATGACGATCACTTCAAAACGGGAAGGGAAATCCACCACGCACCTCGTGCCTGCTTAAGTAGGTATTTAAGGAAAAATTCGATCTCAGGTTTCTGGACCTGGTCGGCAAGTATAGGGACTTCGCCTTTCCTAAAGAACCCTTTGCACAAAATTTAACCAGCTGTGGAAAAATCGCGGACAAAAAAATTAAAAAGGAAAGAAATGTATAAAACCTTGTTTTTATGTTTATTCTTAGGCCCGCCCCTATCTGTGGATAACAGGCTGAACGCCTTTGTTTTCAATCTGTACAGAGATTCATAAGTCTGTGTCCATGTGCCACGGAGCCATTGGGATAACCGCCTTAAGCCTGTGGATGAAAGGGGTCGTTATCCACAGATGCGGTTATATCCAGTTTTCAGGCCCTGTTATCAACTGACCTCATCGGCAGTTATTCACAGGGCTTAATCCACAGAAATCAGACGAACGAGAACGCTCCGGGCATGGAAAATCCGACCGGGCAGAACGTGTCTGGTCGACGTTTGAGAGAGGAATGATGGGAAGGAAGGGCAGACAGGCCGCGATTGGGCCTGTCTATGGGAGACGGCTGGATTACTTGCCGATGCAGAAGCTGGAGAAGATTCGTCCCAGCAGGTCGTCCGAACTGAACGCGCCGGTGATTTCCCCCAGGGATTGCTGGGCCTGGCGCAAGTCTTCGGCCAGCAGTTCACCGGCGCCGGCGAGGGTCAGTTGCGCGCGGCCGTGCTCCAGCGCCGCACTCGCGTGACGCAGGGCTTCGAGGTGCCGGCGTCGGGCGCTGAAGCTGCTTTCCGCCGTCTGTTCGTAGCCCATGCAGGCCTTGAGGTGTTCGCGCAGCAACTCAAGCCCCTCGCCCGCCGACTTCGCACTGAGGCTGATCGTGACATGGCCATCGTCGCTGACCTCCAGGGCGATCGCCTCCCCGGTCAGGTCAGCCTTGTTGCGGATCAGGGTCACGCGGGCCGGATCCGGCTTCGTTTCCAGGAATTCCGGCCACAGAGCGAACGGATCGGCGGCCTCCGGCGCGGTGGCGTCGACCACCAGCAGCACCCGGTCCGCTTCATTGATGGCTTTGAGGGCGCGTTCGACGCCGATCTTTTCCACATGGTCGTCGGTGTCGCGCAGGCCGGCGGTGTCCACGACATGCAACGGCATGCCGTCGATGTGGATATGTTCGCGCAGAATGTCCCGGGTCGTGCCGGCGATCTCGGTCACGATCGCCGCTTCCCGGCCGGCCAGCGCATTGAGCAGGCTGGATTTGCCGGCATTCGGCCGACCGGCGATCACGACGGTCATGCCGTCGCGCAACAATGCGCCCTGCCCGGCTTCACGGAGCACGGTGGACAAGTCGTCACGCACCTTGTCGAGCATGCTCAGCACATGGCCATCGGCGAGAAAGTCGATCTCTTCCTCGGGGAAGTCGATGGCGGCCTCCACATAGATGCGCAGGCCGATCAGTTGCTCGGTGAGTTCATGCACACGCTGGGAGAACGCACCCTGCAGAGAGCGCAACGCATTGCGCGCCGCTTGTGCGGAACTGGCTTCGATCAGGTCGGCGATGGCCTCTGCCTGAGCCAGGTCGAGCTTGTCGTTGAGGAACGCGCGTTCGCTGAATTCGCCGGGGCGCGCCAGTCGGCAGCCCAGTTCCAGGCAGCGCTTGAGCAGCATGTCCAGCACGATCGGGCCGCCATGGCCCTGCAGTTCCAGCACGTCTTCGCCGGTGAAGGAATTGGGGCCCGGGAAATACAGCGCCAGTCCTTCGTCCAGCACCTCTCGGTCGGCGCTGAAGAACGGGCCGTAGTGGGCGAACCGGGGTTTCAGTTCGCGGCCGCTGATGGCTTTCGCCGCGGCACCGGCCAGCGGGCCGGAAATGCGGACGATGCCCACACCGCCGCGCCCCTGGGCAGTGGCGACGGCGGCGATGGTTTCACGAGGTGCGCTCATAAACCGGTATCCAGACAAAAGTGGCAGATAGCAAAACGCCCCACTAGGGGGCGTTTTGAGTGGTTATCCACAGAGTAAGTTACGCCTCGGCTTTTTTCGTCGCCGATTCGATCTTACGCGTGATGTACCACTGTTGGGCAATCGACAGGCAGTTGTTCACAACCCAGTACAGCACCAGACCGGCCGGGAACCACAGGAAGAAGAAGGTGAAGATGATCGGCATCATTTTCATCACCTTGGCCTGCATCGGATCCGGCGGCGTCGGGTTCAGCTTCTGCTGGATGAACATGGTGGCGCCCATGATGATCGGCAGGATGAAGAACGGATCCTTGATCGACAGGTCGGTGATCCACAGCATGAACGGCGCCTGGCGCATTTCCACGCTTTCGAGCAGTACCCAGTACAGCGAGAGGAAGACCGGCATCTGAACCAGGATCGGCAGGCAGCCGCCCAGCGGGTTGATCTTCTCTTTCTTGTACAGCTCCATCATGGCTTGCGACATTTTCTGCCGGTCGTCGCCATGCTGTTCCTTCAGTGCAGCCAGTTTCGGCGCCACGGCGCGCATGCGGGCCATGGACTTGTAGCTGGCGGCCGACAGCGGGAAGAACAGACCCTTGATCAGCATGGTCAGGAAGATGATCGACCAGCCCCAGTTGCCGACGATGCTGTGGATATGTTGCAGCAGCCAGAAGATCGGCTGGGCGATGAACCACAGGATGCCGTAGTCGACGGTCAGTTCCAGGCCTGGGGACAACTCTTTCAGGACCGCCTGGCTCTTTGGACCTGCGTACAGCACGGCGCTGGTTTCGACCTTGGCGCCTGGCGCAGCGGTCAATGTGGAGCCGGTGTAGCCGATGATGTAGTTGCCTTTGCTGTCCTTGCGGGTCTGGACGATGTTGCTTTCGCCCTTCGGAGCCACCCACGCGGTCACGAAGTAGTGCTGCAGCCAGGCGACCCAACCACCGTTGACGGTTTCCTTGAGCTGACCTTTGTCCATGTCCTTCATGGACACTTTCTTGTACGGCTCGGAACTTGTCCACAGAGCGGCGCCCAGGTAGGTCGCGGTGCCGGTGGCAGTTGTGGACGACGGATCGGCGCTGGCGTCACGCTTGAGCTGGGCGAACATCGCGCCAGTCCAGGGTTGTGCGCTCTGGTTGTCGATCAGGTAGGAAACGGTCACGTCGTACAGGCCGCGCTTCAGGGTGAAACGCTTGATGTAGTTGACGCCGTCCTTGCTGAACTTCAGGTCGACGACCAGTTGGTCCTGGCCGTCGGCCAGTTGATAAGTCTTCTTCTCCGACGCGTACAGCGGACGGCCGGCCGGGTTCGCGTCCGGGCCGTTGGTGCCGATCAGGCCGCTTTGCGCCAGGTAGATGCGCTCGCCGCCGTTGTCGAACAGCTGGAACGGCACGTCCGGACGGTCCTGGCGACGCGGATACAGCGGCAGGGTCAGTTGAGCGACGTCGCCACCCTGTGGATCGATCGCCAGATCGAGCACGTCGGTCTTGATCTGGATCAGGTCCTTGCTGACGGCGACCGGCGCTTCGGCGGGCGCGTTGCTGTCGCTCGCGGCGTGCGGAATGTCGTCGTTGGCGGAGGCGTTATTGCCGGTTGCGGTGTCCGGCAAGCCAGATGTGGTCGTGCTCGAGGCAACATTCTGAGTCGGCAGGGCAGTTTGACCGTAGTCCTGGTTCCATTTAAGGACCATGACGTAGGACACGATTGCCAGGGCGACGATCAGGACCGTGCGTTTGATATCCATGATTACTCGGCCATCGAAGAAGAACGGGAGGTAGGGACAGGTGGAACCGGGTCATAACCACCGGGATTCCACGGATGACAGCGACCTAAACGACGAAAGGTCAGCCAGCCACCGCGCAGAAGGCCATGATTTTCGATGGCTTCGTACGCGTAGCAAGAACAGCTGGGGTAAAAACGACAGTGACTGGCCATCAGCGGACTAATGGCATAGCGATAGAACCGGATCGGAACGAGCGCCAGTTTACGCATCTGGACTGTCAGCCCCCACAGTTTCGGTTTTGGCTGGAGATGCCGGCTTGTTGCGCGCCAGGCGTTTCCAGAGCTTGCCGAAATGTTGGATCAATTCGGGGTTTTCAACATCGCCCAAACCTTTGCGCGCGACGATGACGATGTCCCAGCCGACCAGTGAATCCTGGTTCAGACGGAACGACTCGCGCATCAGGCGTTTGAGGCGATTGCGCTCGACGGAGAGCTTTACGCTCTTTTTCCCGATGACCAGCCCGAGGCGGGGGTGATCGAGATCGTTGTTGCGCGCAAGGAGCAGGAGATTTTTCCCCGGAACCTTGCCGGTAGGGGAGTCAAAGACTGCCTTGAAGTGCCGGGGTGTAAGCAGACGCTTTTCCCGACTGAAGTCCTGACTCACCTCCAGTACCGGGATATCAAACGGTCAGACGCGCACGGCCTTTGGCGCGGCGACGCGACAGGACGGCACGACCGTTCTTGGTGGCCATGCGAGCACGGAAACCGTGGGTACGAGCGCGTTTGATAGTGCTTGGTTGGAAAGTACGTTTCATGTCGTGTTACCTGGTTCGTCCACAACGGCCGGAATGGCCCCTGTTTTAAGAGACCGGGGATTCTAGAGAAAGCAAGTCCTCAGGTCAATTTCCAACCAACGTTTCCTTATGGACAGATCGTCCTCGGCCTTCTGGCTTGAGAACCCGCTGGCAAACATAAAAATAAAGAAGCGAAGAATTTAAAGCTTTTCTGTAAAGCTTGTTAAAGCTAGTGTGGCCTTCCTTTGTGGATAACTACGCCGAGGCCTTATTCCGTCTGATGTACAGAGAATGACAACTACGCTGGAAAACCGTGGTCAGCCTGTGCCGCGAGGCCGGAAAACCTGTGTATGCAATGGATGGTTATCCACAGGCCGGTTATCCACGCGCTTTTGCCCCCAGTTGTCCAGTGCCCTCATCGGCGGTTATCCACAGAGCTCCCTGGAACACCGTCGGTCACCTTTTTCCCGGTTAACGCATTGATAATTCGCCTCCATCGGGTCACCTGCGTGTGGATAAGTGGACGGCTGGCCGCTACAATGGCCGCTTGTTTTTGCCTTACCGGCTTTCAACTTAGGGGATCTCCGTGTCAGTGGAACTTTGGCAGCAGTGCGTGGAGCTTTTGCGCGAAGAGCTGCCTGCCCAGCAATTCAACACTTGGATCCGTCCACTGCAGGTCGAAGCCGAAGGCGACGAGTTGCGCGTCTATGCGCCCAACCGTTTTGTTCTGGACTGGGTCAACGAAAAGTACCTGGGACGCGTCCTCGAGCTGCTGGATGAGCACGGCAACGGCATGGCGCCGGCGCTTTCCTTATTAATAGGCAGCAAACGCAGCTCGGCCCCCCGCGCCGCGCCGAACGCCCCGTTGGCGGCCGCAGCGGCACAGGCCCAGGTGAATGCGGCGCCTGCCGCGCCCGCACCGGCCCCGGTGGCAGCGCCGGCCAAGCGTGCTGCGCAGAAGGCCGAAGCCGAAGAAGTCATCGAGGAGCCGTCGCGCGACAGTTTCGATCCGATGGCCGGCGCCGCTTCCCAGCAGGCCCCGGTGCGCACCGAACAGCGCACCGTGCAGGTCGAGGGCGCCCTCAAGCACACCAGCTACCTGAACCGCACCTTCACCTTCGAGAACTTCGTCGAAGGCAAGTCCAACCAGCTCGCCCGTGCGGCGGCCTGGCAGGTGGCGGACAACCCCAAGCACGGTTACAACCCGCTGTTCCTGTACGGCGGCGTCGGCCTGGGTAAGACCCACTTGATGCACGCGGTGGGCAACCACCTGTTGAAGAAGAACCCGAACGCCAAGGTCGTGTACCTGCATTCCGAGCGTTTCGTGGCCGACATGGTCAAGGCGCTGCAACTGAACGCGATCAACGAGTTCAAGCGGTTCTACCGCTCGGTGGACGCCCTGCTCATCGACGACATCCAGTTCTTCGCCCGCAAGGAACGCTCCCAGGAGGAATTTTTCCACACCTTCAACGCCTTGCTTGAAGGTGGCCAGCAGGTGATCCTCACCAGCGACCGCTATCCGAAGGAGATCGAAGGCCTCGAAGAGCGCCTGAAGTCCCGTTTCGGCTGGGGCCTGACCGTGGCGGTCGAGCCTCCGGAACTGGAGACCCGCGTCGCGATCCTGATGAAGAAGGCCGACCAGGCCAAGGTCGAGCTGCCCCACGATGCGGCGTTCTTCATCGCCCAGCGCATCCGTTCCAACGTCCGTGAGCTCGAAGGCGCGCTCAAGCGCGTGATCGCCCACTCGCACTTCATGGGCCGCGAGATCACCATCGAGCTGATCCGCGAATCCCTCAAGGATCTGTTGGCGCTGCAGGACAAGCTGGTCTCTGTGGATAACATTCAGCGCACCGTCGCCGAGTACTACAAGATCAAGATCTCCGATCTGCTGTCCAAGCGCCGTTCGCGCTCGGTGGCGCGCCCGCGTCAGGTCGCCATGGCGTTGTCCAAGGAACTGACCAACCACAGCCTGCCGGAAATCGGCGATGTGTTCGGCGGCCGCGACCACACCACCGTTCTGCACGCCTGCCGCAAGATCAACGAACTTAAGGAATCCGACGCGGACATCCGCGAGGACTACAAGAACCTGCTGCGTACACTGACCACTTGATGAACGCCAGCGCAGCTTATTGAGGCAAGGGACTAGACCATGCATTTCACCATTCAACGCGAAGCCCTGTTGAAACCCCTGCAACTGGTCGCAGGTGTCGTCGAACGCCGACAGACCTTGCCGGTGCTGTCCAACGTGCTGCTGGTCGTCGACGGCCAGCAGCTGTCGCTGACCGGCACGGACCTTGAAGTCGAGCTGGTCGGCCGCGTGCAGCTCGAAGAGCCTGCGGAAACCGGCTCCATCACCGTGCCTGCGCGCAAGCTGATGGACATCTGCAAGAGCCTGCCGAACGACGCGCTGATCGACATCAAGGTCGACGAGCAGAAACTGGTGGTGAAGGCCGGCCGCAGCCGCTTCACCCTGTCGACCCTGCCGGCCAACGATTTCCCGACCGTGGAAGAAGGCCCGGGCTCGCTGACCACCAGCCTTGAGCAAAGCAAGCTGCGTCGCCTGATCGAGCGCACCAGCTTCGCCATGGCCCAGCAGGACGTGCGCTACTACCTCAACGGCATGCTGCTGGAAGTGTCCACCGGCGTGATCCGCGCCGTGGCCACCGACGGTCACCGCCTGGCGATGTGCTCGATGCAGGCCGACATCGGCCAGCAGGACCGCCACCAGGTGATCGTGCCGCGCAAAGGCATCCTGGAACTGGCGCGCCTGCTCACCGAGCCGGACGGCAACGTCAGCATCGTGCTGGGCCAGCACCACATCCGCGCGACCACCGGCGAATTCACCTTCACCTCGAAACTGGTGGACGGCAAGTTCCCGGACTACGAGCGCGTCCTGCCCAAGGGTGGCGACAAGCTGGTGCTGGGCGACCGCCAGGCCCTGCGTGAGGCGTTCAGCCGTACCGCGATCCTGTCCAACGAGAAGTACCGCGGTATCCGTCTGCAACTGGCCAGCGGCCAGCTGAAGATCCAGGCCAACAACCCGGAGCAGGAAGAGGCGGAAGAAGAAGTGGGCGTGGAATACAACGGCAGCTCGCTGGAGATCGGCTTCAACGTCAGCTATCTGCTGGACGTGCTGGGCGTGATGACCACCGAGCAGGTTCGCCTGATCCTGTCCGACTCCAACAGCAGTGCGCTGGTGCAGGAATCCGACAACGACGATTCGGCTTACGTTGTCATGCCGATGCGTCTGTAATCAGCGCCAACTAGATGTCGCTCAGTCGCGTCTCGGTCACCGCGGTGCGCAATCTGCACCCGGTGACCTTCTCCCCCTCTCCCCGCATCAACATCCTTTACGGCGCCAACGGCAGCGGCAAAACCAGTGTCCTGGAAGCCATTCACCTGCTGGGGCTTGCCCGTTCGTTTCGCAGCACGCGGCTGTTGCCGGTCATTCAGCACGAACAGCTCAGCTGCACCGTGTTCGGCCAGGTCGAGCTGGCCGAAGGCGGACACAGCGCGCTGGGGATATCCCGCGACCGCCAGGGTGAGTTCCAGATCCGCATCGACGGGCAGAACGCCCGCAGCGCTGCGCAACTGGCGGAAATCCTGCCGCTGCAGTTGATCAACCCGGACAGTTTTCGCCTTCTGGAAGGCGCGCCGAAGATCCGCCGGCAGTTTCTGGACTGGGGCGTGTTCCACGTCGAACCGCGGTTCATGGCCACTTGGCAGCGTTTGCAGAAGGCCTTGCGCCAGAGAAACTCCTGGCTGCGGCATGGTACACTTGACGCCGTTTCGCAAGCGGTTTGGGACAGGGAACTGTGCCAGGCCAGCGCTGAAATCGATGAATACCGCCGCGCTTACATCAAAGCCTTGAAACCGGTCTTTGAACAGACCTTGAGCGAACTGGTTGAGCTCGAGGGTTTGACGCTCAGCTATTACCGGGGCTGGGACAAGGACCGGGAACTGAGCGCCGTGCTTGCCGGCTCCCTGCAACGGGACCAGCAGATGGGCCATACCCAGGCCGGGCCGCAACGCGCTGACCTGCGCCTTCGATTGGGTGCGCACAACGCCGCGGACATCTTGTCCCGGGGGCAGCAGAAGCTGGTGGTCTGCGCCTTGCGGATCGCCCAGGGGCACCTGGTGAGCCAGGCCCGTCGCGGGCAGTGTATTTATCTGGTGGATGACTTGCCGTCCGAGCTGGACGAGCAGCACCGCCGTGCGCTGTGCCGCTTGCTGGAAGACTTACGCTGCCAGGTCTTTATCACCTGTGTAGACCACGAATTTTTGAGGGAAGGCTGGCAGACGGAAACGCCAGTCGCTCTGTTCCACGTGGAACAGGGCCGTATCACCCAGACCCACGACCATCGGGAGTGAAGGCATTGAGCGAAGAAAATACGTACGACTCATCGAGCATTAAAGTGCTGAAAGGCCTGGATGCCGTGCGCAAACGTCCCGGTATGTACATTGGTGACACCGACGATGGCAGCGGTCTGCACCACATGGTGTTCGAGGTGGTCGACAACTCGATCGACGAAGCCCTCGCCGGCCATTGCGACGACATCGCCGTCATCATCCACCCGGATGAATCCATCACCGTGCGCGACAACGGTCGCGGCATCCCGGTGGATGTGCACAAGGAGGAAGGCGTTTCCGCCGCCGAGGTCATCATGACCGTCCTCCACGCCGGCGGTAAGTTCGACGACAACTCCTACAAGGTCTCCGGCGGCCTGCACGGTGTAGGTGTGTCGGTGGTGAACGCCCTGTCCGAAGAGCTGGTGCTGACCGTTCGCCGCAGCGGCAAGATCTGGGAGCAGACCTACGTGCACGGCGTGCCTCAGGCGCCGATGGCGATCGTGGGCGACAGCGAAACCACCGGTACCCAGATCCACTTCAAGGCTTCCAAGGAAACCTTCAAGAACATCCACTTCAGCTGGGACATCCTGGCCAAGCGCATTCGCGAACTGTCGTTCCTCAACTCCGGCGTCGGCATCGTCCTCAAGGACGAGCGCAGCGGCAAAGAGGAGCTGTTCAAGTACGAAGGCGGCCTGCGCGCATTCGTTGAATACCTGAACACCAACAAGACCGCGGTCAACCAGGTGTTCCACTTCAACATTCAGCGTGAGGACGGCATCGGCGTCGAAATCGCCCTGCAGTGGAACGACAGCTTCAACGAAAACCTTCTGTGCTTCACCAACAATATTCCGCAGCGCGACGGCGGCACCCACCTGGTGGGCTTCCGTTCCGCGCTGACCCGTAACCTGAACAACTACATCGAGCAGGAAGGCCTGGCCAAGAAGCACAAGGTCGCCACCACCGGTGACGACGCCCGTGAAGGCCTGACCGCAATCATCTCGGTGAAGGTGCCGGATCCGAAGTTCAGTTCCCAGACCAAGGACAAGCTGGTCTCTTCCGAAGTGAAGACCGCGGTCGAACAGGAAATGGGCAAGTACTTCTCCGACTTCCTGCTGGAGAACCCGAACGAAGCCAAGCTGGTCGTCGGCAAGATGCTCGACGCGGCCCGTGCCCGTGAAGCGGCGCGCAAGGCCCGTGAGATGACCCGCCGCAAAGGCGCGCTGGACATCGCCGGCCTGCCGGGCAAATTGGCCGACTGCCAGGAAAAGGATCCTGCGCTGTCCGAACTGTACCTCGTGGAAGGTGACTCCGCGGGCGGCTCTGCCAAGCAGGGGCGCAACCGCAAGACCCAGGCCATCCTGCCGCTCAAGGGCAAGATCCTGAACGTCGAGAAGGCCCGCTTCGACAAGATGATCTCGTCCCAGGAAGTGGGCACGCTGATCACCGCGCTTGGCTGCGGCATCGGCCGCGAAGAGTACAACATCGAAAAGCTGCGTTATCACAACATCATCATCATGACCGATGCTGACGTCGACGGTTCGCACATCCGCACCCTGCTGCTGACCTTCTTCTTCCGTCAGTTGCCTGAGCTGATCGAGCGCGGCTACATCTACATCGCCCAGCCGCCGCTGTACAAGGTCAAGAAGGGCAAGCAGGAGCAGTACATCAAGGACGACGACGCCATGGAAGAGTACATGACGCAGTCGGCCCTGGAAGACGCCAGCCTGCACCTGGACGAAGACGCCCCGGGCATTTCCGGCGAAGCGCTGGAGCGCCTGGTGAACGACTTCCGCATGGTGATGAAGACCCTCAAGCGCCTGTCGCGCCTGTACCCGCAGGAGCTGACCGAGCACTTCATCTACCTGCCGGCGGTGAGCCTGGAGATGCTGGGCAACCACGCCGCCATGCAGGAATGGCTGGCCAAGTACGAAGTGCGCCTGCGCACCGTCGAGAAGTCCGGCCTGGTCTACAAGGCCAGCCTGCGCGAAGACCGCGAGCGTGGCGTGTGGCTGCCGGAGGTCGAGCAGATCTCCCACGGCCTGTCGAACTACGTCACCTTCAACCGCGACTTCTTCGGCAGCAACGACTACAAGACCGTCGTTTCCCTCGGCGCCCAGCTGAGCACCCTGCTGGACGAGGGCGCGTACATCCAGCGCGGCGAACGCAAGAAGCCGGTCACCGAGTTCAAGGAAGCCCTGGACTGGCTGATGGCCGAAAGCACCAAGCGCCACACCATCCAGCGATACAAAGGTCTGGGTGAGATGAACCCGGATCAGCTGTGGGAAACCACCATGGACCCGACCGTGCGCCGCATGCTGAAAGTGACCATCGAAGATGCCATCGCCGCGGACCAGATCTTCAACACCCTGATGGGTGATGCGGTCGAGCCTCGTCGTGACTTCATCGAGAGCAATGCCCTGTCGGTGGCGAACCTGGATTTCTGATCTAGACGCGGTCTACGGCCAACAAATGAACAGCCCGGTGAGTCTTGGATTCACCGGGCTGTTCACATTTTGAATCAGTACAGGTTCCTCTGGAAACCGTATGTCCCCGCCCGACAATGTGTGCAGTTGTTAATACGCCATTGATCAGTCGATGTATCAGTGCGAGTCTCACGTGAGTTTTGAGCTGAGTCTGTTCCGGCTCTCCATGGGAGGATTGACCTTTGAGTGAGCAACACCAGTCTTTTGAGGAGATCAGGCATCTATCCGATGAGGATGGGGAATACTGGTCTGCACGAGAGCTTGCTCCCCTCTTGGAGTACCGGGAGTGGCGGAACTTCGAAAACGTCATCGGCAAAGCGGTACAGGCTTGCGAGCTCAGTCATCATCCAGTCGGCAACCATTTTGTTGAAACCACCAAAATGGTTTCTTTAGGGTCAGGGGCTCAGCGGGAGCTGAAGGATTTTCACCTTTCTCGCTATGCCTGCTATCTGACTGTCCAGAATGGCGATCCTGCGAAATCTGTCATCGCGGCGGGACAGACCTATTTCGCGGTTCAGACAAGACGCCAAGAACTCTCAGACGATGCCTCCTTTCAGGCGTTGAGGGATGATCAGAAGCGTTTGCTGCTGCGTAACGAGTTACGAGAACACAACAAGCAATTAGTTGAAGCTGCGCAGCAGGCTGGGGTCGAATCGGGTCTCGATTTCGCTGTCTTCCAGAATCATGGTTATCAGGGGCTTTATGGCGGCCTCGATCAAAGGGCCATTCATCAGCGGAAAGGTTTGAAAAAAAGTCAGAGAATACTGGATCACATGGGGTCGACCGAACTGGCCGCCAATCTGTTCCGTGCCACCCAGGCTGAGGAAAAGCTGCGTCGCGATAAGGTGCAAGGTAAGCAGCAGGCCAATCAGGTGCATCTGGAGGTTGGCAGAAAGGTACGGGAAACCATCGCTGACTTGGGTGGAACCATGCCTGAGGAACTTCCCGTACCGAAAAAGAGCATCCAACAAATCGAAGCAGCCGCGAAAAAGCTCCGTGGCAACTCCTCCGAAGAGTGAATGCTCACGGGTGCACTGGTGACTAAGTCCCCACACTCTCCAACCGATACCCATACCCATAGATCGTCAACAACTGCCAACCCCGGTCCGCCGTCAGCCCCAGCTTGTTGCGCAGGCGATAGATGTGGGTGTCCAGCGGTCGCGAAGACGACATTTCCTCATGGGGCCAGAATCGTTCGTACAGGTAGTCCCGGGACAGCGGCCGGCCGAGGTTGCTGAACAGGCAGCGGGCCAGGCGGTATTCGCGTTCGGTCATGGCGATCGGTTTGCCGTCGCGGGTGACGGTCAGTTCGCCGTCGTCGAACACCAGATCGTTGAAGTGCAGCACTTCGCCGGCGGCCGGGCGTTGTTGGGCGTGGCGGCGCAGCACGGCCGACACCCGCGCTTTCAGTTCATTGGGACGGAACGGCTTGCTGACGTAGTCGTCGGCCCCGGCGTTGAGCGCCTGGACGATGTCGTTTTCGCCGTCGCGGCTGGTGAGCATTATGGCGGCCGGCGGCGCTTCCATGTGCTCGCGGGTCCAGCGCAGCAATGACAGGCCGGTGAGGTCCGGCAGTTGCCAGTCGAGGATCAGCAGGTCGAAGGTTTCCCGGCGCAGTTGCCGCAGCAGCTCTTCGCCCCTCTCGAAGCTGTGCAGCGACCAGGGCTGTTCGCCGTTCTCGGCCATTTGCTGCAGGGTCTGCTCGACCCGGCGCAGTTCGGCCGGTTCGTCGTCCAGTATCGCAACGCGCATACGCGATCATTCCTTTTCGTTGGGCGGTGGGTCGGGACTGCAAAAGTCGGCGGCCCGGTGTTCCGGCGTCCGCTATGATTCCTTGAAATCATTCAGACACGCCCTCAGACCTTTGGCCGATGAAACCATTCAACCCGCCCTGCCCCGTTCCCCATGAATAACCCGCGCCGGCATGAAAGTCGGGTGCCGAGCCAAGTGCAGAGGCTGTTTCGGCGACTGGTGCGTGAGTGGTTGTGGATAAGTCTAGTGCTATTGCCGCTGACTGCGCTGCTGTCGTGGCGTTCGCAAATCAACCTGGATGACCCCTCGCCCGTCATGGGCGCGCTGCTGTCGGTGGCGCTGGTGACGAGCGTGCTGGGCTTGCTGCTGTGGCGTCCGCGCCTGGCGCTGTGGCTGACCTTGATCGGCATGGCCTGCGCGCTGCTGGCCAGCGTCGGGCTGGCGGAACTGCGCCATTGGTGGTCGCCGACGCCGGCGGTGCTGGGCATGCTGTTCGGTTATCTGATCTGGAACTGGCGGCGCCTGAGCGTGGTGCTGACGTACTTCGGCTGGGAGCTGGCGCGACTGGACAGCGAACCGAAGGTGTTCCCTGAGCGCCGCCGCGCCCGGTTTCAGGGCGCCGACCGTCTGCAGGGGCAGATCATGGCGCTGGAACAGGCCATGAGCCGCACCCGCGATACCCGACGTTTCATTGCCGATGGCCTGGAATACCTGCCGGTGGCCACCCTGATCAGCGATCCTCATGGCCAGATTCTGCTGGGCAACCGCAATGCGCGGAACCTGTTCGGCAGCGACCTGGTGGGGGACGACGTGCTCGATCAACTGGCCCGCCTCGGCTACCCGGAGCTGGACCAAGTGCCACGCCCGCTGCTGTCTGCCCTGCCCCTGCTGGAGTTCCGCGACCGCAAGGAACGCAGCCTGCGGCTGGAACGGGCGGCGTTGCTGCCGGTGGACGGCGACATGCCGATCGGCTGGCTGTTGAGCCTGACCGACCTCAGCGCCGAGCGTGCGGCGGAAGAGCAGCGCAGCGTGCTGTTGCGGTTTCTCTCCCACGATCTGCGCGCCCCGCATTCGGCGATCCTCGCCCTGCTGGACGTGCACCGGCACCAGGCCGGCGCGGACTCGCCCTTGTTCGAGCAGATCGAGCGCCAGGTGCGGCGGGCGCTCGATCTCACCGATGGCTTCGTGCTGCTGGCCCGCGCCGAATCCCAGGCCTATCAGTTCCAGCCGAGCCTGTTCGCGATGCTGGTGCTGGACGTGCTGGATCAGGCCCTGCCCATCGCCCAGCAAAAGCGCATCGAATTGCTTCACGACATAGACGAGCCTGCCCAGGAGCGCTTGGTCATGGCCGATCAGGGCCTGCTGACCCGGGCCCTGTTCAACTTGCTGGAGAACGCGATCAAGTACAGCGATCCGGGAACGGCAGTGCGCCTGCGGATCCGTTGTCACGAAGACTGGTTGTGCATCGAACTGACGGATCAGGGCAAGGGCATCGCCGCCGGGGAACTGCCTGAACTGTTCAGCCAGTACCGGCGTTTTTCCTCTGCCCAGGGCATCGACGGCGTCGGGTTGGGTCTTTCGATGGTCAAGGCGGTGGTGGATCACCACGGCGGGCGGATCGAGTGCCTGAGCGTGGTCGGTCAAGGCACTACGTTCCGTCTGGAGCTGCCGCTGTTGGCGGAAGAGCACGCATAAAAAAACCGGCTATATCAGCCGGTTCCTTTGCGCCCGGAAAAACTTATGCACCATTTCCGGGGTTTTATGAGCTTGGGAAATATATAAGTAAATCAACCAGTTAAAACTTGAATCCGCCACTTTTCAACGAACTCGTACACAGGTTATCCACAAAATCTCAGACCGTGGCCTCACCATTGGCGACAGGCGCCGGCGGCAGCGAGCCCATATCCCGTTGGGCCTGCTCGTTCCAGGCCTGGACCCGGTCGTTCAGCTCGGCGATGGCCCGAGGTCCTGCGCCTTCGGCGTACATCGGCTGACCGATGACCACGGTGATGACGCCCTGTTTCTTGCCCCAGCCGGTCTTGGGCCAGAACTTGCCGGCGTTGTGGGCGACCGGCAGCACCGGCAGCGACGCGTTCACCGCCAGGGCAGAACCGCCCCGCGAGAACTTGCCCATGGTGCCGTAGGGAACGCGGGTGCCTTCAGGGAAGATCAGCACCCACACGTTGTCCTTGAGCAGCTCGTCGCCCTTGGCCGCCACATGCTTGAGCGCGGCTTTCGGGTTGTCGCGGTCGATGGCGATGGGGCGCAGCATGGCCATCGCCCAGCCGAAGAACGGCACGTACAGCAGTTCGCGCTTGAGCACCTGGCTCAAGGGCTGGAAATAGGCGGAGAGAAAGAACGTCTCCCAGGTGCTCTGGTGGTTCGACTGAATCACGCAGGGCCGGTCAGGCACGTTTTCCGCGCCTTTGACTTCGTAGCGGATGCCGAGGAATACCTTGCTCAGCCACAAGGCGCAGCGGCACCAGTACACGTTGATGAAGCGATAGCGCGCCTTGAACGGCAGAAAGGGCGCGATGAAAAAGCTCAGGCTGCACCACAGCAGGGAACTGGTGCCCAGCAGCAGGTAAAAGAGAGCAATTCTGATGGCCTGCAGTATCGACATGGCGACGTTTACCGTTACGGGCGATGCCCGACTGTTCAAGCGCACTCCCGATCAATCCTTGGTCAGGAACGTCAGAAGCACTCTAGTTGTGGATAAGTTCTGCGGCAATCGCCGCCAGATCGTCAAAAATCAAGGTGCCGACCGGCAAGTTTTTGGCTTGGGTCTTTTCGCCCTTTCCGGTCTTCACCAGAACAGGCTGTGAATCGACGGCTTTGGCGGCCTCCAGGTCACCAAGGCTGTCGCCCACGAACCACACGCCGGCCAGGGGCACGCCGTAATGCTGCGCAACGGCCTTGAGCATGCCGGGTTTGGGTTTGCGGCAATCGCAGCCCTCGTCCGGCCCGTGCGGGCAATGCACGATCAGCCCGACTTCGCCGCCCTGCTCGGCCACGAGCGCGCGCAGGCGCGCGTGCATGGCCTCCAGGGTGGCGAGGTCGTAGTAGCCGCGGGCAATGCCCGACTGGTTGGTGGCCACCGCCACCGTCCAGCCGGCCTTGCTCAACTGCGCGATCGCTTCGATCGAGCCGGGCAACGGAATCCACTCCTCCACCGACTTGATGTAAGCGTCGGAGTCGTAATTGATCACTCCGTCCCGATCGAGAATCAGCAGTTTCAACGGCAACCCCTCAACCCAGCAGCGAAATGTCGGCGACGCCGAGGAACAGGTTACGCAGGCGCGCCAGCAGCGCGTAGCGGTTGGCCCGTACGTTGGCGTCGTCGGCATTGACCATCACGGCCTCGAAGAACGCGTCCACCGGCTCGCGCAGGGCGGCCAGGCGCGCCAGCGATTCGCTGTACTGGCGCGAAGCGGCCATCGGCTGCACGGCCTGGTCGGCCTGCTGGATGGCGGAGTACAGGGAGAACTCGTTGGCGTTGTCGAAGTACTTGGCCTCGACCACGGTCGGCACCGAGCCTTCCACCTTGCTCAGCAGGTTCGACACACGTTTGTTCACCGCCGCCAGCGCCGCCGCTTCCGGCAGTTTGCGGAAGGACTGCACCGCTTGCACGCGCTGGTCGAAGTCCAGCGCCGAACCCGGCTTCAGGGCACGCACCGACAGGTAGGTGGCGACATCCACGCCTTCGTCTTCGTAACGGGCACGCAGACGGTCGAAGATGAACTCCAGCACCGAGTCGGCCAGCCCTGCCGCCTTGACCTTGGCGCCGAAGCCGTTCACCGCGAAGGCCACGGCATCGTTCAGGTCCAGGTCCAGTTGCTTCTCGATCAGAATCCGCAGCACGCCCAGGGCCGCACGGCGCAGGGCATACGGGTCCTTGCTGCCGGTCGGCAGCATGCCGATGCCGAAGATGCCGACCAGGGTGTCGAGCTTGTCGGCGATTGCCACGGCTGCACCGGTCAGGGTGGCCGGCAGTTCGGCGCCGGCGCCGCGCGGCATGTACTGCTCGTTCAGCGCCAGGGCGACGTCTTGCGGCTCGCCGTCATTGAGGGCGTAGTAGTAGCCGGCCACGCCTTGCATTTCCGGGAACTCGCCGACCATTTCGGTGGCCAGGTCGCACTTGGACAGCAAGCCTGCGCGGGCCGCCCACGACGCGTTGCCGCCGATGCGCGCAGCGATGTAGGCCGCCAGCTTGGAAACGCGTTCGGCCTTGTCGTAGACGCTGCCGAGCTTTTCCTGGAAAACCACGTTCTGCAGACGGTCGTTGAACGCTTCGAGCTTCTGCTTCTTGTCCTGCTTGAAGAAGAACTCGGCGTCGGTCAGGCGCGGGCGAACCACTTTCTCGTTGCCGGCGATGATCTGCTGCGCATCGGTGCTCTCGATGTTGGCCACGGTGATGAAGCGCGGCAGCAGCTTGCCGTCGGCGTCCAGCAGGCAGAAGTACTTCTGGTTGTCCTGCATGGTGGTGATCAGGGCTTCTTGCGGCACGTCGAGGAAACGCTCCTCGAACGAGCACACCAGCGGCACCGGCCATTCGACCAGCGCGGTCACTTCGTCGAGCAGGGCCGGCGGCACGATCGCGGTGCCTTCCTGGCGGGTGGCCAGCTCTTCGGTGCGCTTGCTGATGATCTCGCGGCGCTCGTTGGCGTCGGCCAGCACGTACGCGGCGCGCAGGTCGGCCAGGTAGCTCGACGGCGAGCCGATGCGCACGTTTTCCGGGTGGTGGAAACGGTGGCCGCGGGACTCACGGCCGGCCTTCTGGGCCAGGATGGTGCAGTCGATGACCTGGTCGCCGAGCAGCATCACCAGCCATTGGGTCGGACGCACGAACTCTTCCTTGCGCGCAGCCCAACGCATGCGTTTGGGGATCGGCAGGTCGTTCAGCGAGTCTTCGACGATGGTCGGCAGCAGGCTGGCGGTCGGCTTGCCGGCGATGTTCTGGCTGTAGCGCAGCTTCGGACCGCTCTGGTCGATTTCGCTCAGCTCCACGCCGCACTTCTTGGCGAAGCCCAGGGCGGCCTGGGTCGGATTGCCTTCGGCGTCGAAGGCGGCCTGGCGCGGCGGGCCGTCGAGGTTGATGCTGCGGTCCGGCTGCTGGGTGTCCAGCGCGGAAATCAGCACGGCCAAACGGCGCGGCGCGGCGTAGACGGCCTTGCCCCGGTAGTTCAGGCCGGCGGCCTGCAGGCCTTTCTCGATGCCGGCCAAAAACGCTTCGGCCAGGGTGTTCAGGGCTTTGGGTGGCAGTTCTTCGGTGCCCAGTTCAACCAGAAAATCTTGAGCACTCATTGTGCAGCCTCCAGCTTGGCCAGTACTTCGTCACGCAGGTCCGGGGTCGCCATCGGGAAGCCCAGCTTGGCGCGGGCCAGCAGGTAGGCTTGGGCGACGGAACGCGCCAGGGTGCGCACGCGCAGGATGTATTGCTGACGCGCGGTCACCGAGATCGCCCGGCGCGCATCCAGCAGGTTGAAGGTGTGCGAAGCCTTCAGCACCATTTCGTAGCTCGGCAGCGGCAGCGGCTGGTCGAGTTCGATCAGGCGCTTGGCTTCGCTTTCGTAGAAGTCGAACAGTTCGAACAGCTTGTCGACGTTGGCGTGCTCGAAGTTGTAGGTGGACTGTTCCACCTCGTTCTGGTGGAACACGTCGCCGTAGGTCACCTTGCCGAACGGGCCGTCGGCCCAGACCAGGTCGTAGACCGAGTCCACGCCTTGCAGGTACATGGCCAGGCGCTCAAGGCCGTAGGTGATTTCGCCGGTCACCGGGTAGCACTCGATGCCGCCCGCCTGCTGGAAGTAGGTGAACTGGGTCACTTCCATGCCGTTGAGCCAGACTTCCCAGCCCAGGCCCCAGGCGCCGAGGGTCGGCGATTCCCAGTTGTCTTCGACGAAACGGATGTCGTGCACCAGCGGGTCGAGGCCCACGTGCTTGAGGGAGCCCAGGTACAGCTCCTGGAAGTTTTCCGGGTTCGGCTTCAGCACCACCTGGAACTGGTAGTAGTGCTGCAGGCGGTTCGGGTTCTCGCCGTAGCGGCCGTCAGTCGGGCGGCGGCTTGGCTGCACGTAGGCGGCGTTCCAGGTTTCGGGACCGATGGCGCGCAGGAATGTAGCGGTGTGGAAAGTGCCGGCGCCTACTTCCATATCGTAGGGCTGAAGTACCACACAACCTTGCTCGGCCCAGTACTGCTGGAGCGCGAGGATCAAGTCTTGGAAGGTACGCACGGCTGGCGTAGGCTGGCTCACGAAATTCACCTGTTTCTTGGGCTGCGATTTAAAGAGCGGGAGTATACCCGATTCAGTCGCGCCACCACCCCCTGGAGCCTTATGCCACGCTGCTTTTGGTGCACCGAAGATCCGCTGTACATGGCTTACCACGATCAGGAGTGGGGAACGCCGCTGCGCGAGGCGCAGGGATTGTTCGAGTTGCTTTTGCTCGAAGGGTTCCAGGCCGGGCTGTCGTGGATCACCGTGCTGCGCAAGCGCGAACGCTACCGCCAGGTGCTGTTCGGCTTCGACGCGCAGCGGGTGGCGCAGATGAGCGACGCGTACATCGCCGAGCTGATGCTCGATCCGGGCATCATCCGCAACCGCCTCAAGCTTGAGGCCGCCCGGCGCAACGCCCGGGCCTGGCTGGCGCTGGAGGATCCGGCGGGGTTCCTCTGGTCGTTCGTCGGCAACGAGCCGGTGGTCAACCATTTCCAGGACCGCAGCGAAGTCCCGGCCATCACCCCGCAGGCCGAGGCCATGAGCAAAGGCCTGAAGAAGGCCGGCTTCACCTTCGTCGGCCCGACCATCTGCTACGCGCTGATGCAGGCCTCGGGCATGGTCATGGACCACACCCGGGACTGCGACCGCTACGCGCAGCTCGTCAACGCCGGTTAGAATGGCCGCCTCGCGCACAGCACAAGATCAGGAGTGACCTGTGGATAAGTTTAAAGGCGCCTTGCTGGTAGGCGCTCTGCGGCTGTTTGCCCTGCTTCCGTGGCGGGCCGTGCAGGCCGTGGGTTCGGCGATCGGCTGGATCATGTGGAAAACCCCCAACCGCTCCCGCGACGTGGTGCGGATCAACCTGGCCAAGTGTTTTCCCGCGATGGATCCGGCCGAGCGCGAGCGCCTGGTCGGCCAGAGCCTGAAGGACATCGGCAAGTCCCTGACCGAAAGCGCCTGCGCCTGGATCTGGCCGGCCCGGCGCTCCATCGAACTGGTGCGTGAAGTCGAAGGCCTGGACATCCTCAAGGACGCCTTGGCGTCCGGCAAGGGCGTGGTCGGCATCACCAGCCACCTGGGCAACTGGGAAGTGCTCAACCACTTCTACTGCAGCCAGTGCAAACCGATCATCTTCTACCGCCCGCCGAAGCTCAAGGCGGTGGACGAATTGCTGCGCAAGCAGCGGGTGCAGTTGGGCAACCGCGTCGCCGCCTCCACCAAGGAAGGCATCCTCAGCGTCATCAAGGAAGTGCGCAAAGGCGGTGCAGTGGGCATCCCTGCCGACCCGGAACCGGCCGAATCCGCCGGGATCTTCGTGCCGTTCTTCGCCACCCAGGCCCTGACCAGCAAGTTCGTGCCGAACATGCTGGCCGGCGGCAAGGCGGTCGGCGTGTTCCTGCACGCCCTGCGGCTGCCCGACGGCTCCGGCTACAAGGTGATCCTCGAAGCCGCGCCCGAAGCCATGTACAGCACCGACACCGAGGTGTCCTGCGCGGCCATGAGCCAGGTGGTCGAGCGTTACGTCGCGGCCTACCCCAGCCAGTACATGTGGAGCATGAAACGCTTCAAGAAACGTCCGCCGGGCGAGGCCCGCTGGTATTGAGTCGATTGGCACGATCTGTGGATAACCTTCTTGGGCAAGGTTATCCACAACCGTTCATTCAAGGGCGCAGAAGATGTCCGAACACCGCAAATCGTTTCGCATCAAGATCACTCACGAAAGCTTCGGCGAATGCCTGGGCCAGACCCGCAACCTATCCACGACCGGGGTGTACGTCGAGCATCCGCGCCTGGCGTCGCTGCCCAAGGGCGCCGTGGTGTACGGCCAGGTCCAGGACTTGCCCACAGGCGCGCCGCGGGTGCGGATGGAAGTGGTGACGGTGGACGCCGAAGGCATCGGCCTGCGTTACCTGTAGCGTCGCGGGATCAGCGGGGCTGGCGGTCGAGCTTCTTGAGGAACACCGTCATTTCCTTTTCCGCCTGCTTGTCGCCGTGGGCGCGGGCGGCCTCCAGGCCCTGCTCCCAGGCCTGGCGCGCGGCGTCGGGCGAGCCCGCCGCGAGCTGCGCCTTGCCCAGCAGCTTCCACGCCGCCGAATACTTCGGATCGAACGTCACGCAGCGCTGCAGATGCTCCGCCGCCTTGGCGTTCTCCCCCAGATCCAGGTAGCCCTTGCCCAGGCCGAAGCGCAGCAGTGCGTTATCCACACCCTTGGCGAGCATTTTCTCCAGGGATTCGATCATCGGTGGACTCCTTTTCCGGTTGTGTCAGTTGTCGGTCGGGCTCAGGCAGACCGCTATCGCGAGCAGGGGTCGGAGCCAGCCTCAGAAGAAGCTCAGTCCCACATGGAACAGCTTCTCCACATCGCGGATGTGCTTTTTGTCCACAAGGAACAGGATCACATGGTCGCCGGCCTGAATCACCGTGTCGTCGTGGGCAATGATCACTTCTTCGTCGCGGATGATCGCGCCGATGGTGGTGCCCGGCGGCAGGGCGATGTGTTCGATGGCCTTGCCGATGACCTTGCTCGACTTGGCGTCGCCGTGGGCCACCGCCTCGATGGCCTCCGCAGCGCCTCGGCGCAGGGAGTGCACGCTGACGATGTCGCCGCGGCGCACGTGGGCCAGCAGGGTGCCGATGGTCGCCAGCTGCGGGCTGATGGCGATGTCGATGTCGCCGCCCTGGATCAGGTCCACATAGGCCGGGTTGTTGATGATCGTCATCACCTTCTTCGCCCCGAGGCGCTTGGCCAGCAGCGACGACATGATGTTGGCCTCGTCGTCGTTGGTCAGGGCCAGGAAGATGTCGGCGTCGGCGATGTTCTCTTCCAGCAGCAGGTCGCGGTCCGAAGCGCTGCCCTGCAGCACCACGGTGCTGTCGAGGGTGTCGGAGAGGTAGCGGCAGCGCGCCGGGTTCATCTCGATGATCTTCACCTGATAGCGGCTTTCGATGGCTTCGGCCAGCCGTTCGCCGATCTGCCCGCCGCCGGCGATGACGATGCGCTTGTAGGTTTCGTCGAGGCGGCGCATTTCGCTCATCACCGCGCGGATGTCCTCCCGGGCGGCGATGAAGAAGACTTCGTCGTCGGCCTCGATCACCGTGTCGCCCTGGGGCAGGATCGGCCGGTCGCGGCGGAAGATCGCGGCGACCCGGGTCTCGACGTTCGGCATGTGCTCGCGCAACTGGCGCAGCTGCTGGCCCACCAGCGGCCCGCCGTAGTAGGCGCGCACGGCCACCAGCTGGGCCTGGCCTTCGGCGAAGTCGATCACCTGCAATGCGCCCGGGTGCTGGATCAGGCGCTTGATGTAGTTGGTGACCACCTGCTCGGGGCTGATCAGCACGTCCACCGGAATCGCTTCGTTCTGGAACAGCTGCTCCTCGCGGGTCAGGTAGGCGGCCTCGCGCACCCGGGCGATCTTGGTCGGGGTGTGGAACAAGGTGTGGGCGACCTGGCAGGCGACCATGTTGGTCTCGTCGCTGTTGGTCACCGCCACCAGCATGTCGGCGTCGTCCGCGCCGGCCTGGCGCAGCACGGTGGGCAGCGAGCCGCGGCCCTGCACGGTGCGGATGTCGAGGCGGTCGCCGAGATCGCGCAAGCGCTCGCCGTCGGTGTCGACCACGGTGATGTCGTTGGCTTCGCTGGCCAGGTGTTCGGCCAGCGTGCCGCCGACCTGCCCCGCGCCGAGGATGATGATCTTCATCCAGTCACTCCGTTGAATCCGTTTAGCCGCGCGCGGCAGCGATCTTGATCAGCTTGGCGTAGTAGAACCCGTCGTGTCCGCCTTGCTGGGCCAGCAATTGACGGCCGTGGGGCTGCCTGATGCCGGCCGCCGTGGCCAGGTCCAGCTCCCGGGCGCCCGGGGTGCGCTCAAGGAACGCGGCGATGACCTCGGTGTTCTCGGTGGGCAAGGTCGAGCAGGTGGCGTAGAGCAGGATGCCGCCCACCTCCAGGGTTTTCCACATCGTGTCGAGCAGCTCGCCCTGCAGTTGCGCGAGGGCGGCGATGTCGTCGGCTTGGCGGGTGAGCTTGATGTCCGGATGGCGGCGGATCACGCCGGTGGCCGAGCACGGCGCGTCGAGCAGGATCCGCTGGAACGGCTTGCCGTCCCACCAGGCGGCGGTGTCGCGGCCGTCGGCGGCGATCAGCTCGGCGCTCAGGCCAAGGCGTTCGAGGTTTTCCTTCACCCGCACCAGCCGCTTGGCTTCCAGGTCCACCGCCACCACGCCGGCCAGCGCCGGTTCGGCTTCGAGGATATGGCAGATCTTGCCGCCGGGGGCGCAGCAGGCGTCCAGCACCCGTTGGCCCGGCGCCAGGTCCAGAAGGTCGGCGGCCAGTTGCGCGGCTTCGTCCTGGACGCTGACCCAGCCCTCGGCGAAGCCCGGCAGGCTGCGCACGTCGGCGGCGGCCTCAAGCACGATGCCGTCGCGGCTGAAGGCGCACGGTTGCGCGGCGATCCCGGCGTCGGTCAGCAGCGCGAGGTAGGCGTCGCGGCTGTGATGGCGGCGGTTGACCCGCAGGATCATCGGCGGGTGCGCGTTGTTGGCCTCGCAGATCGCTTCCCACTGCTCGGGCCAGAAGGCCTTCAGGGATTTCTGCAGCCAGCGCGGGTGGGCGGTGCGCACCACCGGGTCCCGCGCCAGTTCGGCGAACAGCGCTTCGCTTTCCCGTTGCGCCCGGCGCAGCACGGCGTTGAGCAGGCCTTTGGCCCAAGGCTTCTTCAGCTTGTCGGCGCAGCCGACGGTTTCGCCGATGGCCGCGTGGGCCGGCACCCGGGTGTAGAGCAATTGGTAGAGGCCTACCAGCATCAGGGCCTCGACGTCGGCGTCGGCGGCCTTGAACGGCTTCTGCAGCAGTTTTTCCGCCAGGGCCGACAGCCGCGGCTGCCAACGGGCGGTGCCGAACGCCAGATCCTGGGTGAAGCCGCGGTCGCGGTCCTCGACCTTGTCCAGTTGCGTGGGCAGGGAACTGTTGAGCGAGGCTTTTCCGCTGAGGACGGCGGCCAAGGCCTTGGCGGCTGCCAGACGTGGATTCATGGGGTGTCCGCCGTTTCGCCGAGGACGATGCCGACGGCGAATTTCTCGCGGCGGCTGTTGAACAGGTCGCTGAAGTTCAGCGCCTTGCCGCCGGGCAGTTGCAGGCGGGTCAGGCACAGCGCCTGCTCGCCGCAGGCGACGATCAGGCCGTCCTTGCTGGCGCCGAGGATGGTGCCGGGGGCGCCCTTGCCGTCGGCCAGGGTGGCCGCCAGCACTTTCAGCGCTTCGCCGTCGAGGGTGCTGTGAGTGATCGGCCACGGGTTGAAGGCGCGCACCAGGCGTTCCAGTTCGATGGCCGGACGGCGCCAGTCGATGCGGGCCTCGTCCTTGTTCAGCTTGTGGGCGTAGGTGGCGAGGCCGTCGTCCTGCACCTCGCCTTCCAGCGTCCCGGCGGCGAGGCCGGCGATCGCCTGCACCACGGCCGGCGGGCCCATTTCGGCGAGACGGTCGTGCAGGCTGCCGCCGGTGTCGTCGGCGCTGATCGGGGTGACGACCTTCAGCAGCATCGGCCCGGTGTCCAGGCCGGCCTCCATGCGCATCACGGTCACGCCGCTTTCGGCGTCGCCCGCTTCCACGGCGCGCTGGATCGGCGCCGCACCGCGCCAGCGCGGCAGCAAGGACGCGTGGCTGTTGATGCAGCCCAAACGCGGGATGTCCAGCACCGCCTGCGGCAGGATCAGGCCGTAGGCCACCACCACCATCAGGTCAGGCTTGAGGGCGGCCAGTTCGGCCTGGGCGTCGGCGTTGCGCAGGGTCGGCGGCTGCAGCACCGGGATATGGTTATCCACAGCCAGCTGCTTGACCGGGCTCGGCATCAGTTTTTGCCCGCGGCCGGCCGGACGGTCCGGTTGGGTGTAGACCGCCACGATCTCGTAAGGGCTGGCCAGCAGGGCCTTGAGGTGTTCGGCGGCGAATTCCGGGGTGCCGGCAAAAACGATGCGCAGTGGCTCAGTCATTCGGGGGTCTCTAAGTGCAAAGCGTCTTGAAAAAGAAAAAGGCTTGCCGCAGCAAGCCTTTGAAGGAGGGCATCAAGCGTTCTGGCGGTGGAGCTTTTCCAGCTTCTTCTTGATGCGGTCGCGTTTGAGCGTGGACAGGTAATCGACGAACAGCTTGCCGTTGAGGTGGTCGCATTCGTGCTGGATGCACACCGCGAGCAGGCCTTCGGCGATCAGTTCGTAAGGCTGGCCTTCGCGGTCCAGGGCATTGATCTTGACCTTCTGCGGGCGGTCGACGTTTTCGTAGAAGCCCGGCACCGACAGACAGCCTTCCTGGTACTGATCCATTTCGTCGGTCAGCGGCTCGAACTCGGGGTTGATGAACACCCGGGGCTCGGTGCGGTCTTCGGAAAGGTCCATCACGACGATACGCTTGTGCACATTGACCTGGGTCGCGGCGAGGCCGATGCCCGGCGCTTCATACATTGTTTCAAACATGTCATCGACCAGTTGACGCACTTCGTCGTCCACTACGGCCACGGGTTTGGCGATAGTGCGCAGGCGCGGGTCCGGAAATTCGAGGATGTTCAAAATGGCCATAGGCTTGATTGCTGCACGTGTGAGGTAAAGTCGGGTCGATGGCCTGGCGGGTCCGAGGATGCAGGCTACCGTTGTGAAGCGTAGCCCCTGGCTTTTGCAGTGCAGGCCGGGGCGAGCCACGGGGGCTCTGACGATTCACGCGAATGCACATGATAAAGGGATTCACCGCATGAGGAAAACACTGTTCGCCCTGCTGCTTCTGGCCTCGGCCGGCGCCGCGCACGGGCAAGTGCAGCTCAAGGAAGGTTTTCCACGGCAATACACGGTGGTTTCGGGGGACACCCTCTGGGACATCTCCGGCAAATACCTGCGCGAGCCCTGGCAATGGCCGCAGCTGTGGCACGCCAACCCGCAGATCGAAAACCCCAACCTGATCTACCCGGGCGACACGCTGACGCTCGACTACGTCAACGGCCAGCCGCGCCTGACCCTCAACCGCGGCGCCTCGCGCGGCACCATCAAGCTGTCGCCGCGGGTGCGCAGCAGTCCGGTGGCCGAGGCCATCCCGAGCATTCCGCTCAAGTCCATCAACAGCTTCCTGCTCAGCAACCGGATCGTCGACAAGGTCGAGGATTTCGACAAGGCGCCGTACATCGTCGCCGGCGATGCCGAACGGGTGCTCAGCGGCACCGGCGACCGGATCTTCGCCCGCGGCCGCTTCGACATGAGCCGGCCGGTGTACGGGATCTTCCGCCAGGGCAAGGTCTACACCGACCCGCAGAGCAAGGAGTTCCTGGGGATCAACGCCGATGACGTCGGCGGCGGCGAGATCATCGCCACCGAAGGCGACGTGGCCACCCTCGCCCTGCAGCGCACCACCCAGGAAGTGCGCCTGGGTGACCGTCTGTTCAGCGGCGAGGAGCGCTCGATCAACTCGACCTTCATGCCCAGCGCGCCGCAGACCGACATCAACGGCCTGATCATCGACGTGCCGCGGGGCGTCACCCAGATCGGCGCCATGGACGTGGTGACGCTGAACAAGGGCAAGCGCGACGGCCTGGCCGAAGGCAACGTGCTGGTGGTGATGAAGACCGGGGAAACCGTGCGCGACCGGATCACCGGCCAGCCGCTGAAGATCCCGGACGAGCGCGCCGGCCTGCTGATGGTGTTCCGCACCTACGACAAGCTCAGTTACGGCCTGGTGCTGAACGCCACGCGCTCGTTGGCGGTGCTGGACAAGGTGCGCAACCCTTAGTTGGCTTCACAAGTTACCAACAGAGTTATCCACAGCTTGTCCCGAATGGTTCGGGACGCCCGACGGTCAAGGATGATCCATGCAACTGTCTGCCTGTACGCCGGTTTCCCCGGCGGAACTGGAGGCGCGTCTGCGCCTCCACCGTATGCCGGACATCGGTCCCAAACGTTTCGCCAAACTGCTCGAAGCCTTCGGCTCGGCGTCCAAGGCCATCAGCGCTCCGGCCAGCGCCTGGCGGGCGCTGGGGTTGCCGGCGACCTGCGCCGAGGCCCGGCGTTGTCCGCAGGTGCGCGATGGCGCCAGCCACGCATTGCGCTGGCTAGAGCGGCCGGACCGGCATGTGCTGATGTGGGGCCAGCCCGATTACCCGGCGCTGCTGGCGCAGATTGCCGATCCGCCGCCGCTGCTGTTCGTGGCCGGCGACCCGCAGATCCTTGAGAGGCCGCAACTGGCGATGGTCGGCAGCCGCCGCGCGTCGCGCCCTGGAATGGACAGCGCCGCCGCGTTCTCGCGCAGCCTGGCCGGGGCCGGGTTCGTCATCACCAGCGGGTTGGCGTTGGGCATCGACGCGGCGGCGCACCAGGCCGCCGTGGACGTCGGCGGGCGCACCGTCGGCGTCTTGGGCACGGGGCTGGAAAATTTTTATCCACAGCGCAACCGACGGCTGGCCGACGCGATGATCGCCTCCGGCAGCGCAGTGGTGTCGGAGTTTCCGCTGGACACCGGCCCCGTCGCCAGCAACTTTCCCCGGCGCAACCGGATCATCAGCGGCCTGGCGCTCGGCGTGCTGGTGGTCGAGGCCAGCGTGGCCAGCGGTTCGCTGATCACCGCCCGGCTGGCGGCGGAACAGGGGCGCGAGGTCTTTGCGATACCTGGTTCGATCCATCATCCCGGCGCCCGGGGCTGCCATCAGCTGATCCGCGACGGCGCGGCGCTGGTGGAGACCATCGAGCACATCCTCGAAGCCCTGCGCGGCTGGCAGCGCGTGCCGTTGTCCACAGCCCCGTCGCCGGCCGATCACCCGTTGCTGCGGCTGCTGCATGCCGCGCCGCACACCAGCGAAGCCCTGGCCGAAAGCTGCGGCTGGGCGCTGCCCAAAGTGCTGGCGGCGCTGACCGAGCTGGAGATGGACGGCCGCGCCGTGTGCGAAAGCGGCCGCTGGCTGGCGCGGGTGAGCTGACGCTCGGGAGGCTGGGTTTTACGGGGAAGATCGGTAAACTGCGCGAAACCTGTTTGCGGAGAGTGTTTCATGGTCAACAGTTGGCGTGTGCAGCAAGCCGCACGAGAGATTCGCGCCGGGGCGGTGATTGCCTACCCAACCGAAGCCGTCTGGGGGCTGGGGTGCGACCCGTGGAACGAGGAGGCGGTGGATCGGCTGCTGGCGATCAAGAACCGGTCGGCGGACAAGGGGCTGATCCTGGTCGCCGACAACATCCGTCAGTTCGACTTCCTGTTCGAAGACTTCCCGCAGGAGTGGATCGACCGCATGGCCGCCACCTGGCCCGGGCCCAACACCTGGCTGGTGCCGCACCAGAACCTACTGCCCGAGTGGATCACCGGCGTGCATGACACCGTGGCGCTGCGCGTCAGCGATCATCCGCAGGTGCGTGACCTGTGCGCGCTGGTGGGGCCGCTGGTGTCGACGTCGGCCAACCCCCAGGGGCGTCCGGCGGCGCGCACCCGGCTGCGGGTCGAGCAGTATTTCCGCGGCCAGGTCGACCTGGTGCTCGGCGGCATGCTCGGCGGGCGCAAGAACCCTAGCCTGATCCGCGACCTGGCGACCGGCAACGTGGTGCGCCCGGCCTGAGACAGGCTGCACCCCCATCGCCAGCAGGCTGGCTCCCACAAAGGATCCCGGGTATTAGCAGGATCCCTGCACCCCCCAAAACCCTGTGGGAGCTTGCCTGCAAGCGATGAGGCCGGCACTGCCGGCATCGGTGGTGAATGACCCACCGCCATCGCCAGCAGGCTGGCTTCAGGGCAACAGGATGGTCGAGCCGGTGGTGCGGCGCGCCGCCAGTTCGGTCTGCGCCTTGGCGGCGTCCGCCAGCGGATAGCGTTGGCCGATCTCCACCTTGAGCTTGCCGGCGGCGATCATCCCGAACAGCTCGTCGGCCATGCGCTGCAGGTTCTCGGCGTTGTTGGCGTAGGTCGCCAGGGTCGGGCGGGTCACGTACAGCGAACCTTTGGCCGCGAGGATCCCCAGGTTGACCCCCTCCACCGCGCCGGACGCATTGCCGAAGCTCACCACCAGCCCGCGCGGGGCCACGCTGTCGAGCGAGGCCGGCCAGGTGTCCTTGCCGACGCCGTCGTACACCACCGGGACCTTCTTCCCGTCGGTCAGTTCCAGCACCCGTTGCGCGACGTTCTCGTGGCTGTAGTCGATGGTCGCCCAGGCACCGTTGGCCTTGGCCAGTTCAGCCTTTTCCTTGGAGCTGACGGTGCCGATCAGCTTCACGCCCAAGGCCTTGGCCCACTGGCAGGCGAGCAGGCCGACGCCGCCGGCCGCCGCGTGGAACAGAATGGTTTCGCCGCCCTTGAGCTCGTAGGTCTGGCGCAGCAGGTACTGCACGGTCAGGCCCTTGAGCATCACGCCGGCGGCGGTCTCGAAACCGATGGCGTCCGGCAGGTGCACCAGGTTGGCTTCGGGCAGCACATGCACGTCACTGTAGGCCCCCAGCGGGCCGCTGCCGTAGGCCACGCGGTCGCCGACCTTGAACCGGGTCACCGCGCTGCCCACCGCCTCGACGATGCCCGCGCCTTCGGCGCCGAGCCCAGACGGCAGGGACGGCGGCGAATACAGACCGCTGCGGTAGTAGGTGTCGATGAAGTTCAGGCCGATGGCCTTGTTGCTCACGCGGACCTGCTGCGGGCCGGGCTCGACGGGCGAGTAGTCGACGTATTCGAGCACGTCGGGGCCGCCGTGGGCGCGGAACTGGATACGCTTGGCCATCTGCCTGCTCCTTGAGACATTCGGGAAGCCTGCTATCGAACCCCCAAGCTTGATCTTCGTCAACTGCGGCAGGCTCGCCTGCGATGGTATGCTGTGCGCCCATTTGCGCGGCGCCCCTTGTTTGCGGGGGCCGCGCGCAGTTTTGCCCGATCCAAGGTGATGCCATGACGACCCGCACCGACGCCGTAAAGGCGTATCTGCTCGACCTGCAAGACCGCATCTGCGCCGCGCTGGAGACCGAAGACGGCGGCACGCGCTTCGTCGAAGACGCCTGGTCCCGTCCGGCCGGCGGCGGCGGTCGCACCCGGGTGATCGAGAACGGCACGGTGATCGAAAAGGGCGGCGTCAACTTTTCCCACGTCTTCGGCAGCGGCCTGCCGCCGTCGGCCAGCGCCCACCGGCCGGAGCTGGCCGGACGCGGCTTCGAGGCCCTGGGCGTGTCGCTGGTGATCCATCCGCACAATCCGCACGTGCCGACGTCCCACGCCAACGTGCGCTTCTTCATCGCCGAAAAGGAAGGCGAAGAACCGGTCTGGTGGTTCGGCGGCGGCTTCGACCTGACCCCGTACTACGGCAACGAAGAAGACTGCGTCCACTGGCACCGCATCGCCGCCCAGGCCTGCGCGCCGTTCGGCCCGGACGTCTACCCGCGCTACAAGGCCTGGTGCGACACCTACTTCCACATCAAGCACCGCCACGAGCCGCGCGGCATCGGCGGCCTGTTCTTCGATGACCTGAACGAGTGGGACTTCGACACCAGCTTCGCCTTCATGCGCGCCATCGGCGATGCCTACATCGACGCCTACCTGCCGATCGTCCAGCGCCGCAAGCACGAGGCGTTCACCGCCAAGCAGCGTGAGTTCCAGGAATTCCGCCGCGGGCGCTACGTCGAGTTCAACCTGGTGTACGACCGCGGCACCCTGTTCGGCCTGCAATCGGGCGGGCGCACCGAATCGATCCTGATGTCGCTGCCGCCACAGGTGCGCTGGGCCTACGACTGGAAAGCCGAGCCGGGCAGCGAAGAGGCGCGCCTGACCGACTACTTCCTGCAAGACCGCGACTGGCTGGCTCAGGCCTGAGGAGTGTCGATGGACCGTTACGTCGTTTTCGGCAACCCGATCGGCCACAGCAAATCGCCGATGATCCACTCGCTGTTCGCCGGGCAGACCGGCCAGCAGCTTGACTACAGCACCCTGCTGGCGCCGCTGGACGGCTTCAGCGACTGCGCCACGGCGTTCTTCCGGGAAGGACGCGGCGCCAACGTCACCGTACCGTTCAAGGAAGAGGCCTATCGTCTGGCCGACAGCCTGACCGCCCGCGCGCAACGGGCCGGTGCGGTGAACACCCTGAGCCGGCAGGCCGACGGCAGCCTGCTGGGCGACAACACCGACGGCGCCGGGCTGGTGCGCGACCTGACGGTCAACGCCGGTTTCAGCCTGACCGGCAAACGCATCCTGCTGCTGGGGGCCGGCGGCGCGGTGCGCGGCGCGCTGGAGCCGTTGCTGGCCGAGCGGCCGGCGTCGGTGATCATCGCCAACCGCACGGTGGACAAGGCCGAGCTGCTGGCCGAACTGTTCTGCGACCTTGGGCCGGTGTCGGCCAGCGGTTTCGACTGGCTGCAGGAGCCGGTGGACGTGATCATCAACGCCACCTCGGCCAGCCTCACCGGCGACGTGCCGCCGATCGCCCCGAGCCTGATCGAGCCGGGCAAGACCCTGTGCTACGACATGATGTACGGCAAGGAACCCACCGCGTTCTGCCGCTGGGCCAGCGAACACGGCGCCGGGGTGGTCATGGACGGGCTGGGGATGCTCGCCGAGCAGGCGGCGGAAGCGTTTTTCCTGTGGCGCGGGGTGCGCCCCGACACCGCGCCGGTGCTGGCCGAACTGCGCCGCCAATTGGCGCAATGACCCTGAGGGAGCGAGCCTGCCCGCGATGAAGGCGTCACCTCCAGCATCGCTGTGACAGACAGACCGCCATCGCGAGCAGGTCCGCTCCCCCAGCGGGCTCTGCGGTCAATCCTCGAAGCGGATCGGGCACTTCTGCGGCCCTTCCAGCTTGAGCAACTCCTCCACCACCTGCGGCCGCGCCCGGCGCAACGTCAGGCAACGGTTCTGGCTCAGCAGGCGCCGGGCTTCCTGGTGCAGCATCTCCACCCCCGAGTAATCGATGAAGTTGATCTGCTGCGCCTCGATCACCACCCGGGCGCCGTGCAGGCGTTGCAGGCGCACCTGCAGGTAGTGGCTGGCGCCGAAGAAAATCGAGCCGCCGACCCGCAGCACATCGTCCTCGCCGTCGCGCCAATGCTGCACCCGCGGCTGCGAGGTGCGCTTGAGGTAGAAGAACAGCGACGCCAGCACCCCGGCGTAGATCGCCGTCTGCAGTTCCAGCAGCAGCGTGGCGGCGCAGGTCAGGGCCATCACCGCGAACTCGGCGCGGCTGACCCGCAGCAGGGCGCGGATGCCGCGATGGTCCACCAGCCCCCAGGCGATCAGCAGGATGCTGCCGGCCATGGCCGGGATCGGAATGTGCGCGATCAGCGCGGCGCCGAACAGCGCGAACAGCGCCACCCACACCGCCGAAAACACCCCGGCGAGCGGCGAGCAGGCGCCGGCCTCGTAGCTCAGCCCCGAGCGGGTGAACGACCCGGCGGACAGCGAACCGGAAAAGAACGCCCCGACGATGTTCGACAGCCCCTGGGCGCGGACTTCCTGGTTGGCGTCGAGCAACTGTTGCGAACGGGCGGCGATGGAGCGGGCGATCGACAGGCTGGTGACCAGCCCGAGCATGCCCACCGCCACTGCGCTGGGCAGCAGACGCAGGACCAGGTCCAGATCCAGCGGCAGCGCACTGAACGGCGGCAGGCTGCCGGTGAACGCGCTGACCAGGCGCACATGGCCGAACATCGCCGGCCACAGCCACACCAGCAGGCTGCCCAGCGCCAGGGTGATCAACAACGTCGGCCAGCGCGGCAGCAGGCGCTTGAGCATGGCGCCCACCCCCACGGTGGCCAGGCCCAGGGCCAGCGACGGCTTATCCACAGCCCCCAGGTGGCTCAGCAGATCCGTCAGGCTCGCCAGCGCCGTGGCCTTGGCGGGCAGGTCCAGGCCCAGCAGGTTCGGCAACTGGCCGACGGCGATCACCACCGCCGCGCCGAGGGTGAAGCCGAGCACCACCGAGTGCGACACGAAATTCACCAGGGCGCCGAAGCGCAGCAGGCCGAGCAGCCACTGGAAGATCCCGGCCAGGAAGGTCAGCAGCAGGATCAGGGTGACGTAGTCCTGCGAGGCGGGGACGGCCAACGGGCTGACGCTGGCGTACAGCACGATCGAGATCGCCGCCGTCGGTCCGCAGATCAGGTGCCAGGAGGAGCCCCACAGGCAGGCGATCAGCACCGGGACGATCGCCGCATACAGCCCGTACTCCGGCGGTAGCCCGGCGATCAGGGCGTAGGCGACCGACTGGGGCAGCGCGAGGATCGCGCCGCTGAGGCCGACGATCAGGTCGCGTCCGACGCTGGCGCGGGTTTGCCGGGGCAGCCAGGTCAGGAAGGGCAGCAGTGAGCGGCGGCTGGGGAGGGCCATGGATCCTCTCGGACGGGATTTTGCGCAAGGGTATCAGGCACACACCCTCACGGGTGGCTTGCAGTTTTAGCTTGTGGCTTGTGACGAGGGCGCTTGCTCCCGCTGGAGTGCGCAGCCCGGCGGGAGCAAGCGCCCTCGCCACAGCGTTCAGAGCCGGGCCTTGACCGCAGGCAGTGCGTCTTTGCCGTCCACGGTCTTCACCCCGTCCAGCCACTTCTCCAGCACCGCCGGGTTGGCCTTGATCCACGCCTTGGCCGCGTCGGCGTTGCTGATCTTCTTGTTCACCACCTCGGCCATGATGCTGTTCTCCATCTGCTGGGTGAACGACAGGTTGGTCAGCAACCGGCCCACGTTCGGGCAAGCCTCGGCATACCCTTTGCGCGTCAGGGTGTGCACGCTGCCGGTGTCGCCGAAGTACTTCTCGCCGCCCTTGAGGTAATGCATTTTCAGCTGCACGTTCATCGGGTGCGGCGTCCAGCCGAGGAAGGTGACGAACTTCTGCTTCTTCACCGCCCGCGACACTTCGGCGAGCATCGCCTGTTCGCTGGACTCGATCAGCTTCCACTGGCCCATGCCGAAGTCGTCCTTCTTGATCATCTCCTGCAAGGAAATGTTGGCCGGCGCGCCGGAGCCGATGCCGTAGATCTTCTTGTCGAACTTGTCGGCGTACTTGTTCAGGTCGGCGAAGTCATGCACGCCGGCGTCCCACACGTAGTCGGGCACGGCCAGGGTGAACTCGGTGCCGTCGAGGTTCTTCGCCAGTTGGGTGACGTCGCCGGTGGCCACGAACTTGTCGTAGAACCCCTGCTGCGCCGGCATCCAGTTGCCGAGGAACACGTCGACCTGGCCGTCCTTCAGGCCGCCGAAGGTGATCGGCACCGCGAGGGTGTCGACCTTGGGCTTGTAGCCCATGCTGTCCAGCAGGAACCCGGTGATGGCGTTGGTGGCGGCGATGTCGCTCCAGCCGGGGTCGGCCATCTTCACGGTTTCGCAGCTTGCCTCGGCCCAGGCCTGGGCGCTGCCCAGGCTGATCAGGCCGACCGTCACGATTGTGGATAACTTGACCATGGACTTCCCCTTTGCGTTATTGGTTTTGGCAGGGTTGTGGATAACGGGCCTTGCGCTCCAGGTCATCGAGGTCGATGTGGTTGCGCATGTACTGCTGGCTGGCGTCCACCAGCGGCTGGTGATCCCAGCTCTTGAGCGTGCCGAGGGTCAGCGCCCCGGCGACGAAGCGCCGCCGGCGCTGGCTGGCGAGCACGTCCCGGTGGATCGCCGGGATGTCCCAGCGGGCCCGCGCCTCGGCGAGAAAATCGTCGAACAGCTGGCGATGCTGCGGCGATGCGCTGAGTTCTTCCAGCTCGTGCGGATCATTGTCCACATCGAACAGCAGGCAAGGGTCGTCTTCACTGTAGATAAATTTATAGGCGCCGCGCCGGATCATCATCAACGGGCTCACGGTGCCTTCGGCCATGTATTCGCCGAACACTTCGTCGTGCCCGCCCTGCCCTTGCAGGTGCGGCACCAGCGACCGGCCGTCCAGCGGCAGGCCCGGTTCCAGGCTGCCGCCGGCCAGTTCGACGAAGGTCGGCAGCAGGTCGGCGGTGGACACGGCGGCGCTGACCCGGCGGGCGCCGAATTGGCCGGGGGCGCTGATCAGCAGCGGCACCCGGGCGGCCATCTCGAACCAGTGCATCTTGTACCAGAGCCCGCGCTCGCCGAGCATGTCGCCGTGGTCGCCGGAGAACACGATGACGGTGTCGTCGGCCAGCCCGGTTTCCTCCAGGGTCTGCAGGAGCTTGCCGACGTTGTCGTCGATGTAGCTGCACGCGCCGAAGTAGGCCCGGCGCGCGTCGCGGATCTTATCCACAGGCAGCGGCTTGTCCCACAGGTCGTAGACCTTGAGCAGTCGCTGGGAATGCGGGTCGAGCGAATGTTGCTCCGGGGTGACCGGAAGCGGGATGTCGGCATCGTCGTACAAGTCCCAGAACGCCTTGGGAATCGTGTACGGGTCGTGCGGGTGGGTCATCGACACGGTCAGGCAGAACGGCCGGTCGCCGTCCTCGCGGACGTGGTCGTACAGGTACTGGCGGGCCTTGAACACCACTTCTTCGTCGAAATCGAGCTGGTTGGTGCGCACGCACGGCCCGGCCTGCAGCACCGAGGACATGTTGTGGTACCAGCTGGGGCGCACGTCTGGCTCGTCCCAGTTCACCGCCCAGCCGTAGTCGGCGGGGTAGATGTCGCTGGTCAGGCGTTCTTCGTAGCCGTGCAGTTGGTCCGGGCCGCAGAAGTGCATCTTGCCCGACAGCGCGGTGCGGTAGCCGAGGCGGCGCAGGTAATGGGCGTAGGTCGGGACGTCGGCGGGGAAATCGGCGGCGTTGTCGTAGGCGCCGATCTTGCTGGGCAATTGGCCGCTGACCAGGGTGAAGCGCGACGGCGCGCACAGCGGGCTGTTGCAGTAGGCGGCGTCGAACACCACGCCCTGCTCGGCGAGACGGCTGAGGTTCGGCAGCTTGACGGGCGACGGGCCGTAGAACGGCAGCATGGGCGCGGCCATCTGATCGGCCATGATGAAAAGAATGTTCTTGCGCTTCATGTGATCGCGGCATTCCATAGTGGAGAGTTATGCGACATTGCTGCGATTGAGCATGGATTCCATGCCCCGTTCGGTAAAGCCCGTGCCGAACAATGACTAGGATAAGCATCGCTTATGTATGAAGCCCTTGGCGACCTTTCGCTGGACCTGTTGCGCGCCTTCGAGGCGGCGGCCCGTCACCGCAGTTTCACCGCTGCGGCGGTGGAGCTGGGCACCACGCAGCCGGCCGTCAGCCAGCAGATCAAGCGGCTGGAGGAGCAGCTCGGCGCGCGGTTGTTCGACCGGATCTACCGAGGCATCGGCCTGACCGAGGTCGGTGCGTTGCTGTTCGAGCAGGTTGCCCTCGGTTTACAGAACATCGACGCAGGATTGAGCGCGATCAGCGCACAACAGCAGCATGAGGTGTTGCAGGTCGCCACCGATTTCGCCTTCGCCGCCTACTGGCTGATGCCGCGCCTGCACCGCTTCCACGCGGCCAATCCGCAGGTGGACGTGAGCCTGGTCACCAGCGAGCGCAGCCACAACATGCTGCGCACCGACATCGACGTGGCGGTGCTGTTCGGCGACGGGCGCTTCAAGCAGGGCGAAAGCCACTGGCTGTTCAGCGAAGAAGTGTTTCCGGTGTGTAGCCCGCAACTGCTCAAGGACCGCGCCCTTCCCCTGTCGCCCCAGGCGTTGCTGGAGTTTCCGCTGCTGCACCTGCGGGGCGAGAACAGCAGCCGCTGGTTCGACTGGAGCGGACTGTTCCGCGAGCTCGGCCTCACCACCCCGCCGGCGCCGGGGCAATTGCGTTTCGACAACTACACGCTGCTGATCCAGGCGGCCATCGGCGGCCAGGGCGTGGCCATCGGCTGGCGCCACCTTGTGGATAACTTGCTGAGCCAGGGCTTGCTGTGCCGGCCCATCGCCGAGACCACCCTGTCGCGGCTCGGCTATTACGTGGTGCTGCCGCCGCGCAAACGACGTGGGGCATTGATCCAACGGTTCGTCGACTGGCTGATGGCCGAGCAGGCCGACAGCGCCCAGTCGTTGAACGGGTTGGCGTTGCCGTCGGTGGCGGTGTGAGCGGCTTTCAATTTCGATGCAGAGGATTGCAGATGCAACAGATCAAGGGTTATCACGCCCACATCTACTACGATGCCGGCACGATCGAGCAGGCCCGGGCCCTGTGCGAGCAGGCCGCGCAACGGTTTCCCCTGAAAATGGGCCGGATGCACGAGCGCCCGGTGGGCCCGCACCCGGACTGGAGCTGCCAACTGGCGTTCGGCCCCGAGCTGCTGGGGGATGTGCTGCCGTGGCTGGCGCTCAACCGCAAGGGGCTGGTGGTGTTCCTGCACCCCGACACCGGCGACGACCTGCTCGACCACACCGAGCACGCGATCTGGATGGGCGCGATGCGGCCGCTGGATCTGTCCATTTTTTGATCAGAGGGTTTCTTCCGGCTCCCCCGGCAGGTGCTCGTCCAGGTGCAGCCACGGCAGCCGGCTGTCGGTCCAGATGTGCCGGTCGGCCGGTGCCTGTTCCGGGTGGTCGAGGGTGGCGACGGTGACGTCGATGCTCGCGGGGCTCAGCTGTGTCGCCAGCGCCAATTGCGCCCCGCACTGCGGGCAGAAGAACCGCGTGCAGGTGTCCGACGACGCGTAGCGCGCCGGCGTGCCGGCCATCCAACGGAAGTTCGCCGCCGGTGCCGTCAGCCAGGTGGTGACGATGCCGCCGCTGACCCGCCGACAGATCGAGCAATGGCAGTGGGCGATGTCATGCAAGGGCCCGCTGATTTGATAGCGGATGTGTCCGCAGTGGCAGCCGCCGCGGTGCAGTTCGTTCATGGCCCTTCCCTCCCGTGCCCGGATCCATTGACTCTAGCCGCTTCCGACGGCCGGTTGGCCGTTCGCCCAAAGCTTTCGCCGGCGAAAGCTGACTGAAAGCTTCCCCGATTAGTATCGCCCCCACTGCCGGCACCAGACCGGCTGGCCAATGCGTGCGCAACCTCGCCCGCCCGGCCCAATTAACAACAACAATGGTGATTCTGATGTCCTCTGCAACCCGCCTCCTCGCTGTCACTCCGCCCGTACGTTCCGTGCTTCCCGTTCTGCGCTGATCCCCCAAGGTCCGCCCATTCCCTAGCCGCGCTACGCCTGGAGTATTCCCATGCTGACTTTCCTTGGCTTCGCCATGGTCATCACGTTCATGTTCCTGATCATGACCAAGCGCCTGTCCGCGCTGATCGCCCTGATCATCATCCCGATCCTGTTCGCGCTGTTCGGCGGCTTTGCGCCGAAGATCGGCCCGATGATGCTCGAAGGCATCACCAAGCTTGCGCCGACCGGCGTGATGCTGATGTTCGCCATCCTGTATTTCGCCCTGATGATCGACTCCGGCCTGTTCGACCCGGCCGTGCGCAAGATCCTCAAGCTGGTCAAGGGCGACCCGCTGAAGGTGTCGGTCGGCACCGCCGTCCTGGCGCTCGTCGTGTCCCTGGACGGCGACGGCGCGACCACCTACATGATCTGCGTGGCCGCCATGCTGCCGCTGTACAGCCGCATCGGCATGAGCCCGCGGATCATGGCCGGCCTGATCATCCTCGCCGGCGGCGTGATGAACATGACCCCGTGGGGCGGCCCGACCGCCCGTGCCGCCAGTGCGCTGCACGTGGATCCGTCGGACATCTTCGTGCCGATGATCCCGGCCATGGCCGCCGGCGTGGTGGCGATCCTGGTCATCGCCTACTTCTACGGCAAGCGTGAGCGGGCGCGCCTGGGCGAGCTGCACCTGGTCGGCGACGAGATCGACCATAGCGAAATCAGCGTCTCGCAGTTCCCGGACGCCCGCCGTCCGAAGCTGATCTGGTTCAACGGCCTGCTGACCCTGGCCCTGATGTGCACCCTGATCGCCGGTCTGCTGCCGCTGCCGGTGCTGTTCATGGTGGCGTTCAGCATCGCGATGATCGTCAACTACCCTTGCCTGCAGCAGCAGAAGGACCGTGTCGCGGCCCACGCCGGCAGCGTGCTGTCAGTGGTCAGCCTGATCTTCGCGGCGGGCATCTTCACCGGTATCCTGTCGGGCACCGGCATGGTCGACGCCATGTCCAAGAGCCTGTTGGCGGTGATCCCGGATTTCCTGGGCCCTTACCTGGCGGTGATCACGGCGCTGGTGAGCATGCCGTTCACGTTCTTCATGTCGAACGACGCGTTCTACTACGGCGTGCTGCCGGTGCTGTCCGAAGCGGCCAGCCATTACGGCATCACCGCGGTGGAAATGGCCCGTGCCTCGATCGTCGGCCAGCCCGTCCACCTGCTCAGCCCGCTGGTGCCGTCCACCTACCTGCTGGTGGCCCTGGCCGGGATCGAGTTCGGCGACCACCAGCGCTTCACGCTCAAGTGGGCAGTGCTGGTCTGCCTGTGCATACTGGCGGCCGCGTTGCTGTTGGGGACTTTTCCGCTGTTCAGCACTCTGTAACTGCAACGGCACCAAACTTCCACGCCGCCAGCGCCATGCTGGCGTCGTGGTTTAACACTCGCTCAAAGGAATACACATGGAATGGCTGACCAACCCTGAGATCTGGGTTGCCTTCTTCACCCTGACCGCCCTGGAGATCGTCCTGGGGATCGATAACATCATCATGATTTCGATCCTGGTCAGCCGCATGCCCAAGCACATGCAGGCCCGCACCCGGATCTTCGGCCTGGGCCTGGCCATGATCACCCGGATCCTGTTGCTGCTGTCGATCACCTGGGTCATGCGCCTGACCGCCGACCTGTTCGTGGTGTTCGGCCAGGGCATTTCCGGCCGCGACCTGATCCTGTTCTTCGGCGGTCTGTTCCTGCTGTGGAAAAGCTCCCAGGAGATGTACCACGCGCTGGAGGGCGAAGACGAAAGCGACGACGCGCCTTCGGGCAAGGGCGGCAATTTCTTCTACACGATCATCCAGATCGCGATCATCGACATCGTGTTCTCCCTGGACTCGGTCATCACCGCCGTGGGCATGGTCTCCCACGTGCCGGTCATGGTCGCTGCGATCGTCGTGGCCGTGCTGGTGATGATGCTGGCCTCGGGCAAGATCAGCGAGTTCATCGACAAGCACCCGTCGCTGAAGATGCTCGCGCTGTCGTTCCTGCTGGTGGTCGGCACCGTGCTGATCGCCGAAGCGTTCGACGTGCATGTGCCTAAGGGTTACGTCTACTTCGCCATGGCGTTCTCGCTGGCCGTCGAAGCGATCAACATCAAGATGCGCGGCGCGATCGCGAGGAAGAAACAGCAGCAGGAACCGGTGAAGCTGCGCAAGGACGTGCCGGGCCAGTAACCCGTCAGGTCACGCGCAATACCCTGTGGGAGCGGGTTTGCCCGCGATGGCGGTCTGTCAGTCGACCCAACGGTCGAACGTGACGGCCCCATCGCGAGCAGGCTCGCTCCCACTGTTTTTGCGGTGGGGCCGGGTTCGGGTTTCATGACGCTTTTGTTTCAATCGACGCTTGGGCTGTGCGATGCTGGCGCCCAGACCGTTAGCCGACTACAGCTTAAACACAACTCGTAGAAAACGCGCGGCACCGTCCACTTGCCCCTCTGGGGCGCCGTCATCACAGGGGGCCTGCAATGCTCACCCTGCTCAATCTGCTTTCCGCCGTGGCCCTGCTGATCTGGGGCACGCACATCGTCCGCACCGGGATCCTGCGGGTCTACGGCTCCAACCTGCGCCACGTCATCGGCCAGAACATGTCCAAGCGCTGGCTGGCCTTCATCGCCGGCATCGTCGTGACCGCGATGGTGCAGAGCAGCAACGCCACCGCCATGCTCGTCACCTCCTTCGTCGGCCAGGGTCTGATGGCGCTGACCCCGGCCCTGGCCACCATGCTCGGCGCCGACGTCGGTACGGCGCTGATGGCACGGGTGCTGACCTTCGACCTGTCGTGGCTGTCGCCGCTGCTGATCTTCATCGGGGTGATCTTCTTCCTGTCGCGCAAGCAGACGCGGCTGGGCCAGATGGGACGGGTCGCCATCGGCCTGGGGCTGATCATTCTGGCGCTGCAGCTGATCGTCGAGGCGGCCACGCCGATCACCCATGCCCAAGGAGTGAAGGTGATCTTCGCCTCGCTGACCGGCGACATCCTGCTCGACGCCCTGGTCGGTGCGTTGTTCGCGATGGTTTCCTATTCCAGCCTCGCCGCCGTGCTGCTGACCGCGACCCTGGCCGGCGCCAACGTGATCAGCCTGCCGGTGGCGATCGGCCTGGTGATCGGCGCCAACATCGGCAGCGGCGTGCTGGCGTTCATGAGCGCCAGCATGCAGAACGCCGCCGGCCGGCAGGTGGCGCTGGGCAGCCTGCTGTACAAGCTGATCGGGCTGCTGCTGATCATTCCGGTGCTCGACCCGTTGGTGCACTGGCTGGACAGCCTGGATTTCAGCGCCCAGGAAATGGTCATCGGCTTCCACCTGCTCTACAACACCGTGCGCTGCCTGGTGCTGTTGCCCAGCGTCGGGCCGATGGCGCGGCTGTGCGCCTGGCTGCTGCCGGAGCGCGAACAGGCCAACGGCACCGCCCGGCCCCGCCACCTCGATCCGACGGCGCTGACCACGCCGAGCCTGGCCCTGGCCAACGCCGCCCGGGAAACCCTGCGCATGGGCGACCTGATCGACAACATGCTCGACGCCGCCCTCGATGCGCTGCGCGGCAAGCAGACCGCCGTGACCCAGGAAGTGCGCCGGCTGACCGATGACGTCGAGGCGCTGTACAGCGCGATCAAGCTGTACCTGGCGCAGATGCCCCGGGAAGACCTGGGCGAACAGGACAGCCGGCGCTGGGCGGAAATCATCGAACTGGCGATCAACCTCAAGCTGGCCGCCGACCTGATCGAACGCATGCTGCGCAAGGTGCAGCAGCAAAAGACGTCCCAACGCCGTTCGTTCTCCGAGGACGGGCTGGAGGAACTGGCCGGGCTGCAGGCTCAGCTGATCGCCAACCTGCGGCTGGGGCTGTCGGTGTTCCTCAGCGGCGACAAGGAAAGCGCGCGCCAACTGCTGCGGGAGAAGCGCCGGTTCCGCGCCCAGGAGCGGCGCCTGGCCCACGCCCACGTCAGCCGCCTGCAGCGCAAGATCGTGCAGAGCATCGAAACCAGCTCGCTGCACCTGGAACTGATCGCGGACATGAAACGGCTCAATTCACTGTTCTGCGGCAGCGCCTATGTGGTACTGGAGACGTCGGACACCGGCGCGCTGGCGGTGGACGACATGACGGACATCACGCATTCGCCTTGAACGTCTGCAACCGTGGCCAGTCAGTTACAGTGATCCGGCCTTCAGGCCCTCATTGGAACCATATCCCCCTGCGGGAGCCAGCCTGCTGGCGGTGAGGGCCTTTCAGGCACCCCGGATCCCCCTTTCAGCCGTACGGAAACTCGTTATGCGTCGCCTGCTGTTCGCCTGCCTGCTGCTCGGTTCCCTGCCCGCCCTGGCCCTGGATCGCTTCCAGGTCGAAGGCTACGCCCTGCCCAACGGCCTGCAGGTGTTGCTCAAGCCCGGCACCGAGCGCGGGCATGTGGCGATCCGGCTGGTGGTCGGGGTCGGCATCGACGATTTCGGCTGCGACGAAAAGGAACTGCCGCACCTGCTCGAACACCTGCTGTTCAGCGGCACCGACGCCACCGGTGAAGGCGGCCTCGAGGAGCGCATGCAGGCCCTGGGCGGCGAATGGAACGCCTTCACCAGCAACGCCGACACCACGTTCGTCATCGAGGCGCCGGCGAAGAACCAGCGCAAGGTGCTCGACCTGTTGCTGGATCTGCTGACCCGCACGCGCATCGACGACAACGCGATCGACGCGGCCAAGCGCGTGGTCGAGCGCGAGGACGGCGGCCATTACACGCACCTGCGGCGCTGGCTCGACCGCCAGGACCTGGGCCACAGCGCGAGCAATCAACTGGCGGTGGAACTGGGGCTCAAATGCCCGCAGCGGGCCGAGGTCGACGGCCTGACCCGCGAGCAGCTGGAGAAGGTGCGCAAGGCCTGGTACGCGCCCAACAACATGACCCTGATCGTGGTCGGCGAGCTCGACCGGCTGCTGCCGGCCTATCTGGAACGGGCCTGGGGCTCGCTGGAGCCGGTCGACCCCAGCGAGCACCGGACGCTGCCGGACATCAGCAGCAGCGCCGCCCACGAGCGCACGCTGATGCGCGGCTTCATCGGCAACGGCGCCAAGCTGCACTGGCTGGTGCCCGAACCGGTGCTGGACGACCAGTACGACGAAACCTTCGACCTGCTCAAGAACTACCTGGACTGGGCGCTGTACCGCCGCTTGCGCCTGGACCACGCGCTGTCCTACGGGCCGTGGGCCGAGCGCGAGGTGTTCGGCGGCGTCGGCTTCATGAGCCTCAACGCCGATGTGGACCGCGACGACATCGCCCAGGCCGAACGCGAACTGGAGGGGCTCAAGGCCGACCTGCTCAGGGACGGCCTGGACCCCGACACCTTCGCCCGCCTCAAGCAGGCGGCCATCGCCCACCAGGCCTGGGCCGTGCAGGGCAACAGCGCGCTGGCCGACTATTACTGGAGCGCCTTGGGCGACTACGAGGACGGCCGCTTCGCCGACCCCGCCCGGGAGCTGCAAGGGGTGACGCTTGCGGCGGCGAACAAGGCCATGCGCGAACTGCTGCTGCAACCGGGCTACCTGCGGATCGAGAAGCCGCTGCTCGGCGACGACCAGGTGCTGTGGCTGCTGGGCGGCGGCCTGGGCACCCTGCTGCTGATCGTGCTGGGCTGGCGCCTGCGCCACGGGAAAACACCGCCCAACTGATCGGCAGCCTCGCCACGGCGCCCGGCGGGCGGTACTCTGTCGCAGTTTTTCCTCGACCGCCGCGAACTGCCCCCATGCTCAAACTGACCCAGCTGATCCAGCGCATCCTCGAACTGATGAAGCGCTATCCCGGGGTCATTGCGCTCGGCGGTTTCATCTCGGGGGCCGGCAGCTTCATCCTGGTGGACCGCCAGCAAGGGCTGGCCAGCTGGATCGCCACGATCATGCTGCTGAGCTGGATCTGGCTGATGCTGGAAAACAGCCTCACCCAGCTGTTCACCCGGATCTTCAAGCGCGAGATCCCCGAACCGCTGCTGCGCTACGCCACGCAGATGATCCACCAGGAAAGCCTGTTCTTCGTCCTGCCGTTCTTTTTCATCACCACGACCTGGAACAGCGGCCAACTGGTGTTCACCGGCCTGCTGAGCATCGCCGCGTTCATTTCGATCACCGACCCGCTCTACTACAAATGGCTGGCGCGGCGGCGCTGGGCGTTTCTGGCGCTGCACACCCTGACCCTGTTCGCCGCCCTCCTCACCGCGCTGCCGGTGATCCTGCACCTGACCACCTCGCAGAGCTTCAAATGGGCGCTGGGCATCGCCGTGGCGCTGTCGTTCCCCAGCCTGGCGTCGATCTTCCCGATCCGCACCGTGTGCAACGCGCTGGCCATCCTCAGCATCACCCTGGGCATCGGCGCCGTCGGCTGGGTGCTGCGTTCGTGGGTGCCGCCGGCCACGCTGTGGATGACGGATGTGGCGATCAGCACCCAACTGCAGGACCGCACCCCCGGCGACAGCCTCGAAGAGGTCAGCGTCGAGCAGATCCGCAACGGCGGGCTCTACGCCTACACCGCGATCAGCGCGCCGCGGGGGCTGGACGAGCGGATCTATCACGTGTGGCAGTTCAACGGCAAAGAGGTCGACCGCATCGCCCTCGACATCCATGGCGGGCGCAAGGAAGGCTACCGGGCGTGGACGCACAAGCAGAACTTCCCGGCCGACCCGGCGGGCAAATGGCAGGTGCGGGTGTTGACCGAGGACGGCCAGGTGATCGGCGTGCTGCGTTTCACCGTCCCGGACAGCACACCGGCCAAAGAAAAGTAATCGGGTTCGTGCTATTACGTAGGTTCCCGTAACAGCCGCACACGCACGGAGCCTATGACCAGCAGCCCGATGGCCGGCAACGCCCGGCTGGACACCACGCTCACCCCTGCCCGCCTGCGGGTCACGGGCGACTGGACGCTGGCCCACTACGCAGGGCTCAAGCACCTGTGCCAAACGCTGCGCGGCCAGTACGGCGCCGACACCCCCATCGACCTCAACGGCCTCGGCGCCCTCGACACCGCCGGCGCCTCGTTGCTGGTGGAACTGCTCGGTTCCGAACGCCTGGGCCAGTCCGCCGAACACCCCGACTGCACCCTCTCCAACGCCGACCGTGCGTTGCTGCAGACGGTGTACCGCTCGCTGACCGACTTCTGCGTGCCGGTCAAGGAACCGGAAATCAGCGTCAGCGTGCAACTGCTGACCCGCATCGGCCGCGCGGTGGACACGGTCTGGCAAGACACCCTGCAACTGCTGGGCTTCATCGGCCTGATCCTGGAAACCATCGCCCGCAGCCTGCTTAGGCCCAAGCGCTGGCGGATCACCCCGGTGGTGGCGCATATCGAGCAGACCGGCCTCGACGCCGCGCCCATCGTCGCCCTGCTGACCTTCCTGGTAGGCGCCGTGGTGGCGTTCCTCGGGGCGACGGTGCTGGCCGGTTTCGGCGCGAGCATCTTCACCGTGGATCTGGTGGCGTTCTCTTTCCTGCGCGAATTCGGCGTGTTGCTGACCGCGATCCTGATGGCCGGCCGCACTGCCAGCGCCTTCACCGCGCAGATCGGTTCGATGAAGGCCAACGAAGAGATCGACGCGATCCGCACCCTCGGGCTCGACCCGATGGAACTGCTGGTGGTGCCCCGGGTGCTGGCGCTGCTGGTGGCCCTGCCGATGCTGACGTTCCTGGCGATGCTCTGCGGCATCGTCGGCGGCGGTGTGGTCTGCGCGGTGTCGCTGGGGATTTCCCCGGCGATGTTCCTGTCGCTGCTGCAGACCGACATCGGCGTACAGCACTTCCTGGTGGGGCTGGTGAAGGCGCCGGTCTTCGCGTTCATCATCGCGGCGATCGGCTGCCTCGAAGGCTTCAAGGTCAGCGGCAGCGCCGAATCGGTCGGCGCCCACACCACCTCCAGCGTGGTGCAGTCGATTTTCGTGGTCATCGTGTTCGACGCGGTGGCCGCCCTGTTCTTCATGGAGATGAGCTGGTGAGCCGTCCACCCCGCGCGCCCGCCGAGGCGGTCATCGAAGTCCGTGGCCTGTGCAACCGTTTCGGCCGCCAGAGCGTGCATGAGAACCTGGACCTGGACCTGTACAAGGGCGAGATCCTGGCCGTGGTCGGCGGCTCCGGCAGCGGCAAGTCGGTGCTGCTGCGCAGCATCGTCGGCCTGCGCCGGCCCAGCGAAGGCAACGTCACGGTGTTCGGCCAGAACCTGCCGAGCCTGCCGGAGCACGAGCGCTCGCTGATCGAGCGGCGTTTCGGCGTGCTGTTCCAGAAGGGCGCGCTGTTCTCCTCGCTGACCGTGACCGAGAACGTCGCCCTGCCCCTGATCGAGCACGCGGGCCTGAGCCGCGACGACGCCGAACACCTGGCGGCGGTGAAGCTGGCGCTGGCCGGGCTGCCGCTGTCGGCGGCGGACAAGTACCCCGCATCCCTGTCCGGCGGCATGATCAAGCGCGCGGCGCTGGCCCGGGCGCTGGCGCTGGATCCGGACATCCTGTTCCTCGACGAGCCCACCGCCGGGCTCGACCCGATCGGCGCCGCCGCGTTCGACCAACTGATCCTGACCCTGCGCGACGCCCTGGGCCTGAGCGTGTTTCTGGTGACCCACGACCTGGACACGCTCTACACCATCACCGACCGCGTGGCGGTGCTGGCGCAGAAGAAGGTGCTGGTGGCCGGGCCGATCGACCAGGTCTCGGAAACCGACGACGCGTGGATCCACGAATACTTCCACGGCCCCCGGGGCCGCTCGGCGCTCGGCGCCGCTTCACAGCTCAACGAGGTCTGACATGGAAACCCGAGCCCATCATGTGTTGATCGGCCTGTTCACCGTGATCGTGGTGGCGGGCGCCCTGCTCTTCGGCCTGTTTTTGGCCAAGTCCAGCGTCGACACCGAGTTCAAGGATTACGAAGTGGTGTTCAACGAGGCGGTCAGCGGCCTGTCCAAGGGCAGCGCGGTGCAGTACAGCGGGATCAAGGTCGGCGACGTGGTCAGCCTCAGGCTTGATCCGGAAGACCCGCGCCGGGTGCTGGCGCGGATCCGCCTGGGCGGCGACACCCCGATCAAGGAAGACACCCTGGCCAAGCTGGCCCTGACCGGCATCACCGGCACCTCGATCATCCAGCTCAGCGGCGGCACGCCGCAGAGCCCGAACCTCAAGGGCCGCGACGGCAAGCTGCCGACCATCGTCGCCACGCCCTCGCCCATCTCCCGCCTGCTCAATGACAGCAACGACCTGATGACCGGGGTCAACGAGCTACTGCACAACGCCAACCAGATGTTTTCGGCGCAGAACGTCGAGCGCATCAGCAACACCCTCGCCCACCTGGAACAGACCACCGGCGCGATCAACGACCAGCGCGGCGACCTGCGCCAGGCCATGCAGCAACTGGCGGCGGTGGGCAAGCAGGCCGGCAGCATGCTCGAACAGACGTCGGCGCTGATGCGCAACGCCAACGGCCTGCTCAACGATCAGGGCAAGCAGGCCCTGGGCAGCGCCGAGCAGGCGATGAAATCCCTGGAGCAAAGCAGCGCCACGATCAACGGCCTGCTGAGCAAGAACCAGACGTCCCTGGACAGCGGCCTGCAAGGCCTCAACGGCCTGGCGCCGGCGGTGCGCGAACTGCGCGAGACCTTGAGCTCGCTGCGCGCCATTTCCCAACGCCTGGAGGCCAACCCCAGCGGCTATCTGCTGGGCAACGACAAGAACAAGGAATTCACCCCATGAAGCCGACCCGCCTCGCCCTCCTCGCCGGTTTCGCGCTGGCCGCTTCGTGTTCGATCCTGCCCAAGCCGGAGCCGCTGGACGTCTACCGCCTGCCCGCCGCCCAGACGCCCGCCCCGACCGGCCCGGCGGCCGTCCAGCACTGGTCGCTGCGCCTGAACAAACTGCAGGCCAGCGAAGCGCTGAACCGGCCGGGCATCGCCGTGATCCCTCAGGGCGACGTGATCAGCACCTACAAGGCCTCGCGCTGGAGCGACCCGGCGCCGGTGCTGCTGCGCAACCGCCTGCTCGACGGCTTCCAGCGTGACGGCCGGGTGTCGCTGCTGAGCACCGACGACAGCAACTTCCAGGCGGACCTGGAGCTGGGCGGCAGCCTGCAAGCGTTTCAGACGGAATATGAGGGCAACGGCGCCAGCGTCGTGGTGCGCCTGGATGCGTTGCTGGTGCGTGGCTACGACCAGCGCATCCTCGCCAGCCGCCGCTTCGAGGAACGCCAGCCGCTGAGCGATGTAAAGGTGCCGGCGGCAGTCGCCGGGTTCGGCCAGGCCAGCGACCGCCTGACCGCGAAGGTGGTGGCGTGGGCGGTGGAGCAAGGCCAGCGATTCGCATCGCAACCCCGGCCTTGAGCACCGCACAGAATCCCGTGGGACACACCCACGATCCCCTGCTGGCGATGGCGGTCTGTCGGCCTACGGGCAATCGCCGGCAGTCCGGCTTTCGTCTCAGATCGGCGATCAGCCGAAGAACCAGTAGCACACGCCGATGGCGCCGAGCACGCCGGCCAACTCCGCCAGCAGCGCACACCCCACCGCGTGCCGCGCCCGCTGGATGCCCACCGCGCCGAAGTACACCGCCAGCACGTAGAACGTGGTCTCGGTGCTGCCCTGGATCGTCGCCGCCACCAGCGCCGGGAAGCTGTCCACGCCGGAGGTCTTCATGGTCTCGATCAGCATCGCCCGCGCGGCGCTGCCGGAGAACGGCTTGACCATCGCTGTCGGCAGCGCATCGACGAAACGGGTGTCCCAGCCGGCCCACTGCACCAGGTGGCGGATCCCGTCGAGGCCGAAGTCCAGCGCCCCGGAGGCCCGCAGCACGCCGATGGCGCAAAGCATGGCCACCAGGTACGGCAACAGGTTCTTGGCCACGTCGAAGCCCTCTTTGGCCCCTTCGACGAACGCTTCGTACACCTTCACCTTGCGCAGCGCGCCGATCACCAGAAACAGCATGATCAAGCCGAACAGTGTCAGATTGCCGAGGATCGACGACAATCCGGCCAACGCCGTGGCGGACATCGTCGCCAGCAGCGCCATGAAGCCGCCGAGGATCAGCGCGCCGGGCAGCAGGTAGGCCAGTACCACCGGGTCCCAGATGCGCAGGCGCTGCATGACCGCCACCGAGAGAAAGCCGACGATGGTCGAGCAACTGGTGGCCAGCAGGATCGGCAGGAACACCAGGGTCGGGTCCGGCGCGCCTTGCTGGGCGCGGTACATGAAAATGGTGACCGGCAGCAGGGTCAGGGATGAGGCGTTGAGCACCAGGAACAGGATCTGCGCGTTGCTGGCCACGGTGGCGCTGGGGTTGAGCTCCTGCAGGGCCTTCATGGCCTTGAGGCCGATGGGGGTGGCGGCGTTGTCCAGGCCCAGGCCGTTGGCGGCGAAGTTGAGGGTGATCAGGCCGATGGCCGGATGGCCCGGCGGCACTTCCGGCATCAGGCGCAGGAACAGTGGGCCCAGGGCCTTGGCCAGCCATTCGACGATGCCGGCCTTCTCGGCGATGCGCAGGAAGCCCAGCCACAGGGTGAGGGTGCCGAACAGCAGCACCATGACCTCGACCGACAGCTTGGCCATGGCGAAGATGCTTTCGACCATCGCCGCGAAGATCCCGGCGTTGCCGCCCACCAGCCACTGCGCCAGCGCCGACACGGCCGCCACGATGAAGAAGCCAAGCCACAGGCCGTTAAGCATCAGTCAAATTCCCCCGGAAGATGCGGCGAATGATAGCGGGGCTGCCGAAAACGACAAACCCCGGAAATGATCCGGGGTTTGTTTGTGCGGCCGCTGACTGCAGGAAGCCAGCAGGGCGTGTGTCAGTTCTTGGTGGCCTGGGCCGCCGGAACCTTGTCCTTGCTGCGCCAGTGCGGCAGGGAGTTCCAGTAGCGCTGGCCCTTGGCGTCGTCGTACATGCCTTCCCAACGGGCGATGACCAGCACGGCCAGGGCGTTGCCGATCACGTTCAGGGCGGTGCGCGCCATGTCCATGATGCGGTCGACGCCGGCGATGAACGCCAGGCCTTCCAGCGGAATGCCGACGCTGCCCAGGGTGGCCAGCAGCACCACGAAGGACACGCCCGGCACGCCGGCGATGCCTTTGGAGGTGACCATCAGGGTCAGCACCAGCAGCAGCTGCTGGCTGATCGACAGGTCGATGCCGTACAGCTGGGCGATGAAGATCGCCGCGATGCTCTGGTACAGGGTCGAGCCGTCAAGGTTGAACGAGTAGCCGGTCGGCACCACGAAGCTGCAGATGGCCTTCGGCGCGCCGTAGGCTTCCATCTTCTCGATCACGCGCGGCAGCACGGTTTCGGACGAAGCGGTGGAGTAGGCCAGCACCAGCTCATCCTTGAAGATGCGCATCAGCTTGATCACCGAGAAGCCGAACAGGCGAGCGATCAGGCCCAGCACCACGAAGCCGAAGAACGCGATGGCGACGTAAACCAGGATCACCAGCTTGGCCAGCGGCAGCAGCGAGGCGAAACCGAAGTTGGCCACGGTCACCGCGATCAGGGCGAACACGCCGATCGGGGCGTAGTTCATGATCATGTGGGTGACTTTGAACATGCTTTCCGAGACGCCCTGGAACATCTTCACCAGCGGTTCGCGCAGGTCCGACTGCAGGCTCGACAGACCGAGGCCGAACAGCACGGAGAAGAAGATGATCGGCAGCATCTCGCCGCGGGCCATGGCCGCGAAGATGTTCGACGGGATCAGGTTGAGGATGGTCTCGATGAACGCGTGTTCATGCTGTACTTCGGCGGCGGTGGCCTTGTACTTGGAGATGTCCACGGTGCCCAGGGTGCTCATGTCGATGCCGGCACCCGGATGGAACACGTTGGCCAGCAGCAGGCCGACGACGATGGCGATGGTGGTGACGATCTCGAAGTAGATGATGGTCTTCAGGCCGATGCGCCCGAGCTTCTTGGCGTCGCCCACGCCGGCGATGCCGACGATAAGGGAGGAAATGACGATCGGGATCACGATCATCTTGATCAGACGGATAAAGATATCGCCTGCCGGTTGCAGGACGTTGCTGATCCACCAGGCCTTTTCGGCGCTGAAGTGGTTGAGCAACGCGCCAATGGCAATCCCCAATACGAGACCGATCAGGATTTGCCAGGCGAGGCTGAGCTTTGCCTTCTTCATTATTTTTACCCTTACTTGCGTTTGACTCAGGCACATGCAGGAACTGGAACGCGCTCGGCGCAAAAGTCTGTGCATCTGCCTCCGTATAAGGTGCTCCGGAGCGCATGATTACGCTCTCCGGCAGGCGAAAAAAGGCGCAACTATTCCGATGCGGGGTTGCGCCGTCTAATGCCGTAAGCGACTACCCTATGCCGAATCGGCATGAGATTTTTCAATTGAAACTGGCGTCCCAAGCGGTTCGATTGCGACATTCAAGCAGGCATAAGCGCCGTGAACCGGCCATTTCAGCGTAGCTGGCTTGTTTTTACGGTGTCCTGAATCGGAAGAAAATTTGGGAAAAAACCTACAACGGAAAACGAAAAGGCCCGATGTGAAATCGGGTTCTTTATCGATATACGGTCGCCGCGAAACACGGCGAAACGGTTTTCGCCACAGTCTGAACGATTCAACGGTGAGCAGGACGCTCTAGATCAACGTTTGGCGCGTTCGAAGCTTTCGGCAAGTCCGTCGGACCTCGGACGGGCCGGCGAACTTGCGCGCAGCTTCATTGCCCTGGCCCGGCCCTCATCGCAGGCACTCCCTGTACCCGTAGGTCACTCCGACCCTGCAACAGTCAGAACGTCCCGGCCCCTTGGCCATGCGCCGGCCTTCCTCGGGCGGGCGCAATGAAGGGCAGCTTGGCGCTGCCCTCATGTTCAATACCAGTTCGGATCCTTCCTCAGCGTTTCGGTCAGCAGTCCCTGCATGCCTTCATCGGGCTTGCCCAGGAATCGGTAAGTGGCATGCCGCGTCGGCGACTTGTCCGCCGGCAGCCCCTCCGGCACATCGACCAGCAGGGCGTAGGCCTGCTTCTTGTCGAAGCTGAAGGCGACGATCAGGCGGTGGTTCAGGCAGGTCTGCTCGGTCTCGCACAGCGGCCCCACCAGGTACTGGTCGCCATCCTCTTCGACGGCATTCATTTGCTGCTGCGGCGCTCCGGACAGGTTCATCACCCATTCCGGCAGGCGTTCCTCTTTCTTCACCACTTTTTGCCAGGTGTCCCGGTATTGGGGGTCGGCATTGAGCAGCTCGTTGACGCGCGTCTGGCCATCATTGGCCGCCATCGCCATGGCGCAGCCGCCCATGAGCAGGGCGGCCGCCAGTGTCTTCACGACGCTCATGGTCAGCCTCGGCCGCGGCGGCCGAAGATGAAGGAAGCGATGAACATCACCAGGAACACGACAAAGAGAATCTTGGCGATGCCCGTGGCAGTGCCCGCGATACCACCGAAGCCCAGCACGGCGGCGATGATGGCAATGATCAGGAAGGTGATTGCCCAGCTCAACATGATGATTCTCCTCACTTCTGTTTTAAGGGTGTTGCCCGTCTCGGCGTTCGACGCCCAGATTCATTCAAAAGATCCAGCGTTCTTCGCGGGGCGCCTGGTCCAGCGGCTGCGGCTGGTCGACATCGACCATGCGCAGCGCGACGTCCTCGGCCTGGCGGCTGGCGGCCGCGCTGAAATGGGTCTGTACGGGGTGTTGGATCGAGATCAGGGGTTCAGGCGTCTGGCTCTGTTCCCAGCGCAGGTATTGCTGGCACGCGATCAGGGTGACCAACAGCGCGAGCAGGCCGAACAGGCCTTGCTGGATCTGCAGGGACGAGAGGCGAGCGGTGGTGGCGCTTGGGCGAGTCATCCTGGTGTCCTCACTCTTATTCGTTGGGGCGATCGATGTCTGCCCGGTCTGAGGGAGTCTTTGCAGAGCGCATGCCAGCTTTTTTTGATCAAAAATAATCAATAAAATCAATAAGTTATAAAATCAATCAAGGAAAATGACGACGCATCCTGCACGATGCCGCCTGTCACCGTCGTGCGAATTGCACGACCGCTCCGACAGACATTTCATTCTTTTTGAATGGATGGCGGGGCGCGGATGTCAGAAATGAGGCGGGAGGTAATGGCGAAATCCGTGATCGACCGCAAAAGTCAGAAAAATCAGCGGATTAGCCGTAAGGGCAGGAGGGAGCTACCCTGCCATGACTGGAATCGATCAGAATCGACCATGCAACTTGCCCGATTTTTCCGGGACTAAACCAAGACATTCACTTATGGAGCGTAGGAAAAATGGAATCAGCCACTGAGCATCAAGGCCGCATTCTGCTGGTGGACGATGAATCCGCCATCCTGCGAACGTTCCGCTATTGCCTCGAAGACGAGGGCTATACGGTGGCCACCGCCACCAGCGCCGCCCAGGCCGATGCGCTGCTGCAGCGGCAGGTGTTCGACTTGTGCTTTCTGGATCTGCGCCTGGGCGAGGACAACGGTCTGGACGTCCTGGCGCAGATGCGCGTTCAGGCGCCGTGGATGCGGGTGGTGATCGTCACCGCCCATTCGGCGGTCGACACCGCGGTGGATGCGATCCAGGCCGGCGCCGCCGATTACCTGGTCAAGCCGTGCAGCCCCGATCAGTTGCGCTTGGCCACGGCCAAGCAACTGGAAGTGCGCCGGCTCTCGGCACGCCTGGAAGCCCTCGAAGGCGAAATCCGCCAGTCGAAGGACGGCCTCGACTCCCACAGCCCGGCAATGAAGGTGGTGCTGGAGACCGCGCGCCAAGTGGCGGGCACCGATGCCAACATCCTGATCCTGGGCGAGTCCGGCACCGGCAAGGGCGAGCTGGCCCGGGCCATCCATGGCTGGAGCAAGCGCGAGAAGAAGTCCTGCGTCACGGTCAACTGCCCGTCGCTGAACGCCGAACTGATGGAAAGCGAACTGTTCGGGCACAGCCGCGGCGCGTTCACCGGCGCCAGCGAGAGCACGCTCGGGCGAGTCAACCAGGCCGACGGCGGCACGCTGTTTCTCGACGAGATCGGCGATTTTCCCCTGACCTTGCAGCCGAAACTGCTGCGTTTCATTCAAGACAAGGAATACGAGCGGGTAGGGGATCCGGTCACTCGGCGCGCCGATGTGAGGATCTTGGCAGCCACCAACCTCAACCTGGAAGACATGGTGCGTGACGGGCGTTTCCGCGAGGATCTGCTGTACCGCCTGAACGTCATCACCCTGCACCTGCCGCCGCTGCGTGAACGAAGCGAGGACATCCTCACCCTGGCCGAGCGTTTCCTGGCCCGTTTCGTCAAGGAATACGCGCGTCCGGCCCGGGTGTTCAGCGACGAGGCCCGCGAGGCGATGCTCAGCTACCGCTGGCCGGGCAACATCCGGGAGCTGCGCAACGTGGTCGAGCGCGCCAGCATCATTTGCCCTCAGGAGCGGGTGGAAATCAGCCACTTGGGCATGGCCGAGCAACCGGCCGCCAATACGCCGCGGATCGGCGCCGCCCTGAGCCTCGACGAACTGGAGCGGGCCCACATCGGCGCGGTGCTGGCCACCGCCGGCACCCTCGACCAGGCGGCCAAGACACTGGGCATCGACGCCTCGACCCTGTACCGCAAGCGCAAGCAATACAACCTGTGAGCGGGTGACGATGAAGCTGGCAATGAAGTTGCGTACCCGGTTGTTCCTGAGCATTTCCGCGCTGATCACCGTGGCCCTGCTGGGGCTGCTGCTGGGCCTGGTCAGCGTCATGCAGATGGCCGGCAGCCAGGAAGCGCTGGTGCGCAACAACTTTGTCACCCTCGACCTGGGGCTCAAGCTGCGCCAGACCCTGGGCGACCAATTGATCATGATGCTGTCGGCAAAGCCCGACCCTGCGGCGTTCGAAGCCTCGCGACAGCATTACCGCGAACTGCTGGAGGAGGGCATCGCCCACGAAGCCCAAGGCGACGACAACCCGTACGGGTTCAAGCAGGCCAAGGACGATTACCAGCGTTTCATGGAGGCTTATGACCGGTCGGCCACCTCCTTGAGCGACAGCGGTGAGTTGCGCGAACGCTTCAACACTCTGCGCAACGGTTTGGTCACCGAACACAAGCGCGCCCTCGACAACATCAATGCGGTGCAGCAGGCCGCCCGCCAACGGGCGTTGCTGATCGCCGGCCTGCTCGGGCTGGTGGGCCTGGCGGTGCTGATCATCGGTTTTGTGACCGCCCACGGGATCGCCCGGCGTTTCGGCGCCCCCATCGAGGCCCTGGCCAAAGCGGCCGACAGCATCGGCCAAGGCAATTTCGAGGTGACCCTGCCGATTTCCCCCGCCCTGGAAATGAACCAGCTGACCCGGCGTTTCGGCCTGATGGCCGAAGCCCTGCGCGAGCACCAGGCCACCAACGTCGACGAGCTGCTGGCCGGCCAGCAGCGCTTGCAGGCGGTGCTCGACAGCATCGATGACGGCCTGCTGATGATCGACCGCGAAGGGCGCCTGGAACACCTCAACCCGGTGGCCCAGCGGCAGTTGGGCTGGGACAGCGACCGGTGCGGGCAAGGATTGGGCGCGGCGCTGGGCCGGCCCGAACTGGATGTCCAGTTGCAATCGGTGCTGCGGGGCGGCTCGCTGGAGCGGGCACCGGAGGATCTGAGTGTCGAAGTCGACGGCGAGGCGCGGCTGCTGACGTTCAGCCTGACCCCGGTCAGCCACACCCAGGGCCATATCCTCGGGGCGGTGATGGTGCTGCACGATGTGACCGAGCAGCGCGCGTTCGAACGGGTCCGCAGTGAATTCGTCCTGCGCGCGTCCCATGAGCTGCGCACGCCGGTGACCGGCATGCACATGGCGTTCGGCCTGTTCCGCGAGCGGGCGAAGTTCGCCGAGGACTCCCGGGAATCCGATCTGCTGGACACGGTCAACGAAGAGATGCAGCGCCTGATGCAACTGATCAACGACCTGCTCAACTTCTCGCGCTACCAGAGCGGTCTGCAGAAGCTGTCGCTGGCGCCGTGCTCGATCGGGGATCTGTTGGAGCAGGCGCAATCGCGTTTTGCCGGCGCGGCGGCCGAGAAGGGCGTCACCCTGAGCGTCGAGGTGCAGGAGCCGTTGCCGCGGCTGCAGGCCGATCAGGCGCAGCTGGACCGGGTGCTGGACAACCTGATCGACAATGCCTTGCGCCACACCGCCCGGGACGGGCTGATCCGCCTTCAGGCCCGGCGCCACGGCGAGCGGGTGATCATCAGCGTCGAGGACAACGGCGAAGGCATCGCCTACGGTCAGCAGGGACGGATTTTCGAACCGTTCGTTCAGGTCGGGCGCAAGAAGGGCGGCGCGGGGCTGGGCCTGGCGCTGTGCAAGGAAATCGTCCAGCTGCACGGTGGCCGGATGGGCGTCTATTCGCGGCCGGGGCAGGGCACGCAGTTCTACATGGCGTTGGCAGTCTAGGCTTCGTCGTCGATCCGACGCCCGGCCAGGCGCCGGCCACGGGTGATCAGCTCGATGAACTGCACAGCGCTCAGGGCGTGGGCGAACAGCCAGCCCTGGCCGAACTTCACGCCTTCGCTGCTGAGCAGCGCCGCCTGGGATTCGAGCTCGATGCCCTCGGCGATCACCTTCAGATCCAGCGCCTGCGCCATGTGAATGATGTGCGGCGCGACCCCGCTGCTGGCGGCGTCGTGACCGAGGGCATCGATGAACGCCTTGTCGATCTTCAGGCAGTCCACCGGCAGGGTCTGCAGGTAGGCGAGGCTGCAATAGCCGGTGCCGAAATCGTCGATCAGCACCTGATGCCCCACGTCGCGCAGCGCTTGCAGGTTCTCCCGCGCCACCACCACGTCGATCAGGCCGCGTTCGGTGACCTCGAACGCGATCTGCCGCGCCGCGACCCGGTGCAGGGCCAGCAGCCGGGCCATGACCTGGCCGATGCGCGGCACCATCACATCGCAGGCCGCCAAGTTCACCGAGATGTACAGCTGCGGATTGGCCCGCAGCAGCTGGCCCAGCTGCTCCAGCAGGCGCTGCAGGACGAAGTCGGTCATCTGCCGGATCTGCCCGGTATTCTCCGCCATCGGGATGAACAGATCGGGGCTGGTCAGCGTGCCGTCCGGCCGGCGCCAGCGCAACAGGGCCTCGGCGCCGACGCAGTTGCGGCTGTCGAGGTCGAAGATCGGCTGGTACAGCACCTGCAGCTCGCCCCGGCGGATCGCGCCGTGCAGCTCGGCGTCCAGCGACTGCCGCTGGCGCACCAGCCAGAACACCAGCAGGCCGACGAAGGCGCCGAGCATCAGGCACAGCGGCACCATCCACCACCAGAGCTCCGGGATGTGCATGCCGGTGCGCGGGGTGATCAGCACCAGCTGGTACTCCGGGTTGTCGGTGGGCATGCGATAGATCAGGCGCGTCTGGGTCACCTGCAGCGCGTCCGGGTTCTTCGGCGGCCAATGGTCGGTGGGCGGCCAGGCCTGCGGCACGCCGAGCACCGGAATCGCCCGCGACCCGTGATCGAGCACCACCAGCAGGCTGCTGCCGGGCGACAGGTCGACCATGTCGGTCAGGTGCCCGCGGGAGGTGGCCACGCGGAAGTTGCCGCGGCCGAGCATCAGGGCGGCGCGGTTTTCGTCGGGTTCGGTGGTGGTGTTGAGCCAGTAGCTGTAGGTCGGGCCCTTGATGTCCGGCGGGCGCACCACCGAGAGGGCATCCTGGCGCGGACGGTTGGAGCAGATCCGCGAAGCGTCCATGTAGGCGGCTTCGTAGACGAAGCGGTAATTGAACGTGACCTGCTGCAGGGTGGCGATCATTTCCTCGTCGCAGCTGCGCAGGGGTTGGGCCTCCAGGTCGTCGAGGCTTTCGCGCAGCTGGCCGAACAGTTGCTCGAGGCGGGCGAGGAAGCGTGCGCCCTGGGCGTTCATCTCCTGGCTTTCGTTCTGTTCGACCTGGCGCACCGCCACGAACAGCCCGCCGGTGATCAAAAGGCTTGCGCTGAGGACAGCCGCGAGCATCGCCAAAAACCACGGGCGATAAAACCAGCCACGCAACGTCTCTCGGGTAGCTACCATCATGGATATCCGAAGAATTACCAATGAGTTATAGCTGCTGATTGCGATTTCGCCCTGACCGTCGGGCGGGCGTCATTATTTTGTCTGGTTCAGCACCACCAGCAACGCTGCCGTTTGCGCGTCCGGCGTGCCGTCGAAGCGCGAAGGGCGGTAATGCATCTGGAACGCCGCGAGAACGTGGCGGGTCGCCACATCCAGCTCGCCGGTCTGCGGGGTGGCGTAACCCAGCCGCGCCAATTGCATCTGGAACCAGCCGATGTCCGGCAGCTGCGCATTGAACTGCGCCTGCCGCTGGGCGACCGCCTGCTCGTTCGGCCACAGGCCCAGCCCTTCGGCGGCCAGGCGCTTCCAGGGGAAGAGCGGGCCCGGATCGAGCTTGCGCAGCGGCGCGATGTCGCTGTGGCCGATGATGTGGCGCGGGCTGATGCCGTTGCGTTTGCTGATGTCCTTGAGCAGCACGATCAGCGACTGCACCTGGGCTTCGCTGTACGGATACCACACACGGCCGTTCGGGGTGTCCCGGAAGCCGGGGTTGACGATTTCGATGCCGATCGAGCTTGAGTTCAGCCAGGTGCGGCCCTGCCACTCGCTTTCGCCGGCGTGCCAGGCACGCAGGTTTTCGTCCATCAGTTTGTAGATGGTCGCCTTCTTGTCGTCGCCGATCAGGTAATGGCTGCTGACTTCGCCGTGGGTCAGCAGTTGCAGCGAGCGCTCCAGCGAGGCGGTGGTGTAGTGCACCACCACGTATTGGATGCGGCTGTCGTGGTTGGCTGAAGGGTGGCTGGTGTCGAATCGCGGGCCGCTGGCGCAACCGGCCAGCACGAGCAGCGACACGAGGAGAGCAAGGAATTTCATGGTTTAGGGCAGTACACGCAAGACAATAATGCAACAGTGTAACGTACTGCCCGGCCCGCAGACGGCCATCGGCCCGATTTAAACAAAATGGAACAATTGCCTCAGCCGATCTCCACCCGGTTGCGTCCGGCGTTTTTTGCCCGGTACAGCGCCTGATCGGCTCTTTTGAGCACCTGATCGCTGCGTTCTCCCGGTCTGAACGACGCCAACCCCATGGAAATGGTGATCGTGACCCGCTCCCCCTTGAAGTGGAACGGGCACGCCTCGATGGCCGCGCGCAAGGTCTCCAGCAACCGGGCGCCGACCGCCGGGGTGGTGGCCGGCAGCAGCAGGACAAATTCCTCGCCACCGAAGCGGGCGATGAAATCGGTGCCGCGCAGGCGTTTGCGCAGCACCGTGGCGATGATCTTCAGCACCTTGTCGCCGGCCAGGTGGCCGTAGTTGTCGTTGATCCGCTTGAAGTGGTCGAGGTCGAGCATGGCCAGGCTCAAGGTGTTGCCGTGTTGCTGCCACTGGGTCATTTCCTGCTCGAGCCGCTCGCTCCAGGCGGCGCGGTTAGGCAGGCCGGTGAGGGGATCGATCAGGGCCTTCTGGCGTTGCTCTTCGAGGTGCTCGCGGTAGCCGAGCGCTTCTTGCTCCATGTGGGCCACGCGCTCGGCCAGGCTCTTGAGGCGTGCGGCGACTTCCTGCTCGCGGGCGTCGCGCTGCTTCTGGTGCTGATCCATGGTGCCGAGCAGGCCTTCCAGGTGGTTTTCCAGCACTTGCTTGAGGTCGTCCAGGTCGGCGGCTTCCTGCACGCTGTTCTGCAGGCCGTCGACCTGCTCACGGATCTGCGTGTCCATGGCCCGGGCGGCGGAGCTGTTGTCGGCGTGCCCCTCGCTGGCGGCCTTGAGGTTGCTCTGGAACGCTTCGAGGCGTTCGTTGAGCTGTTGCAGGTACACCTCGAATTCGTGTTGGCCGCTGTCGGTGATGGCCAGCATCAACGTCGCCAGATCGTCGAGGATCGGCAACAGTTCGTACCAGTTCAAGCCGTTCTTCAACCGATCGCGCATTGCCTCGGCTTGCGGGCGATGGCGCTCGGGCAGCGTCAGGTCGTCCAGCAGGCCGATCAGGGTGTCTTCGATGTGCCGAGCCACCGAGCTGTAGGACGGCTCAGGGGAATCCGGCAGGGCGTAGAGGATGTCGTGCTCGGCCTGTTCGGGGTCGATGGCCGCCAATGCCAGGGCGATGGGCTCGGGCAGGGGCAGGCTGTCGAGGATCATCGCGGCGGTGTTTTCGCCGGGTTGGATCAGCTCGTCCGGATTGACCGCGACCGGCGCGGGCATTGGTGCAGCCGGAACCGGTTCGGGGGTGGCCGGTTCGGTGATCGCCGCAACGGGTGCCTGGGGCGTGCGCTCGGCGACCGGTGGCTGCGGCGTGAAGGCGAATACTTCCGGCTCCGGCTCCGGCTCCGGCTCCGGCAGGCTGGCCGGGCTCGGCAGCGGTGCGGGCGCCGTCGCTTCGGTGGCGAGGCTGGCCCCCGGCAGGTGGCCGGCGGGTGCGGCCTCTTCAGGCTCGGCGACTGGGCTGGGGGCGGTCTCTTGCCGCAGGTCGGCCGGTGGGGCGTGCGTCGGTTCGGTGTGCTCGGAAGCCGGAGCCGTCGGTATCGGCAGCACCGGCTCCGGCTGCTCGTCATTGTCGCGATGGCCGAACAGGCGCTGCAGCAGTCCGGGCCGGCCCGGTTCCGCCGGCGTCTCCAACTGGCTCAGGGCCTTGCCCTGCAAGCCGCTGAGTTCGCTGAGCAGCAGCGGCATTTCCCGGGCCTGTCCGACCCGGTCGTCGAGTTGCTTGGCGAACTTCTTCAGCGGCCGGGCGACGTCCCGCGGCAGCGGCAAGGCCTGCAACTGGGTGACCAGCGCATTCAGCGCGGTGCTGACCTGGTTGATCCGCGTCTCCCGGCGCTGCTCGGAGTCGAGCACGGCCTTTTCCAGGCGCGGCAGCAGGGCGGCGAGGCCGGCGTCCATGTCGTCGGTGCGCACCACATCACGCATCTCTTTCATGCACTGGTCGACCACCCGGTCGGTGCCTTCGGCCGCCAGGGTGCTGCGCACCAGGCCGCGGCGCAGCAGGTCGAGCCGGGCGTCCCAACGACGTTCGAGCTTTTCCTGCTGTTCGATGCTTTTGAGGTATTTCTCTTTCCAGCGCTGGGCTTCGTCGCTCATTCAGGGCTTCCGCGAAGGGCAGGACTCAACGCGGGCAATGCATCGGCCGTGAGCGAACCCGGCAGACGAATCTCTACCGCGACCGGCAGGTGATCGGAAATCGGTTGCGGCAGCACTTCGACCTTTTCCAGGGTCAGGGTCGGGCTGAGCAGGATATGGTCCAGGCAGCGCTGGGGGCGCCAGCTGGGGAAAGTCGCTTCAAGCTGCGGGGCCAGCAGGCCGAGGTCGCGCAGCGGAGAGTGCTGCAGCAGGTCGCTGGCGTGGGTGTTCATGTCGCCCATCAGCACCTGGTGCCTGTAGTCGCCGATCAGGTCGCGGATGTACGCCAGTTGCAGCGTGCGTGCGCGGGGGCCGAGGGCCAGGTGCATCATCACCACCACCAGCGCCTCCGGGCCTTCGCCGAAGCGCAGCAGGATGGCGCCGCGGCCCTTGGGCCCGGGCAGCGGATGGTCTTCGATCGCCCACGGCCGCAAGCGGCTGAGCACGCCGTTGCTGTGCTGGGCCAGGCGGCCGAGGTTGCGGTTGAGCTGTTGGTACCAGTAGGGGAAAGCGCCGAGCTGGGCCAGGTGCTCGACCTGATTGACGTAGCCCGAGCGCAGGCTGCCGCCGTCGGCTTCCTGCAGGGCCACCAGATCGAAATCGCCGAGCAGGCTGCCGATCTTCTGCAGGTTGCCGGAGCGCCCGTTGTGCGGCAGCAGGTGCTGCCAGCTGCGGGTCAGGTAGTGCCGGTAGCGCTCGGTGGAGATGCCGACCTGGATGTTGAAGCTGAGCAAGCGCAGACGGCTGTCTGCGGGCAGGCCCGTGGACTCCAGGTGATGCTCGTTGACCTGCGGATCGTGCAGGCCGACGAGGCGTTCGGCTCTCCAGCGGCGCATGGCGGTCGCCGCGCTTAGTTGGCGGCGGCCTTGTTGGACGCTCGCTCTTTGGCGACCAGTTGGTCAGCCAGTTTCAGGGCCTCTTCGGCACCACCGGCAGAGCCGATGTCGAAGCGGTACTTGCCGTTGACGATCATGGTCGGAACGCCGGAGATTTCATATTTCTTGGCCAGTTCACGAGCCTTGACGATCTGGCCTTTGATGGCGAAGGAGTCGAAGGTGGCGAGGAACTTGTCCTTGTCCACGCCCTGGGTGGCGAGGAAGTCGGCCATGTCGTTCTTGTCGGTCAGCTTCTTGTGTTCCTTCTGGATGGCGTTGAACACGGCGGCGTGGACGTTGTGCTCGACGCCCATGGCTTCCAGGGTCAGGAACATCTGGCCGTGGGCGTCCCACGGGCCGCCGAACATGGCCGGGATGCGCACGAAGTTGACGTCGGCCGGCAGCTTCTCGACCCATGGGTTGATCACCGGCTCGAACGCGTAGCAGTGCGGGCAGCCGTACCAGAACAGCTCCACCACTTCGATCTTGCCAGGCACGGCGACCGGCACCGGATTGCTCAGTTCGACGTAAGGGGCGGCAGGGGCCTCGGCGGCCTGGGCGGTCACGCCGAACAGGCTGGCAGCGACGAGGGCGGCGCTGATGATCAGATTACGCATGCTTTACTCCTGGGCAAATGGGTCGCCTCGCGCAGCCTGTCTGCGGACAGGTCGTGGCGGGCATGAGTCCTGTAGTGTAACGGCAGCGGCCACAAAAAAGGGCGGCCAAGGCCACCCTTTTTATACTTGCTTGAGCGGATTAATCGAGCGTTAACGTAGCGGGGGATTCCCTTGCGCGCAACGCCCGGATCACGCCGGCAAGCCTGGCCTCAGTGCAGGCCTTGAATGTAGCTGGAGACGGCGGCGATGTCCTCGTCGCTCAGCTTGCGGGCGATGGTGCGCATGGTCATGGCGTCGCCGTCGTTGGTGCGTCCGGCTTCTTCCTTGCGGAAATCGGTCAGCTGCTTGGTGATGTACTGGGCGTGCTGGCCACCCAGGTGCGGGAACCCGGCGGCCGCGTTGCCGGCGCCGTTCGGGGAGTGGCAGCCGGTGCAGGCCGGCAGGCCTTTTTCAAGGTTTCCGCCACGGAACAGCGCTTCGCCGCGGGCCACGATCTTGGGATCGGCGGCGCCGACGCTGCCTTTCTGGCTGGCGAAGTAGGCGGCGATGTCGGAAAGGTCCTGATCGCTCAGGTTGGTCAGCAGGCCGGTCATTTCCAGGACGGTGCGCTTGCCCGACTTGATGTCGTGCAGTTGCTTGGTCAGGTAGCGTTCGCCCTGGCCCGCCAGTTTCGGAAAGTTTGGCGCCATGCTGTTGCCATCCGGGCCATGGCAGGCACCGCATACGGCGGCTTTGGCCTGGCCTGCGGCGGCATCGCCTGCAGCATGGGCGAAGCCTGAGATTCCCACGGTCAACAGCAGACTCACGATCAGTTTGTTCATCAGCTAATCCAACTACGGCTAAGGGTTAAGAGTTATGGACCGGGCTTACTCGCTCATCCATAGGATGATGGCTCGGTAATCCTCGGTACTGCAGTCCATGCACAAACCACGCGGCGGCATCGCCTTGAAACCCTGGGTCACGTGTTGCACCAGCGTCTCCATGCCCTTGGCCAATCTCGGCGTCCAGGCTTCCCGATCGCCCTTGCGGGGCGCCGTAGGGAGCTGGCCGGAATGACAGGCACCACAGACACGGTTGTACACGGCTTCCGGATCCTGTGCGGCCTGAATGCTGTGAAGCGGCATCAGAAGCCCGGCAGCCAGCAGCCATTTCGTCATAAAACGACCTTTTCAGGGTTGAGAGCGTTCTGCGTTCTGTTGCGCAATCAAGGTCTGTCGCTCTCGTGAACTTCATCCTACGCTGGGACAAAGCGCACACAAAATCTGCGGCATTATATACTGGCGTCACTGAAACGGAAGCGACCTCGCTTGCCGCGCCCATTCCCGGCGCCGTCCACATCGGAAATCCCATGCAGCTCAAGAACCCCATCCTCGGCCTGTGCCAACAGTCCACCTTCATGCTCAGCGCCGCCAAAGTCGATCAATGCCCCAGCGACCAGGGCTACGAAGTGGCCTTCGCCGGCCGCTCCAACGCCGGCAAGTCCAGCGCGCTGAACACCCTGACCCACGCCAGCCTGGCGCGCACCTCGAAAACCCCGGGCCGCACGCAGCTGTTGAATTTCTTCAAGCTAGACGATGAACGCCGTCTGGTCGACCTGCCGGGCTACGGTTATGCGAAAGTGCCGATCCCGCTCAAGCAGCACTGGCAGCGCCACCTCGAGGCCTACCTGGGCGGTCGCGAGAGTCTGATGGGGGTGATCCTGCTGATGGACATCCGCCACCCGATGACCGACTTCGACCGGCTGATGCTCGACTGGGCCGTCGCCGCCGGCATGCCGATGCACATCCTGCTGACCAAGGCGGACAAGCTGACCTACGGCGCCGCCAAGAACACGCTGCTCAAGGTGCAGTCGGAGATCCGCAAGGGGTGGGGCGATACGGTCTCGATCCAGCTGTTCTCCGCGCCCAAGCGCATGGGCCTGGAAGAGGCTTACACCGTGCTGGCGGGCTGGATGGAGCTTGCGGACAAGGGCGCCGAAGCGGCGGCCGAGTAAATCGCGGGCAAAAAAAGCCCCGGACTTCATATGGGGAGGGAGAAGTTCCGGGGTTCAAGTTCCGAACCGCTAGGGCGGGGTTCAGATATCTGCCAACACTTAACACAACATAGGAGCATCGAAGGGCTTCACCAGCCATTCAGTAACTCTGAGTGGCCCTTCGCAAGATTAGTTCAGATTTTTTTCAAAAAGCTTTGGAATAATTCCAAGAGCGATCGGAACTAAGCCCGTTCCCGGGCGTTCGCCGCGACGCCATGCCGCAGCGAAGGCCCGTCCCAGAAGGCTCAGTGAGCCTCGTCCCAGTTGTTGCCGATACCCACTTCGACCAGCAGCGGAACATCCAGTTTCGCCGCGCCGCTCATGTGCGTGCGGATTTCTTCGCTGACCTGACCGACGAGATCCTCGCGGACCTCCAGCACCAGTTCGTCGTGGACCTGCAGGATCACCTTGGCATCCAGTCCCGACGCCTGCAGCCAGTTGTCCACCGCCACCATGGCCTTCTTGATGATGTCCGCCGCCGTGCCCTGCATCGGGGCGTTGATCGCCGTGCGTTCGGCGGCGGCGCGTTCCTGCGGCTTGTTGGAGTTAATCTCCGGCAGGTACAGGCGGCGGCCGAAGAAAGTCTCCACGTAGCCCTGGTCGGCCGCCTGCTTACGGGTGCGCTCCATGTATTCGCGCACGCCGGGGTAACGGGCGAAGTAGGTGTCGATGTAAGCCTTGGCGGTCTTGGTGTCGACGCCGATGTCCTTGCCCAGCTTCTGCGCGCCCATGCCGTAGATCAGCCCGAAGTTGATCGCCTTGGCGCTGCGGCGCTGATCGGAGGTCACTTCGTTGAGTTCGACCTTGAACACTTCGGCGGCGGTGGCGGTGTGCACGTCCAGGTTGTTGCGGAACGCGTTCATCAGGCCTTCGTCGCGGGACAGGTGGGCCATGATCCGCAGTTCGATCTGCGAGTAGTCCGCCGCCAGCAGCTTGTAGCCGGCCGGCGCGACGAACGCCTGGCGGATCCTGCGGCCTTCGGCGGTGCGCACCGGGATGTTCTGCAGGTTCGGGTCGCTGGAGGACAGCCGTCCGGTGGACGCCACCGCCTGATGGTAGGAGGTGTGGATGCGTCCGGTGCGCGGGTTGATCTGTTCCGGCAGGCGGTCGGTGTAGGTGCTTTTCAGCTTGCTCATGGAGCGGTACTCCATCAGCACCTTCGGCAACCGGTAGTCGTCCTCCGCGAGCCGCGCCAGCACGTCTTCGGCGGTGGAGGGCTGCCCGGTGGCGGTCTTCTTCAGCACCGGCAGGCCGAGCTTCTCGTAAAGGATCACGCCCAGCTGCTTCGGCGAGCCCAGGTTGAATTCCTCACCGGCGATCTCGAACGCTTCGCGCTCCAGAGCGACCATCTTGTCGCCCAGCTCGATGCTCTGCACGCCGAGCAGGGCGGCGTCGACGAACGCGCCCTGACGCTCGATGCGCGCCAGCACCGGCACCAGCGGGATCTCGATGTCGGTCAGCACGCTGGCCAGGCTCGGGATGGCGTTGAGCTTTTCGATCAGGGCCTGGTGCAGGCGCAGGGTCACGTCGGCGTCTTCGGCGGCGTACGGGCCGGCCTGTTCCAGGGCGATCTGGTCGAAGGTCAGTTGCTTGGCGCCCTTGCCGGCGATGTCCTGGAAGCTCACGGTGGTGTGGTCCAGGTACTTCTGCGCCAGGCTGTCCATGTCGTGGCGGGTGGCGGTGGAGTTCAGCACGTAGGATTCGAGCATCGTGTCGAAGGCGATCCCGCGCACGGTGATGCCGTTGGCCGGGTCGCCGCCGATGGCGCAGTTGGCGAGGATGTTCATGTCGAACTTGGCGTGCTGGCCGACCTTGAGCTTGTTCGGATCCTCCAAGATCGGCTTGAGCGCGCGCAGCACGGTGTCGCGGTCGAGCTGATCCGGTACGCCGATGTAGGAGTGGGTCAGCGGAACGTAGGCCGCTTCGTTGGCCTGCACGGCGAACGACAGGCCGACCAGTTGCGCCTGTTGCGCGTCGATGCCGGTGGTTTCGGTATCGAAAGCGAACAGTTCGGCGCTTTTGAGCTTTTCCAGCCAGACATCGAAACGCGCCTGGTCGAGGACGGTCTCGTAGCGGGTTGCGCCGGTCGCTTGCGGCGCTTCGGCCTCGGCGGCGCTGAACAGGTCGGCGGCCGGCTCAGGCTCGGCCGCGGCCTTGAGTTCGACGCGCTTGGCGTCGCGCTCCAGGTCGTTGATCCAGCCCTTGAACTCCATCAGCGTGTAAAGCTCAAGGAGCTTGGCCGGATCCTCGGCGCCCATGTGCAGGTCGTCGAGAGTGATGTCCAGCGGCACGTCGACCTTGATGGTCGCCAACTGATAGGAGAGGAACGCCATCTCCTTGTGCTCTTCGAGCTTGGCCGGCAGGGTCTTGGCGCCGCGGATCGGCAGGGTCGGCACGATGTCGAGCTGCGCGTAGAGTTCGGTCAGGCCGCCGTTGACGCCCACCAGCAGGCCTGAAGCGGTTTTCGGACCGATGCCGGGCACACCGGGGATGTTGTCGGAGGAGTCGCCCATCAGGGCCAGATAATCGATGATCTGCTCCGGTGCGACACCGAACTTCTCCTTAACGCCCTCCACGTCCATCGAACTGCCGGACATGGTGTTGACCAAGGTAATGTGCCCGTCGACCAGTTGCGCCATGTCCTTGTCGCCGGTGGAGATGATCACCGGCCGGTCGGCGGCCGCGCTGCTGCGGGCCAGGGTGCCGATCACATCGTCGGCCTCGACGCCTTCGACGCACAGCAGCGGGAAGCCGAGGGCGATCACGCTCTGGTGCAGCGGCTCGATCTGCACGCGCATGTCATCGGGCATGCTCGGCCGGTTGGCCTTGTATTCGGCGTACATTTCGTCGCGGAACGTCCCGCCCTTGGCGTCGAAGACGACGGCGAACGGGCTGTCCGGGTATTGCTTGCGCAGGCTCTTGAGCATGTTCAGCACGCCTTTGACCGCGCCGGTCGGCATGCCTTTGGAGGTGGTCAGCGGCGGCAGCGCATGAAAGGCGCGGTAAAGGTAGGACGAACCGTCCACCAGGACGAGGGGGGCTTGGCTCATGTGCAGGATCAACCTTTTCGGCGGGTCCGGCGCTAGAATAGCGGGACCGTTGACGACAAAGGGACAAGGTTATCATGCGTACGTTAAATCGCTTGCTGCTGGTCAGTCTGATCGCTGTCTCACCGCTGGCCGCGATCGCGGCGGATGATGCGCCGTCGGCGGATCCGGAGGTCACCATTCGCACGGAGGGCGACAGGACGATCCAGGAGTACCGCCAGAACGGGTTCCTGTATGCGATCAAAGTCACCGTGAAGGGCGCGCCGCCGTACTTTCTGGTGCGTGCCGACGGTACCGACGCGAACTTCATCCGTTCGGACCAGCCGGATATGCTGATTCCGTCATGGAAGATCTTTGAATGGAAGTAGTTCCTTAATTTCACCCGGCGCCGGCCCGACCCCGGCGCCAGAACTGAGCAGTTTTTGACCATGTCTGTGTTCACCCCCCTGGCTCGGCCCGAGCTGGAAACCTTTCTCGCCCCTTACGGGCTCGGCCGTCTGCTCGATTTCCAGGGGATCGCCGCCGGCAGCGAAAACACCAATTTCTTCATCAGCCTGGAACAGGGCGAGTTCGTCCTGACCCTGGTCGAGCGCGGCCCGGTGCAGGAGATGCCGTTCTTCATCGACCTGCTCGACGTGCTGCATAAGGCCGACCTGCCGGTGCCGTACGCCTTGCGCACCACCGACGGCGAGGCCCTGCGCGAGCTCAAGGGCAAGCCGGCGCTGCTGCAGCCGCGCCTGGCCGGCAAGCACATCAAGCAGGCCAACGCCCAGCACTGCGCGCAGGTCGGCGCGCTGCAGGCCCATCTGCACCTGGCGACCCAGGGCGCCAACATGATCAAGCGCAAGACCGACCGCGGCCTGGACTGGATGCTGGAGGAGGGGACGCAGTTCCTGTCGCATCTGGGCGACGAGCCGCGGGCGCTGCTGCAAAAGGCGCTGGACGAAATCACCGTGCAGAAAGAGAAGATCCTCGCGTTGCCGCGGGCGAACATCCACGCCGACCTGTTCCGCGACAACGCCATGTTCGAAGGCACGCACCTGACCGGGCTGATCGACTTCTACAACGCCTGCTCGGGGCCAATGCTCTACGACGTGGCCATCGCCTTGAACGACTGGTGCTCCGACGACGCCGGGCAGATCGACGGCCAGCGGGCGCGGGCGTTTCTGGGGGCCTACGCGGCGCTGCGTCCGTTCACGGCGGCGGAAGCCGAACTGTGGCCGGTGATGCTGCGGGTGGCGTGCGTGCGGTTCTGGCTGTCGCGTTTGATCGCGGCGGAGTCGTTCGCCGGGCAGGACGTGCTGATCCACGATCCGAAGGAATTCGAGCAGCGCCTGGCGCAGCGCCAGGCCGTCAGCGTCCAGTTGCCGTTCGCGCTCTGACCGGGTGGCGGGCGAACGTGCTCGCATCGGGTGCCATGCCCCTTCAAGGTTCCGGGCAGTCGACGGAACCTTGAGCGCTAAACGGAAGCAAGATCCCTCGCCACAGGATCGCTTACAGCGACTCCAGGCAACCCGCCAGGTCGTTGCCCAGCTTTTCCAGCACTTGCTCGTAACCCTGGGCGGTCGCCGGGGTGTAGCCGCCGAGCGCATCCAGTTCCGCCAGTTTCACCGGCAGCCCGGCCACCAGGGTTTCCGCCAGGCGTGGGCGCAGCGGCGGTTCGCTGAACACGCAGGTCTTGCCGACTTCCTGCAGTCGCGCCCGCATCGCCGCCACGTGCTGTGCGCCCGGCTGCACCTCCGCCGCGACGCTGAACACGCCGGCGTGCTTGAGGCCGTAGGCGTCTTCGAAGTAGTCGAAGGCTTCGTGGAACACGAAGTAGGGTTTGCCTTCGATGCCGGCCAGACGTTTCTTCAGGCGCGCGTCCAGCGCATCGAGGCGCCCGTCGAACGCCTTGGCGTTGCTTTGGTAGCGCTGGGCGTTGGCCGGGTCGGCGGCGCTCAGGTCGGCGGCCATCTTGTCGGCGATCACCCGTGCGTTCACCGGAGACAGCCACAAATGCGCGTCCAGGGTACCCGGACGGTGGTCGTGGTCATGCTCGTCGGCCTCTTCGGCGTGCGAGTGGCTGTCCTCGGCGAAGCGGCGCAGCTTCAGGCCAGGCAGATCCTGCACGGCGACGCTCGGCAGCGTGCGGCCGTTCAGCACCCGGGGCAGGAAACCTTCCATGTCCGGGCCGATCCAGTACAGCAGATCCACCGACTGCACCTTGCGCACGTCTGACGGGCGCAGGGCGTAGTGGTGCGGCGAGGCGCCGGGCGGCAGCAGCACTTCGGGAATCGCCACGCCGTCCTGCACGGCGGCGGCGATCAGTTGCAGCGGCTTGATGCTGGTGAGCACCTTGACCTCGGCCTGGGCCGTGCCGATCAGCAGGAAACCGGTGACGAATGCGACAAAAACAGAAAAAAGTCGGGACACGATGACCACTCAAGGAGGCGAGAACGGGTAACATAATAACGTCTCTAGCCAAACTCGTCGCCGCTCATGCCCATTACACCGATTGCCAGCCGCCCCCACGACCACTCTCATTGCGTGCACAGCGCTTTGTCCGAGGCCGACGCCCTGTGCGCACGCAAGGGCCTGCGCCTGACCGCGCTGCGTCGGCGGGTGCTGGAACTGGTCTGGCAGAGCCACAAGCCGCTGGGCGCCTACGACATCCTCGCGGTGCTGAGCGAGCAGGACGGCCGTCGCGCCGCGCCGCCGACCGTGTACCGGGCGCTGGATTTCCTGCTGGAGAACGGCCTGGTGCACCGCATCTCCTCGCTCAACGCCTTCATCGGCTGCGTCCACCCGGAGCACGCGCATCAGGGCCAGTTCCTGATCTGCCGCCAATGCCACGCCGCCATCGAGCTTGAGCAGAAGGCCATCAGCGACGCGATCATCCACAGCGCCAAGGATGTCGGCTTCGTCGTCGAGGCCCAGACCGTGGAAGTGGTCGGCCTCTGCTCCGGCTGCCGGGGGGCTTGATGAGCGACACGCTGATCCGTCTCGAGCAGGTCGCGGTCCGGTTCGCCGGGCAAAGCGTGCTGGACAACATTCACCTGAGCGTCGAGCCGGGGCAGATCGTCACCCTGATCGGCCCCAACGGCGCGGGCAAGACCACCCTGGTGCGCGCCGTGCTCGGGTTGCTCAAGCCGGACAGCGGCCGCGTCTGGCGCAAGCCGAGGCTGCGGGTCGGCTACATGCCGCAGAAGCTCCATGTCGATCCGACCTTGCCGCTGTCGGTGCTGCGCTTTCTGCGCCTGGTGCCGGGCGTCGACCGCACGCGGGCCTTGGCGGCGCTCAAGGAAGTCGGCGCCGAGCACGTCATCGACAGCCCGGTGCAGAGCGTTTCCGGCGGTGAGATGCAGCGCGTGCTGCTGGCCCGGGCCCTGCTGCGCGAGCCCGAGCTGCTGGTGCTCGACGAGCCGGTGCAGGGCGTCGACGTGGCCGGCCAGGCCGAGCTGTACAGCCTGATCACGCGGCTGCGCGACCGCCACGGCTGCGGCGTGCTGATGGTCTCCCATGACCTGCACCTGGTGATGAGCACCACCGACCAGGTGGTCTGCCTCAACCGCCACGTCTGCTGTTCCGGGCATCCGGAGCAGGTCAGCGGCGACCCGGCCTTCGTCGAGCTGTTCGGCAACAACGCGCCGAGCCTGGCGATCTATCACCACCATCACGACCACGCCCACGACCTGCACGGTTCGGTGGTCAAGGCGGCCCCGGCGGGCCAACCCCATGTTCACGGAGATGGCTGCAAGCATGGCTGATTTTCTGTTCTACGCCCTGCTTGCAGGTCTGGCGCTGGCGGTGGTCGCAGGGCCGTTGGGCTCGTTCGTGGTCTGGCGGCGCATGGCCTACTTCGGCGACACCCTGTCCCACGCCGCCCTGTTGGGCGTGGCCCTGGGCTTTCTGCTGGATGTCAGTCCGACCGTGGCGGTCACTGTCGGCTGCCTGCTGCTGGCGGTGGTGCTGGTGACGCTGCAGCAGCGCCAGCCGCTGGCCTCCGACACGCTGCTGGGAATTCTCGCGCCGAGCACGCTCTCCCTTGGCCTGGTGGTACTAAGCTTCATGCATGAAGTGCGGATCGACCTGATGGCCTATCTGTTCGGCGACCTGCTGGCGATCAGCCCCACCGACCTGGCCTGGATCCTCGGCGGCAGCGCGGCGGTGCTGGCGTTGCTGGTGACGCTGTGGCGGCCGTTGCTGGCGATCACCGTGCACGAAGAGCTGGCCAAGGTCGAAGGCCTGCCGGTGGCCGGGCTGCGCATGGCGCTGATGCTGCTGATCGCGGTGGTGATCGCGGTGGCGATGAAGATCGTCGGCGTGCTGTTGATCACCTCGCTGCTGATCATCCCGGCGGCTGCGGCACAGCGTCACGCCCGCTCCCCGGAGCAGATGGCGCTGGGTGCGAGCCTGTTGGGCATGCTGGCCGTGTGCGGCGGGCTGGCGCTGTCCTGGTTCAAGGACACCCCGGCCGGCCCTTCGATCGTTGTGACGGCGGCCGCACTGTTTCTGCTCAGTTTTGTCCTGCCCCGTCGAGGGGTGTAGACTTGCTCGCTTTTTGCGCAATTAGAGAGTCGCAGGAATGAAGCCGTTCGCCTCCCGTTATCTGCTCCTTGTCGCATTTTCCGTGCTGCTGGGCGCTTGCCAAAGCACGCCGCCGGTGGCCGAAGCCCCCGACGCGCGGGCCACGGCCATCGCACAACTGGAGCAAAGCCTGGCCAGCAGCGAACTGGCCACCGCCGAAGACCAATTGGCGGCCTTGCAGGCGGAAACCCCCAACGACCAGTCCCTTGAGCAGTACCAGAGGCAACTGGCCGAAGCCTACCTGCGCCGCAGCCAGATCGTGCTGCAGAAGGGCGACGTGAACGCCGCCGCCATGGCCCTGAGCCGTGCCCGGGCCCTGATGCCCAAGGCCCCGGCGCTGACCGGCGGCGTCAACGGCGCCATCACCGAAGCCCGCAAGGCCGAGCTGGAAAAGGCTGAAGCGGCGCTGCAGGCGGCGGAGTCCAAGCCCAAGGCGCGGGTGATCGACCCGACAGCGGAAAGCACCACGGTGGCGCTGAACATCACCGATAGCCGCAAATTGCGTCGGCAACTGGATGCGATCGCCGCCGATGTGGTGAATTACGACTGCGCAGTGACCCTGCAGGCCCCGCGCACCGCCGACTACCCGTGGCTGGCGACCTTGCTGACCAAGCGCGTGAAGAAGCTGGATCCGGGCTTCGACCTGCAGATCCGCAAGCAGACCGTGCGCACCGTACCTGCGCAGATGGTCTTGAGCCCGCGCAAGCCTTAAGCGCCAAGTCCGGAGTCCATCGCCAGCAGGCTGGCCTCCCACAGGGATCTGCGGCGTTCCGAATCCTGTGGGAGCCAGCCTGCTGGCGATGGCGTCCTCATGGGCACCGGGGATCCCTTATGCAGGAACCGCCTTCGCCTTGGCTTCCCGTTCCCAGACCCGGTGCTGCCCGATCGCGGCAAAGAACGCCTGGGTCAGCGCCCCGGCGTCTTTGCCCGTCACCAGTCCCGCGTCCTTTTCCAGCTTCAGCATGTCCAGCAATTGTTCGGCCTCGCCCTGCAAGGCGATTGCCTTCAGGTGCTTGTACGCCTCCAGCAGGTAGTGCAACGCCACCCCGTCACCGCCCAAGGCCTTGACCGACGCCGCACCGCCCGGCACGAACACCGCGTCGAAGGCCACCGACGGCATGCCTTCCATCGACGCGTCCACCGCCAGGGTCTTGCCGTTGGCGGCCTTGAGCGGCGCCGAGGTCGGGCCGAGCAGCTTCCCGTGGGCGCCTTCGGCCTTGAGTGCTTTCTTCATGGCGTCGATGGCTGCACCATCGACGCCGTTCGCGGCCAGAATCGCCACTTTTCGGGTTTTTATGTTTTCCGGCAGCAAGTTGGCCTGACTCAGCGCGGGCGAGCGCTCCAGCGAGGTCTTGCGCACCGCCACCGTGCCTTTGGCCGGCGCCGGCAGGCCCAGGTTTTCCGCGACGCGCCTGGCCAGCTCCAGGTCGATGTTGGCGAGGATGTCGTTGACCTCCCGCGCCCGGATGGTCTCGCGCTCCACCTTGCCCAGTTCGAAGCTGTAGGCCGCGATGATGTGTTCCTGCTCGTGGGGGCTCATGCTGTTGAAGAACAGCCGGGCCTGGGAGAAGTGATCGCCGAAGGATTCGCTGCGCTGGCGGATCTTGTTTGCGTCGATGCGCTCCGGATAACTCTCGAAACCGCCGTCCTGCGCGGCGGGCGGGGTTTCCTTCGGCCAGCCGCCGTCGATCGAATTCGGCTCGTAAGAGGCGCGGCCTTTGTCGATGGTCGAACGGTGCTGGGCGTCGCGTTGGCCGTTGTGGAACGGCGCCAGCGGACGGTTGATCGGCAGCTCGTGAAAGTTCGGCCCGCCGAGTCGGCTGATCTGCGTATCGGTGTAGGAAAACAGACGCCCCTGCAGCAGCGGATCGTTGGAGAAGTCAATCCCCGGCACGATGTGGCCGGGGCAGAACGCGACCTGCTCGGTCTCGGCGAAGAAGTTGTCCGGGTTGCGGTTGAGGGTCATCTTGCCCAGCGGCGTGATCGGCACGATCTCCTCGGGAATCAGTTTGGTGGGGTCGAGCAGGTCGAACTCGAAGTCGTGCTCGTGCTGTTCCTCGATGACCTGCACCCCTAGTTCCCACTCCGGGTAGTCCCCGGTCTCGATGGTTTCCCAGAGGTCGCGGCGATGGTGGTCGGTGTCCTTGCCGGCGAGCTTCTGGGCCTCGTCCCACACCAGCGAGCAGGTGCCGGCGGTGGGGCGCCAGTGGAACTTGACGAAGCGCGAGGTGCCCTCGGCGTTGACCAGCCGGAAGGTGTGCACGCCGAAGCCCTGCATGCTGCGCAGGCTTTTCGGGATCGCCCGGTCGGACATGGCCCAGATCACCATGTGCGCCGACTCGGGCACCAGCGAAACGAAATCCCAGAAGGTGTCGTGGGCCGAGCCGCCGGTGGGGATTTCGTTGTGCGGCTCGGGTTTCACCGCGTGGACGAAATCGGGGAACTTCACCGCGTCCTGAATGAAGAAGACCGGCATGTTGTTGCCCACCAGGTCGAAGTTGCCTTCCTCGGTGAAGAACTTCACGGCGAAGCCGCGCACGTCGCGCACCGTGTCGCCGGAGCCGCGCGGCCCCTGCACGGTGGAAAAACGGACGAACACCGGTGTTTTCTTTGCCGGATCCTGCAGGAAACCGGCCTTGGTCAGCGCCGAATGGTTCCCGTAGCTCTGGAAAAAGCCGTGGGCGCCGGCGCCGCGGGCGTGAACGATGCGTTCGGGGATGCGCTCATGGTCGAAGTGCGTGATCTTCTCACGCATGATGAAGTCTTCCAGCAGCGACGGCCCGCGGTCGCCGGCCTTGAGGGTGTTCTGGTTGTCGGCGACCTTGACGCCCTGGTTGGTGCGCAGGGCCTGGCCGGTGGCGTCGGAGCGGAACGGCTCCAGACGGTCGAGCTTGGCGTTGGTGTTGGCGCGGTCGGGGGTGTCCGTTCCGGCCAGTCGGCTCTTCTCGGCAGCGGGTTTTTTGGTGCTCATCAGGCTTGAACTCCTCGTTTGGGTCGGGGCCCGTCAGGTTTTCCGGCGCGGTGCCGATAGCCATGGGGCATTTCCAGGGGTTATTCGAGTGACTGACCGAGACGCCGGACCGTTCCTTTTTTATGACCTTTGATCGCGTTATTGCCAAAAGAAAGGTTGTTTGCGAAATAAATGCTAAGAACCTCTATACGGACAGGCTAAAATGCGCGCCCGGCTAACCGCTGACCCTTTTCAACGCGCCCCACAAGGTTCGCTACGTGATCGAGTTTCAAAACGTCCATAAGACTTACCGCGTCGCCGGTAAGGACATCACTGCGCTGCACCCGACCCGTCTGTCGATTGAGAACGGTCAGGTGTTCGGCCTGATTGGCCATTCCGGCGCGGGCAAAAGCACCCTGCTGCGTCTGATCAATCGCCTGGAGGACGCCAGCGGCGGCAAGATCATCGTCGACGGCGAAGAGATCACCGCGCTGGACGCCAACGGCCTGCGCCGTTTCCGGCAGCAGGTGGGGATGATCTTCCAGCACTTCAACCTGCTGGCGTCCAAGACCGTGGCCGACAACGTCGCGTTGCCGCTGACCCTGGCCGGCGAACTGTCGCGCAGCGAGATCGACCGCCGCGTGGCCGAACTGCTGGCCCGGGTCGGTCTGTCCGACCATGCCAAGAAGTACCCGGCGCAACTGTCCGGCGGCCAGAAGCAGCGCGTCGGCATCGCCCGCGCCCTGGCGACCAAGCCGAAGATCCTGTTGTGCGACGAGGCCACCAGCGCCCTCGATCCGCAGACCACCGCCTCGGTGCTGCAACTGCTGGCCGAGATCAACCGCGAGCTGAAACTGACCATCGTCCTGATCACCCACGAGATGGACGTGATCCGCCGCGTCTGCGACCAGGTGGCGGTGATGGACGCCGGCACGATCGTCGAGCAAGGCCCGGTGGCGGACGTGTTCCTGCATCCGAAGCACCCGACGACCAAGCGTTTCGTCCAGGAAGACGAGCAGATCGACGAAAACGAACAACGCGATGACTTCGCCCACGTGCCGGGCCGCATCGTGCGCCTGACGTTCCAGGGCGACGCGACCTACGCGCCGCTGCTGGGCACCGTCGCCCGGGAGACCGGGGTGGACTACAGCATCCTGGCCGGCCGCATCGACCGCATCAAAGACGTTCCCTACGGGCAATTGACCCTCGCCGTCACCGGCGGCGACATGGACGCGGCGTTCGCCCGCTTCACCGCCGCCGACGTTCACATGGAGGTGCTCCGCTGATGGAACTGCTCAAGTCCCTGTTCGAAAACATCGACTGGCTGGAAATCTGGCTGGCCACCGGCGACACCCTGATGATGCTCGGCGGCTCGCTGCTGTTCACCGTCCTGCTGGGTCTGCCGCTGGGCGTGCTGCTGTTCCTGTGCAGCCCGCGCCAGCTGCTGGAGAATCGCGGCGTCTACGCGATCATGTCGCTGGTGGTGAACATCCTGCGTTCGCTGCCGTTCATCATCCTGCTGATCGTGATGATCCCGTTCACCGTGCTGATCACCGGCACGTCGCTGGGCGTGGCCGGTGCGATTCCGCCTTTGGTGGTGGGCGCGACGCCGTTCTTCGCGCGGCTGGTGGAAACCGCCCTGCGCGAGGTGGATCGCGGCATCATCGAAGCCACCCAGTCGATGGGCGCGACCACCCGGCAGATCATCGTCAACGCGCTGCTGCCGGAGGCCCGTCCGGGCATCTTCGCGGCGATTACGGTGACAGCGATTACACTGGTGTCCTACACGGCGATGGCCGGTGTGGTCGGCGCCGGCGGCCTGGGCGACCTGGCGATCCGTTTCGGCTACCAGCGCTTCCAGACCGACGTGATGGTCGTGACCGTGGTGCTGCTGTTGATCCTGGTGCAAGTGCTGCAAATGGCGGGCGACCGGCTGGTCGTCCACTTCTCGCGCAAATAATCGATCCTGTCACAGAAAAACATGAGCCGGCCTTCCCCGGCAGGCGTCAAGGCGCCGCCGGCGGATACCCACAAGGAGTTAGCTGAATGAAAAGACTGTTCGTTGCCCTCGCTGCCGCCGCCGCTTTCTCGGCCCACGCCGCCGAAACCCTGACCGTGGCCGCGACCCCGGTGCCCCACGCCGAGATCCTCGAGTTCGTGAAACCGGCGCTGGCCAAGGAAGGCGTGGACCTGAAGGTGAAGGTGTTCACCGACTACATTCAGCCGAACGTGCAGGTGGCCGAGAAGCGCCTGGACGCCAACTTCTTCCAGCACCAGCCGTACCTCGATGAGTTCAACAAGGCCAAGGGCACCAGCCTGGTGGCCGTGGCCGGCGTGCACCTGGAACCCCTGGGCGCCTACTCCAGCAAGTTCAAGAAGCTCGACGAGCTGCCGAGCGGCGCCAACGTGGTGATCCCGAACGACGCCACCAACGGCGGCCGTGCGCTGCTGCTGCTGGACAAGGCCGGCGTGATCAAGCTCAAGGACTCGAAGAACATCCTGTCCACCGTCAAGGACATCGCCGAGAACCCGAAAGGCCTGAAGATCCGTGAACTGGAAGCCGCGACCATCCCGCGCGTGCTGACCCAGGTCGACCTGGCGCTGATCAACACCAACTACGCGCTGGAAGCCAAGCTCGATCCGTCCAAGGACGCGCTGGTGATCGAAGGCAACGACTCGCCGTACGTGAACATCCTGGTGTCCCGCGGGGACAACAAGGACAGCGACGCGATGAAGAAACTGGCGGCCGCTTTGCACAGCCCGGAGGTGAAGCAATTCATCACCGAGAAGTACAAGGGTGCGGTGCTGCCGGCGTTCTGATCGCTGCGGCAATGAAAAAGGGACGCCTCGGGCGTCCCTTTTTTTGTGCCTGCTTCACGGCCGGTTGAGCATCACCGGCAACTGCGCCACCAGCTTGGCGTTGTTCAGCGGCGCGCGGATGAAGCCGCGCTGGGTGCCGTCCGGGCCGATCACCGCGAGGTTGCCGCTGTGGTCGACGGTGTAGTTCGGCTTGCTGGTGTCAGCCGGGATGAACGGGATGCTCACCGCGTTGGCGACCTTCTGCAGTTCCTCCACCGACTTGGGCGTCAGGCCGATGAACTGCGGATCGAAATAGCCCAGGTACTGCTTGAGCTGTTTCGGGTTGTCGCGGTTGGGGTCGACGCTGACCAGGACGATCTGCAGCTTGTCGACCGCGTCCTTGGGCAGTTCGCTCTTGATCTGGCGCAGTTGGGCGAGGGTGGTCGGGCAGATGTCCGGGCAGAAGGTGTAGCCGAAGAACAGCAGGCTCCATTTGCCCTTGAGCTCGTTGACCGTGACGGCCTTGCCGTCCTGGTCGGTCATGGTCACGTCCGGCAGGCTGCGGCTCTGCGGCAGCAGGATGATGCCGGCGTCGATCAGCGCGGTGGGGTCGCCCTGGCCCTTGCCGCTCAGCACCTTGTTGACGGTCAGGCCGAGGATCAGCGCGATCACGGCGACGAGGATGAAGACGGTTTTCTGGGTTCGAGTCATAGGTTCAACAATAGGTAGTGGTCTACGAGCAGGGCGATGAACAGCAGGAACAAGTAATAAATAGAGTACTTGAAGGTGTTGATCGCCGCGTGCGGCCGAGTGCCACGGTACAGCACAACGGCCCATTGCAGAAACCGGGCGCCCAGCCCCAGCGCGCAGATCAGGTACAGCAGCCCGCTCATGTGGATCACGTAAGGCAGGAGGCTGACCGCCAGCAGGGCGAAGGTGTACAGCAGGATGTGCACCTTGGTGTAGTGCTCGCCGTGGGTGACCGGCAGCATCGGGATGTCGGCCTTGGCGTATTCCTCCTTGCGGTGGATGGCCAGGGCCCAGAAGTGCGGCGGCGTCCAGGCGAAGATGATCAGCACCAGCAGCAGAGGTTCGGCGCTGACGTGGCCGGTGGCGGCGGTCCAGCCCAGCAGCGGCGGGGCGGCGCCGGCGAGGCCGCCGATGACGATGTTCTGCGGGGTCGCCCGTTTCAGGAAACCGGTGTAGACCACCGCGTAGCCGAGCAGCGAGGCCAGGGTCAGCCAGGCGGTCAGGGCATTGGTGAAGGCCAGCAGCAGGGCCTGGCCGGCCAGCGCCAGCGCCAGGGCGAACGTCAGTGCCGCCAGTGGCGCCACCCGGCCTTCAGCCAGCGGCCGCTTGTGGGTGCGGGCCATCACCGCGTCGATGCGCCGGTCCACCACATGGTTGACCGCCGCCGCGCCGCCGGCGCACAGCGCGATGCCCAGGTTGCCGAACACCAGCACGGTCCACGGCACGCCGGCCCGGGTCGCCAGGAACATGCCCACCAGCGAGGTGATGAGCATCAGCACCACCACCTTCGGTTTGGTCAGCTCCAGGTAGTCGCGCCACAGCGCTTGGGCAGGGCGTTCGCCGATCAGAATCGCCATGGCGTCTCTCCTTTGAGGGTGACCGGCGCGGCAGGGTGCCTGCGCGGGTTCAGGCGCCAGCCGGCCGGCATCGGCCGCTTGATCCGCACCAGGGCGGTGCGCGCGTGATAGTTGACCAGCACCATCGTCAGCAGCAGCGCGGCGCCGCCGGCGTTGTGCGCCACGGCCACCGGCAGCGGCAGATGGAACAGCACGTTGCTGACGCCCAGGGTGATCTGCGCGGCGAGGGCGGCCAGCACCAGCCCGGCGAGGCGGGTCATGCCCACCGCCTTCAGTTGCCAGGCCAGCCCCAGCAGCACCAGGGTCACCAGCAGGGCACCGATGCGGTGGGTCAGGTGGATGGCGGTGCGGGCGTCGCTGTCCAGTTGCCCGCCCAGGTAGTTGGGGCCGATGTGCTGGGTCAGGTGGAAGCCGTTGGCGAAGTCCGCCGGCGGCAGCCATTGGCCGTGGCAGGTGGGGAAGTCGATGCAGGCCACCGCCGCGTAGTTGGAGCTGACCCAGCCGCCGAGGGCGATCTGGCCGATCACCAGCACCAGGCCTGCGGTCGCCCAATATTGCAGGCGACGCGGCACGCTCAGGGCCGGCAGCACGCCGGACAGCCGCAACGTCAGCAGGAACAACAGGCTCAAGGTCGCGAAGCCGCCCAGCAGGTGCCCGGTGACCACTTGCGGCCACAGTTTCAGCGTTACCGTCCACATGCCGAACGCCGCCTGGGCGAACACCACCGCCAGCAGGAACAGCGGCAGCTTCAGCGGTTGCCCCGGGTGCCGGCGATCGACCCACGCCCGCCCGGCCAATACAGCGATGAGCATGCCCAGGGTGCCGGCGAAATAGCGGTGGATCATCTCGTTCCAGCCCTTGTGCGCCTCCACCGGCGAGTCCGGGAAGTGCAGCTCGGCATGGGCCAGCTGGGCTTCGCTCTTGGGCACGCTGATGAAGCCGTAGCAGCCCGGCCAGTCGGGGCAGCCGAGGCCGGCGTGGGTCAGGCGGGTGTAGGCGCCGAGCAGCACCACGATCAGCGCCAGCAGGGTGGCGAACAGCGCAAGGCGAAATCCGGGTTTGGCCATGACGATGTCCCTATCCGATGTTCGACAGTTTCAGCAGGTGGCGCAGATCGTTGAGCAGATCCTTGCCGTTGACGTCCGGGCCGTAGCGCAGCACCAGGTTGCCGTGGGGGTCGATGATCCACAGCTGCGGCGCGGACGCGTCCCCGGCGGTCTTGCGCAGGCCGGCGGTGTCCAGCGGGTAGCGCTGAAGTTGCGGGTAGTCGCGGGCCAGCCGGGCTTCGTAGTCGGCGCCCAGCGGCTGCGCGGCGGCGAGGGCGTGGCTGGCTCGCCCGGCGTCGCGGCCCAGGCCGATCTGGATCTGCCGCGCCAGGTACACCAATTGCTGGCAGTCCGCGGCGCAATCGCCGGGGGCGGTCACCAGCATCTGCCAGCGCTCCTCGTCGGCCTTCACGCCGAGGTCGGCGCGGGTCTGGCCGTTGCCGATCAGCTCGCCGTGGTAGCTGCGGCCTTCCGGTACCCAGAACTGCAGTTTGTACATGCCGGTGGCGAGGATCATCGGGCCGACCACGCCCAGCACGATCAGCAGCAGCTGGATGCGTCCGCGGCGGCGACCGGCTGCCGGCTTGGCTTCAGACATGCTGGGTGGATTCATGGCCGCTCCCATGGTGTTTCTCCTTTGCGTTGTGCCAGCCGAGATACAGGTAAAGGCCGAGCAGGGCGGTGGCCATGGCGAACCACTGCACGGCATAGCCGAGGTGTTTTTCCGGGCCCATCGCCACCACCGGCCAGTCGGTGACGTAGCTGGCGGGGCCGGGTTCTGCGCGCACTTCATAGGCGAAGCCGTCGCGGTCGAGGGTTTTCCACAGCCGCGCCGGCTCGACGGCGGTGACGGTCTGCGGCCAGGCGTCGCTGACCGGATCGGCATGCAGCTGGAAGGTCGCCCCGGGGGCGACGTAGACCCAGGCATCCATGTCCACCGCGTCGGCCGGGGTCGTGAACTGTGGGGCAAGGCGCCGATCCGGCCACGGCAGCCAGCCGCGGTTGACCAGCAGCCACTGGCCGGTGCGCCGGTCCTGGAGCGGCTGCAGCAGCTCGACGCCCACCTTGCCGTCGCGCTGGCGGTTGTCGAGCAGCAGGCTGTGGTCGGCATCGAAGCGGCCGTGCAGGTGCACCCGGCGGAAGGCCGGATCGGCGCTGTGCAGCAGTTCGGCGGCGGCCATCGGTTCGGCGGCGCGGCGTTCGGCGTAGCTGGCGAGCAAGGCGGTCTTCTCCGCGCCGCGGCCCAGCTGCCAGACACCCAGCGACACCATCAGCGGCAGCAGCAGAACCACCGCCACCGTCGGCACGACGCCGGGCCGGAAGCGCTTCATGGCCGTGCCCCGGAGCCGGTGCGTGCGACCGCTATACTCAATTGCATCGCCTGTCCCCCCGGAGTCTTGCCATGATGCTCAAGGCAGCCATCGTCCTGATGCTGATCGCCACGGTGATCAGCCTGTTCAGCGGCCTGTTCTTTCTGGTCAAGGACGACAGCGGCTCGAACCGTCTGGTGATCGCCTTGAGCGTTCGGGTCACCCTGGCCGCCGCCACCGTCGGCCTGATCGCCTGGGGCTTCTGGAGCGGCCAACTGGTCTCGCATGCGCCCTGGTGAGCCTCAGAGCACGTAAACGAACACGAACAGGCCGATCCACACCACGTCCACGAAGTGCCAGTACCAGCTCGCCGCCTCGAAGCCGAACTGGTGCTCGGCGTCGAAATGCCCGCGCATGATGCGCACCAGCATCACGAACAGGATGATCGTGCCGATGGTCACGTGGGCGCCGTGGAAACCGGTGAGCATGAAGAACGTCGCGCCGTAGATGCCCGAACCCAGGGTCAGGCCCAGTTCGTGGTAGGCGTGCATGTACTCCTCGGCCTGCAGCGCGAGGAACCCGCAGCCCAGCAGCACGGTGATCGCCAGCCACAGCTTCAGCGCGCCGCGGTGGCCCTTTTTCAGGGCATGGTGGGCGATGGTCACGGTGACGCTGGAGCTCACCAGCAAGATGGTGTTGATCAGCGGCAGGCCCCAGGGGCTGATGACTTCCTTGGGCGGCGGGAACAGCTTGGAGTCCGGGTTGTTCAGCAGCGGCCAGACGAACTCGAAGTTCGGCCACAGCATGTGGGCGATGCCCTTGGTGCCTTCGCCGCCCAGCGCCGGCCCCGACACGTGCCGCACATAGAACAGCGCGCCGAAGAAGGCGATGAAGAACATCACCTCGGAAAAGATGAACCAGCTCATGCCCCAGCGGAACGAGCGGTCCAGCTGCGGGCTGTACAGCCCCGCACGGCTTTCCTTGATCACCGCGCCGAACCAGCCGAACAGCATGTACGCCAGCAGCAGGCCGCCGATGAAGAAGATCAGCGGGCCGTGGGATTCCGGGCGCGCCGCCTTCAGGTCGTTGAACCAGGTCGCCAGCCCATACACCGTGGTGACCATGCCGACGGTCGCCACGATCGGCCACTTGCTCTGGGCCGGAACGTAATAGTGCTCATGAGTCGCCATTTATTGTTCTCCTTATCGGGCACGCTTAACCGCCAGTGCTTGCGGCTACCGGTGGATGACGGGCGGTGATGTCGAACAGCGTGTAGGACAGCGTCAGGTGCTTCACATCCTTGGGCATGTCGCGGTCAACGATGAAGCGCACGGGCATCTCGATCTGCTGACCGGGCTGCAGCACCTGCTGGGTGAAACAGAAGCATTCGGTCTTGTGGAAATACGCCGCCGCGTTGCTCGGCGCGATGCTCGGCACGGCCTGGGCGCTCATCGGCTTGTCGGTGGGGTTGCGGGCGATGAAGATCATCTCGTTGACCGCACCGGGGTTGGCCGTCAGCTCGTCATGCTTGGGGTAGAAGTCCCACGGCATGTCGGCGGTGTTGGTCGACAGGAACTGCACGCGCACCTGGCGCGAGGTGTCGACGGTCTGCTCGCCCTCGTATTGCCCGGCGGTCTTGCCGTTGATGCCGAAGGCCTTGCACATCACGTCGTACAGCGGCACCAGGGCGAAGCCGAAGACAAACATCGCCACCACCACGCTCAGCAGGCGGGTGACCAGTTTTTTCATCGAGACCGAGTCAGCCATGGTTTCAGCTCCTCACCGAGCCCCCTGCAGGCGCGAGCCTGTTCGCGAAGCGGACGACCCGGTGCTGCAGGCACAGCGCGTCATCGTTCTTTGCGAGCAGGCTCGCGCCTGCAGGGCGGCCGGTGTTCATTTGACTTCCGGCGGCGTGGTGAAGGTGTGGTACGGCGCCGGCGACGGCACGCTCCACTCCAGTCCTTCGGCGCCGTCCCAAGGCTTGGCCGGCGCCGGCGCTCCGCCGCGGATGGTCTTGATCACGATGAACAGGAAGAAGATCTGCGTGGCGCCGAACATGAACGCGCCGATCGACGACACCATGTTGAAGTCGGCGAACTGCAGGTTGTAGTCCGGGATCCGCCGGGGCATGCCCGCAAGTCCCACGAAGTGCATCGGGAAAAACGTCAGGTTCATGCCGATGAAGGACAGCCAGAAATGCAGCTTGCCGAGGGTCTCGTCGTACATGTGGCCGGTCCACTTCGGCAGCCAGTAGTAGGCCGAGGCGAAGATCCCGAAGATCGCCCCCGGCACCAGCACGTAGTGGAAGTGGGCGACCACGAAGTAGGTGTCCTGGTACTGGAAGTCCGCCGGGGCGATGGCCAGCATCAGCCCGGAGAAGCCGCCGATGGAGAACAGGATCACGAACGCCACCGCGAACAGCATCGGCGTCTCGAAGGTCATCGAGCCCTGCCACATGGTGCTGGCCCAGTTGAACACCTTCACCCCGGTCGGCACCGCGATCAGCATGGTGGCGTACATGAAGAACAGCTCGCCCACCAGCGGGATGCCCACCACGAACATGTGGTGCGCCCAGACGATGAACGACAGGAACGCGATGCTCGCCGTGGCGTAGACCATCGAGGTGTAGCCGAACAGCGGCTTGCGCGCGAAGGTCGGGATGATCGCGCTGACGGCGCCGAAGGCCGGCAGGATCATGATGTACACCTCGGGGTGGCCGAAGAACCAGAACACATGCTGGAACAGCACCGGGTCGCCGCCGCCGGCGGCGCTGAAGAAACTGGTGCCGAAGTGGATATCCATCAGCATCATCGTCACGCAGCCGGCCAGCACCGGCATCACCGCGATCAGCAGGAACGCGGTGATCAGCCAGGTCCAGACGAACAGCGGCATCTTCATCAGGGTCATGCCGGGGGCGCGCAGGTTGAGGATGGTGGCGATCACGTTGATCGCGCCCATGATCGAGCTGATCCCCATCAGGTGGATGGCGAAGATGAAGAACGTCACGCTTTCCGGCGCGTAGGTGGTGGACAGCGGCGCGTAGAACGTCCAGCCGAAGTTCGGCCCGCCGCCGGGGGTGAACAGGGTCGAGACCAGCAGCAGGAACGCCGCCGGCAGCAGCCAGAAGCTGAAGTTGTTCATCCGCGGCAAGGCCATGTCCGGCGCGCCGATCATCAGCGGGATCATCCAGTTGGCGAGGCCGACGAACGCCGGCATCACCGCGCCGAACACCATCACCAGGCCGTGCATGGTGGTCATCTGGTTGAAGAACGCCGGCTCGACGATCTGCAGGCCGGGCTGGAACAGCTCGGCGCGGATAACCATGGCGAACGAGCCGCCGAGCAGGAACATGCAGAACGCGAACCACAGGTACAGCGTGCCGATGTCCTTGTGGTTGGTGGTCAGCACCCAGCGCATCAGGCCTTTGGCGGGGCCGTGGGCGTGGTCGGCATGACCGTGGTCATCGATAACGGCGCTCATGGCCTTTCTCCTTCAAGCGGACGGGCAGGGCCGTGCGGGGCGCGCAGCCCCGGACGTTGGCGGGAGGACGCGGCGGCGCGGCTCATTTGCTTTCCGCCTGTTTGAGCTCCAGCACTTCTTTGGGCGTGACCATGTCGCCCTTGTTGTTGCCCCAGGCGTTGCGTTCGTAGGTCACGACGGCGGCGATGTCGACTTCCGACAGCTGTTTGCCGAACGCCGCCATGGCGGTGCCGGGCTTGCCGTGGAACACCAGGCTCAGGTGCGCCTCCTTGGGGCCTGTGGCGATCTTCGAGCCCTTGAGCGCCGGGAACATCGGCGGCAGACCCTGGCCCTCGGCCTGGTGACAGGCCACACAGGTGGTGTGGTAGATCTTGTCGCCGCGCTCCTTGAGCTCGTCCAGCGTCCATTCCTTGCTGGTCAGCTCCTTGAGCTGCGCGGCCTCGGCCTTGCGCTCGGCGAGCCACTTGTCGTAGTCGGCCTTCTCCTTCACGTCGACCACGATGGGCATGAAGCCGTGATCCTTGCCGCACAGCTCGGCGCACTGGCCGCGGTAGAGGCCGGGCTTGTCGATGCGTGTCCAGGCTTCGTTGACGAACCCGGGGATGGCGTCGCGCTTGACCGCGAAGGCCGGCACCCACCAGGAGTGGATCACGTCGGCGGAGGTGACGAGGAAGCGCACCTTGGCGCCGGTCGGCAGCACCAGCGGCTTGTCGACCTCCAGCAGGTAGTGGTCGCCCTTGGCCTGCTTGTTGTGGATCTGTTCGGCGGGGGTGGCCAGGTTGCTGAAGAACTCGACGTCCTGGCCCAGGTACTTGTAGTGCCACTTCCACTGGTAGCCGGTGATCTGGATGTCGATGTCCGGCTCGCTGGTGTCGTACATCTTGATCAGGGTGGCGGTCGCCGGAACGGCCATCGCCACCAGGATCAGGAACGGCACGACGGTCCAGAGGATCTCGACGGTGGTGCTTTCGTGAAAGCGTGCCGCGACCTGGCCGGTGGAGCGGCGGTGCAGGATCATCGACCAGAACATCGCGCCGAAGACGATGATCCCGATCACCACGCAGATCCAGAAGATGGTCATGTGCAGGTCGAACACAGCGTGACTGATCTCAGTCGCTCCAGGCGCCATATTCACAGTCCAGGCCGCTTGCGCCTGGCTGAAAATCGACCACAACAGGAGGCCCATCCAGACGTGTGGATGTCGCATCATTGCGGGTTCCCCTTATCGTTCTTGTTGTCCCGTAGGCGCAACGCCTGCGGCAAGGGAGCGGCTGCATCAGACTACGAACTTGAATCGCCGGGCCTTGCTGCGCGGGCAGTCAGGCATCATCAGCTAACTCCATTCACTGGCGAGTATAGACAGCGACTTGAACCTCGCAACGCGAGCGCGTAAATCGCATGAAACAGCTGGCACTTGCGTTCCAGGGCACGAATGGAGAAGGATGCAGCGGAGTGGTGGCACACCGATATAACCCCGGTGTATCAAGGATGAAATAATTATGACAAATGCGTCTTAGCATTTTTCGTAAGCCAGCTAAGTTATGTCTTCCCTATTTCATTGCCCTGTACCCTGGAGTTTTCATGAACACCGCCGCATTGCGCGAGCAGATCCGAATAGCCCGAGAACACGAGAAAGACACCGGACGGCTGACCCGTCAGCTGGAAAATCAATTGCCTCACCTGCACCCGGCGATCCAGTTGCCGGAAACCGGTGCCGAAGCCGTCCTGACGCGCTTCGTCGCCGCCTACATCGATGAAGTGCCGGACCTGCTGGACGCAGCCAATGAAGTCGCCAGGGAAGCGGGAATCGAGTCACAGATCAAACCGGTGCTGAAGATCGCCGAGCAGTACTTCCTCCAGCCCCCCGTGGGCCTGGACAGCCTGCTGGACGAGGCCTATCTGGCCCACCGGTTTGTCGAAGAGGTCAACGACCTGTACATCAAGCATTTCGGCCAGCCACTGATCCCCTTGGACATGACGGTCGCCAATCTGATTGCCCACCAGTTGCTGGGTGAGGCATTCGCCAACCAACTCGACGAAGTGGTGCACCACGCGGTGGACAGCATGCTCGACGACGACAGCTTCGCGCTGGAGTCGGTGGAGGCCTACCGCGAGAAGCTCAGCAGCCCGGACACCGGCGCCGCGTGGAAACGCTGGCCGTGCATGGGCCGCCGCCTGGGCGTGGGCCTGGAGCTGGAGCAGCCGGCCGCCTGATCCCGGCTCCCACAAGGTTTGTTTCAGCCGGCCGTGCCGATGCCGACGGTGGTGCGTACCCGCCCTTCAAGCCTGCGCTTGAGCCCCCGGGATTCGATCAGCAGCCTCGACCCCTTGGCGGCATTGGCCCTGCCCCATTCCTCCAGCAGTTCCAGGCAGGCGTGGTCGATGTAGCTCAGGTTGTTGAGCGGCACATGCACCGTCGTGCCCGGCGGAACGCTGGCCAGGGCCTGGGTCAGCGCCGGCACCTTGAGGAACGTCGCCGCGCCCGTCAGGCGCATCTCCATTTCCCCTTCCTGCGGCAGGTCGATCAGGCTGATCTTCAGCCGTGCGGCCTTCAGCGCCAGTTTCAGCAGCGTCAGGCCGAAGCCGATCAGCACGCCGGTCAACAAGTCCGTGAAGATGATCGCCAGCGCCGTGGCGGCGTAGGTGAACATCGGCATCCGGCCGTAACGGCCCAGGCCGCGGAACACCTTCAGATCCACCAGCTTGAACCCGGTGTAGACCAGCACGCCGGCCAGGCTCGCCACCGGAATGCTCTGCAGCAGGCTCGACAGCAACAGCACGAACGCCAGCAGCCACAGGCCGTGGAAGATTGTCGAATAGCGTGTGGTGGCACCCGCCTGGACGTTGGCCGAACTGCGCACGATCACCCCGGTCATCGGCAACGCGCCGACCAGGCCGCAGAGCATGTTGCCCACCCCTTGAGCCGACAGTTCGCGGTCGAAGTCCGAGCGCGGGCCGCTGTGCATGCGGTCCACCGCCGCAGCGGACAGCAGGGTCTCGGCGCTGGCGATGAAGGCCACGGCGAACGCTGCGACCAGCAAGGCAGGGTCGGCGAGGTTGAGCAGGTCCGCCGGCTTGAGCCAGTCGATGGCCTCTGCCAGGTTGTCCGGCACCTCGACCCGTTTGACCGGCAGTGCCAGCAACAGACTGGCGCCCGTGGCCAGGCCGACGCCCAGCAGCGCGCCGGGCACGAAGCGCAGCGAATGCGGGCGGAATTTCTCCCACAGCCACATCACCGCGATGGTTCCCAGCCCCAGCAGCCCGGCCTGCCAGCCGAACGACGGCAGGGCCTGGGCCACGGCGCCGGGGAACGCGGTGAGGTTGTCCAGGCCGGAGGGTTTCGGCGCGGCGTCGAGCATCACATGCACCTGGGACAGGATGATCAGCACGCCGATCCCGGCGAGCATGCCGTACACCACCGCCGGCGCGGTGACCCGGAACCAGCAGCCGAGCTTCAGGCGCCCGGCCGCCAGCTGCAGCAGCCCGGCCAGCAGCAGGATCGGCCCGAGCATCTCGACACCGTGCTGGCGCACCAGCTCGAACACCAGCACCGCAAGACCCGCCGCCGGCCCGCTGACCTGCAGCGGCGAGCCGGCCAGCCAACCCACCACCAGCCCACCGATGATTCCGGTGATCAGGCCCTTGGCCGGCGGCAGGCCGGACGCGATGGCGATGCCCATGCACAGCGGCAGGGCGACCAGGAACACAACCACCGAAGCCAACAGCTCCCGTGGCAGAACAGCTTTCAATTGAGCGGCACGCATAGGGATTCTCCCGGACTTTTCTTCAGGCGTGGCGAGGCCGGACCGCTGAAACAGCGGCCGGCGTCAAACCACAGAGATTTTTAGGAGGATCTAGAAGCGCGCTTTTGGCGTCGCCACCGGGATCGGATGGCTGCCGTCCAGCGGCAGGAAGCAGCCCTGGTCCGCGTCGTACGCTTTGATTTCGCTGGTTTCGATGTTGTAGACCCAGCCATGGATGAACAGATGACCGTTCGCCATGCGCGAGGCTACCGAGGGATGGGTACGCAAGTGCTGCAGTTGGGCGATGACGTTTTCCTCGGTGAGGATCGGCATGCTTTCTTTTTCGTTGGCGCAGTTGCAGTTGTCCTGCACCATGGTTTTCGCGACTTCGGCGTGGCGCAGCCAGGCCTTGACCGTCGGCATCTTCTCCAGGCTGTCCGGGTTGAGCACCGCACGCATGGCGCCGCAGTCGGAGTGGCCGCAGATGATGATGTGCTGCACGCCCAGGGCGAGCACGGCGTATTCGATGGCGGTGGACACGCCACCGTTCATCTGGCCGTAGGGCGGTACGACGTTGCCGACGTTGCGGGTCACGAACAGATCGCCGGGGGAGCTCTGGGTGATCAGTTCGGGGACGATGCGCGAGTCGGCGCAGGTGATGAACATCGCCCGTGGCGACTGGGCCGTGGCGAGTTTCTTGAAGAGTTCTTCCTGCTGCGGAAAGACCTCATGATGAAAATGCAAAAAGCCGTCGACGATGTGCTTCAGCGCTGCATCGGCGGTTTCCGCCTCAGGGGCCGGCGCCGACGCAGCCAACGGCTGTTTATCCTTGTCACTCATGATTCATCCTCTTTGGCGGATTCGGGGAGTCATTCCCGTGTATTCCGGTGTGAAGCCAGTGGCTGTTCAAACATCCGGGCCGATCCTGACCCGTCAGTCACTCGATGAACAAGGTAACCGCCGAAACTTAACTCAAACTGAATCAAAGGCTCTGGAACCTGTGTTCCAGGTCACAAAAAACGTGACCGGCGCAACCGGTCGAGCGGTTCCGTCACTCAACCTTGGGGCAATTGTCGCTAAATCAGCGACATCTGGCGACCCGGCGGACAAAAGGCCGAGCAATCGAGGCCGAAGCCTTCCCGACGGTCGAGCCCCAGACGCTTCAGCGCCTTGGCGAACCGCTGGGCCAGCAGGTCGGCGAACGGCCCTTCGCCCCGCATCCGGGCGCCGAAGCGGCTGTCGTACAGCTCGCCGCCGCGGCTCTGGCGGATCAGGCTCAGCACATGGGTCGCCCGCTGCGGGTAATGCGCCTGGAGCCACTCCTCGAACAGCGGCGCCACCTCCAGCGGCAGGCGCAGCATCATGTACGCCGCGCTCTGGGCGCCGGCCGCGTGGGCCTCGGTGAGCAGGCTTTCGATCTCGCTGTCGTTGATCATCGGAATCATCGGCGAGCACAGCACGCCCACCGGGATGCCCGCTTCGCGCATCACCCGGATCGCCCGCAGCCGGGCCTTGGGCGCGGCGGCGCGGGGCTCGAGGATGCGCTTGAGCTCGTCGTCCAGGGTGGTGAGGCTGATCATCACCGCCACCAGCCTCTGTTGCGCCAGTTCGGTGAGCAGGTCGAGGTCGCGCAGGATCAGCGAACCCTTGGTGACGATGGTCACCGGATGCCGGTGGCGCAGCAGCACTTCGAGGATCTGCCGGGTGATCCTGTGCTCCCGTTCGATGGGCTGATAAGGATCGGTGTTGGAACCCAGGTTGATCGGCGCACACTGGTAGCCGCGCTTGCCCAGCTGCTCTTCCAGCACCTGGGCGGCGTTGGTCTTGGCGATCAGTTTGGTTTCGAAATCCAGCCCCGGCGACAGGTCCCAGTAGGCGTGACTGGGCCGGGCGTAGCAATAGATGCAGCCGTGCTCGCAACCGCGGTACGGGTTGACCGAGCGGTCGAAGGGCAGGTCCGGTGAGGTGTTGCGGGTGATGATGGTTTTCGCCGTCTCGATCCGCACCTCGGTGCCTTGGGTCTGCGGCACTTCCTGATGCCAGCCGTCGTCCTCGGCCACCGAGCGGCTCGGCGCGAAGCGGTTGTGCGGGTTGGCGGCGGTGCCGCGGCCGCGGGGAGGCAAGGGCGTGTGCATCGGAGGTGTCCTGTGTGCTGTATGTGCATACAGTATCCTTGGTCTTCGCAAACGGCCAGTGCCGTTCGGCGATTCTGCCGCTCGGCCCCTGCGGGTTCTGACTCCGCAACGCGTCGGTATCGGGATCGTTAGTTGAGAGAAACGTGAGGTTATATATTCAGCGTAGTTTCGTTAGTTGCTATGGCGTTAGGATTGCCTGCGTTGTAACTCGGATGATTTAAATAAAAGGAATTAACCATGTCTTACCTCAATCCTCGTGGCATCTTTTTGCAGAAACTCGGCCCCACTCCGGTCAATCCCAAGGAAGTGCTGGTATCCCTGCAATTCGCGCTGAAGGAGTCCGGCTGGGATGCTGAGAACGCTGTGTCGACGGACTCCCTGGTCGATTCCCGCACACTCATCGCCGCTTCCTACGACGGCGGCAAGACGTTCACTGTTCGCAACGAAAAAGACATCGATGGCGACGGTGATATCGATGCAGACGATAAGGCCAAGTTGCTGGCGTTGGTCAAGGCTTATGTCAGTATCAAAACGCCTTGAGGTTTAGCATGCCGCGAAACTTGCGGCGTGCAATAAAAAAGGCCCTGCCCGTATTGCTGCGGGGAGGGCCTTTTTTATGTTGCGGTGTGTCAGTGGGCAGGCTCTTGCGTCGATGCCGTCTTCATCTGTTCGGCACGCAAGTGTTTGACCTCATCTGCGCTGACCGGCGCCCCCTTGTTGCCCCAACTGCCGCGGATGAAGCTCACCACGTCCGCCACTTCCTGGTCCGACAGCCGCCAGCCGAACCCCGGCATGGTGATGGCCGACGGCGCCGCGTGGGTCGCCGGCAGCGTGCCGCCCTGGAGCACGATGTGGATCAGCGAGGTCGGGTCTTCCGATTGCAGCACCGGATTGCCCGCCAGCGCCGGGAACACGCGGGTGTAGCCGTGGCCGTCGGTGCGGTGGCAGGCCGCGCAGTTGTCGATGTACACCGCTGCGCCGCGCTGGCTGTCGTCGCCGTTCCACAGGGCCTTGGCGGCCGTTTCGTCGTATTGGTGCGGGCGGTCGGCGGGATCCTTGGCCGGCAGCGATTTCAGGTAGCGGGCGATCGCGGTCAGGTCGGCGTCAGTCATGTACTGCATGCTGTGGGTGACCACGTCGCTCATGCCGCCGAACACCGCGCTGCGGTCGCTGCGCCCGGTCTTCAGGAACTGCACCAGTTGCTCTTCGCTCCAGCCGCCGAGGCCGTCCTTGTGGTCGCCGCGCAGGTTCTTGGCGATCCAGCCTTCCAACGGTGCGCTGTCTGACAGGAACGTGCTGCCTTCGCCTGCGCTCAGGGCCTTTTCCTGCATGGTCAGGGCCCGTGGCGTATGACAAGCGCCGCAATGTCCGAGGCCTTCCACCAGATAAGCCCCACGGCTAATGACGGCATCGTCCGAGGTAGCTTTGTAGTCCTCGACCTTCGGCGCAAACAGCCAGCGCCAGCCCGTCAGCGGCCAGCGCATGCTCAACGGCCAGGGAATGTCGCTGGCCTTGTTCTCCTGGGCCACCGGCTCGACGCCGTGCATGAAGAACGCGTACAGCGCCTTCATGTCGGTTTCGTTGACGCGGGCGTAGGACGGATAGGGCATCGCCGGGTACAGCGTGCTGCCGTTGCTGGCCACGCCATGGCGCACGGCCCGGTCGAAGTCCTCGAAGCTGTAACCACCGATGCCGCGCTTGTCCGGGGTGATGTTGGTCGAGTAGATCGTGCCGATCGGGGTTTCCATCGGCAGGCCGCCGGCGAACGGTTTGCCGTCCTTGGCGGTGTGGCAGGCCACGCAGTCGCCTGCGCGGGCCAGGTATTCACCTTGTCTGATCAAGGATTGATCGACGTCGGCGCCGTACAGGGAGGCGCTGCCGAGCAACGCCAGGGTCGCGATAACGAAAGTCTTCATGGTCATCGCTCCTTAAGCCTGGACCAGCGGGCCGGGGTTTTTCAGGTACTGCTCGCGGATCGCCTTCGCCGACCAGTAGGTCAGGGCGGCGACCAGCCCGGTCGGGTTGTAGCCCAGACCTTGCGGGAATGCCGAGGCGCCAGGGACGAACACGTTGTGCACGTCCCAGCTCTGCAGGTAGCGGTTCAGGGCGCTGGTCTTCGGATCGGTGCCCATGATCGCGCCGCCGTTGAGGTGGGTGGTCTGGTAGGACGCGGTGTTGAAGTGCTCGCCGACCTTCTTGCTGATCACGTTGATGGCCTTGGGGCCCATGGCTTCGGCGATCTTGCCCATCTTCTCGACCATGAAGCGGTTCATCTTGATGTCGTTTTCCTGCCAGTCGAAGGTCATCCGCAGCAGCGGCAGGCCGTAGGCATCGCGGTACACCGGATCCAGATCGAGGTAGTTGCCCCGGTAGGACTGATGCGCGCCGTGGGCGTCCATCGACACCTGATGGGTGTAGTAGTCGGCGGTGGCGCGTTTCCAGGCGCTGCCCCAGGCGGGCGTGCCCGGCGGGTTGGAGGTGCCGGCGATCGGCCGGCTGCCGGCCTGGTTGACCCACATCGGCGAGCCGCCGACGAAACCGTGGGGGCCGTGGTCGAAGTTGTCGGCGTTGAAGTCGTCCACCGCGACCCCGTTGCCGCCGGCGCCGATGAAGTTGTTGGTGTGGGTGTCCTTGTCGAAGAACGCCTTGATCGTGGCCATGTTCTGGTAGGCGAAGTTGCGTCCGACCACACCTTCGCCGCTGACCGGGTCATACGGTTTGCCGATGCCGGACAGCAGCATCAGCCGCACGTTGTGCAGCTGGAACGCGCCGAGGATCACCAGATCCGCCGGCTGCTCGATCTCCCGGCCCTGGCCGTCGACGTAGGTGACGCCGGTGGCCTTGGTCTTGCTGCTGTCGAGGTTGACCCGAAGCACATGGGCGTTGGGCCGCAGCTCGAAATTCGGCAAAGGCTTGAGCGCCGGCAGGATGTTCACGTTCGGCGAGGCTTTGGAGTACATGTAGCAGACGTAGCCGCTGCAGAATCCGCAGAAGTTGCACGGGCCCATCTGTGCACCGTAGGGGTTGGTGTAAGGTCCCGAGGTATTGGCGGAAGGCAGGTTGTAGGGCTTGTAGCCGACCTCCGTGGCCGCTTTGCCGAACAGCTGTGCGGAAACGGTGTTTTTCTGCGATTCCAGCGGGAACGGGTTCGAACGATCCGGCGCATAGGGGTTGCCGCCCTTGCCCTGGCCCACCAGTTGTCCCTTCACCGTCCAGGCTTGGCCGGAGGTGCCGAAGACCTTTTCGGCGAAGTCGAAGAACGGCTCCAGCTCTTCATAGCTGACGCCGAAGTCCTGGATGGTCATGTCCTTGGGGATGAAGTGCTTGCCGTAGCGCTCTTCGTAGTGGCTGCGCATGCGCAGCTCGATCGGATCGACGCGAAAGTGCACGCCCGACCAGTGCAGGCCCGCACCGCCCACGCCGTTGCCCGGCAGGAACGCGCCCAATTGGCGGTTCGGCAGGGCGATGTCGTTGACGCTGTGGCGGATGGTGACGGTTTCCTTGGAAACGTCCTGGAAGAGTTTTTTCCGCACGCTGTAGGTGAGTTCGTCGATCACCTGGGGATAGTTGCCGTCAGGGTAGGTGTCCTGCATCGGCCCGCGCTCCAGCGCCAGCACGTTGAGGCCAGCCTCGGTCAGCTCCTTGGCCATGATTGCGCCGGTCCAGCCGAAGCCGACGATCACCGCATCTACTTTTTTCATTACCGTTGCCATGTTCACGCCCTCTCGCCGCGGATCGAAACGGCCGGGAAGGGGTACGCCTCGTTGCGCTCCACCCAGTCCATGAAGTCGGCGCGGGCGCCGGGGAAGCCGATCAGGGTCCAGCCGACCATGCCTTTATTGCCGCCGTGGATCGGGTCGCAGAAGAACCCTTCCTTGGTGTTCTGCAGCAGCAAGCCGAAGAAAACCTTGGCCGGGACGGCGTCGAACTGCGGCTTACCGGCTTCGAGCTGCTTGAGCAATTCGTCTCGGGTAGCGCTGTCTTGCTCGGCAAATGTTTTGCCGTTGAGGGATTTTGCCCACTGATCCGCAGCGGCGATGCCCAGGCGATAGATCTCTTTGGGCACCAGTTTGCTCTGCCAGCCCATTTCCGGCGCGGCGTCGGCGTTGAACGGGCCTTGCATGTACCACAGGGCGCCGGCGGCGTAAGGCGTGTTCATCTGACGGTCGATGTATTCCGGCACGCCGGCTTCGAGGGCGCCGGGGCCTTGGGCGTCGTTGGGGATCAACTGCGCGACGGCGGCGTTGATGAACGCCCACTCTTCCGCGGTGAAATAGCTTGGCTGATACTCGCCCGTCTGGGCCGCAGCCGATTTTGCGGCAGGCGCAGCAGGCGCGGCTTCAGGGGCGGCCTGCAGCACGCTGCTGCCCAGACCGCTGCCGGCCAGGGTGACGACGGGAATCAGGGTCAGGGACTTGCGCAAGAACTCACGCCGCGGGTTGTCTCGACTTTCATCAGACATGGGGGTGCACCTCATCAGGCATTGATGGTTGTCAGCCGCCTCTGCGGGTGGCTTAAGGTTGTTTGGCTGCGACGTGGCCGGAACGGCCAGGAGAAGGGGAACGCGTCTGCAACATCATGTGACAAATGGTAGCAGGCTAAGCATCGAGATGAATCGATTCATCTGAAAAAAACCGTGATTGCGACGAAGGGCACCGGTCGGTTCACGATTCTTTGACAAGCGCCTCACAGGGATTTGACTGCCGAACCCTGAAGCTGCGAGGCCCTTCAATCATGAATCCCTACGGTCCACCGAGCATGTCCCGATTGCGTTTCCTCCCCGCCGTGTGTCTATCGCTTGCCGTCGTGTTGCACTGGGTGCCGGTTCAGGCCGCCGAGGCCCCGGTGGCCCGTCCTGCCGAATGGGCGCAGCCGGTGGAGGTGCAATACAACCTGTTCCAGATGTCGCCGACCCTCTACCGCAGCGCATTGCCGGACGGCGGCGCCGTGCCGCTGCTGAAGAACCTGAAGGTGGCCACGGTCATCAACTTCTTGCCGGAGTCCGATTCGGGCTGGCTGAAGTCCCCTGGCGTGAACCTTGTGCAGTTGCCTTACCGCACCAATCACGTGGATGACAGTGATGTGCTCAAGACGTTGCGTGCGATCCAGACCGCCGAGGCCGAGGGCCCGGTGCTGATGCACTGCAAGCACGGCTCCGACCGCACCGGCCTGATGGCGGCGATGTACCGGATCGTGGTGCAGGGCTGGAGCAAGGAAGATGCGCTGAATGAGATGACTCAGGGCGGGTTCGGCGAAAGCGGGCACTTCAAGGACGGCGTCCGCTACGTGATGCAGGCCGATGTCGACAAGTTGCGTACGGCGCTGGCCAATGGCGACTGCAGTACCAGCCCCTTCGCCACGTGCTCGATGAAGAGCTGGTTCCAGAGCGTCAACCTCAAGTGAACCGGACCTTCTGCGGCGAGGCACTGGCGCCCTCGCCGCAGAGGCTCCCTGTCCGGGGCTGACGGCAGGTCAGTCGTCTGACTTTTTCTTCAGCTTCGGATTCGGGAAGAACTGCACCGCCTGCACGCTCTTGTCCGGCGCAGGCTTGAGCGCGACGGTGTTGACCCGCGTGCCCAGCTCCTTCGGAACCGACAGGCCTTGCTCGTTGAGCGTGTCCGCGTAACCGCAGGCCACGCATTCGCGATGGGGAATGTCGTCCTCGCTCCACATCATCAGCTTGTCCGGCTCGCTGCACGCCGGGCAGACCGCTCCGGCGATAAAGCGTTTCTTCGTCTTCACAGGTGCCTCGCTCATGCTGCCGCGTCCTCGCTCAGGCCGCTGTGACGCAAGAGTGCGTCAATCGACGGCTCACGGCCACGGAAGTCGACGAACAGCACCATCGGCTCCTGCGAGCCACCGCGGGCCAGGATGGCTTCGCGGAAGGCGCGGCCGGTGTCGGCGTTGAGCACGCCGTCCTCTTCGAACTTGGAGAACGCATCCGCCGACAGCACTTCCGCCCACTTGTAGCTGTAGTAGCCGGCCGCATAACCGCCGGCGAAGATGTGGGCGAAGCTGTTGGGGAAGCGGTTGTAGGCCGGCGGACGCATCACCGAGACCTCGTCGCGCACGCCTTCGAGCACTTGCAGCACGCTGCGGCCGTCGCCATGGGTGGCGTGCAGCTCGAAGTCGAACAGCGAGAACTCCAGTTGGCGCACCATCATCAGGCCGGACTGGAAGTTCTTCGCCGCGAGCATTTTCTCCAGCAGGTCCTGGGGCAGCGGTTCGCCGGTTTCGTAGTGGCCGGAGATCAGCGCCAGGCCTTCCGGCTCCCAGCACCAGTTCTCCATGAACTGGCTCGGCAGTTCGACCGCATCCCACGCCACGCCGTTGATGCCGGACACGCCGGCATGGTCGACGCGGGTCAGCAGGTGGTGCAGGCCATGGCCGAATTCGTGGAACAGGGTGGTGACTTCATCGTGGGTCAGCAGCGCCGGCTTGCCGCTGTCGGCCGGGGTGAAGTTGCATACCAGGTTGGCCACCGGGCTCTGCAGCACGCCTTCGACGGTGCGGCGACGGTCGCGGGCGCCGTCCATCCAGGCGCCGCCGCGCTTGTTGGCGCGGGCGTACAGGTCAAAGAAGAAGCGACCCACGTGCTGGCCGTTTTCCTTGATCTCGAACAGGCGCACGTCCGGATGCCAGGCGTCGAAGCCTTTGAGCTCGGCGATCTCGATGCCGTACAGGCGCTGGACGATGGCGAACAGGCCGCTGAGCACCTTGTCGATCGGGAAGTAGGCGCGCAGGGTTTCCTGGGCCACGCTGTAGCGTTGTTCACGCAGCTTTTCGCCGTAGAAGCCGCTGTCCCAGCTCTGCAGGTCCGCGCAGCCCTGCTCGGCGGCGTAGGCCTTGAGCTGCTGCAGGTCCTGGGCGGCGAACGGCTTGCTGCGCTTGGCCAGATCGCGCAAGAAGCTCAACACCTGGTCGCTGGACTCGGCCATCTTGGTGGCCAGGCTCAGCTCGGAGAAGCTGGCGAAACCCAGGAGCTTGGCCAGTTCCTGGCGCAGGTCGAGGATCTGGTCCATCACCGGACCGTTGTCGTTCTGGCCGGCGTTCGGGCCTTGGTCCGAGGCGCGGGTGCAGTAGGCGGCGTAGACTTCCTCGCGCAGCGCGCGGTCCTGGGCGTAGGTCATCACTGCGTAGTAGCTGGGGAACTCCAGGGTGATCAGCCAGCCGTCCAGCCCCTTGGCCTGGGCGGCGGCGGCCATCTGCGCCTTGGCCGAGTCGGTCAGGCCGGCGAGGGCGGCCTCGTCGGTGAGGTGCTTGGTCCAGGCCTGGGTGGCGTCGAGCAACTGGTTGGAGAAGCGGCTGCCCAGCTCCGACAGTTTGCTCTGCACTTCGGCGTAGCGCTTCTGCTCGGCTTCCGGCAGGTCGATGCCCGACAGGCGGAAGTCGCGCAGGGCGTGCTCAAGGATGGTTTTCTGGCCCACGTCGAAGCCGGCGGCTTCCGGGCTGTTGGCCAGCGCTTCGTACGCCTGGAACAGCTCGCGGTTCTGGCCCATCTCGGTGGAGTAGGCGCTCAGGGCCGGCAGGCAGGCCTCGTAGGCTTCGCGCAGTTCGGCGCTGTTGCACACGGCGTTGAGGTGGCTGACCGGGCTCCAGGCGGCGCCGAGGCGGTCGTTGAGTTCGTCCATCGCCAGCACCAGGCCGGCCCAGGTCGGGTTCGTGCCCTGGGCCTTGAGGATCTCGGCGATGGCGGCGCGGTTGTCGGCCAGGATGGTTTCGATGGCGGGCTGCACGTGTTCGGCACGGATCGCGGAGAACGGCGGCAGGTCGTAGGGCTGCAGAAGTGGGTTGTTCACGCTCACGGTTGGCACCTTGGCAGAAGGGAACAGGCATTTAGAATCGTGGGCCCATCTTAATTACAATCGGCAGCGACCGCAGCTATCGGCGACAGAGAGAGAACTTATCGTGTCCCTTCGCAAGTACCAGAACCACACCCCGCGCCTTGGCAAAGGCGCCTTTGTCGACGGCTCCGCGGTGGTGATCGGCGACGTCGAAATCGGCGAAGACAGCTCCGTATGGCCGCTGACCGTGATCCGCGGCGACATGCACCGCATCCGCATCGGTGCGCGCACCAGCATCCAGGACGGCTGCGTGCTGCACATCACCCACGCCGGCCCCTTCAACCCGGACGGTTTCCCGTGCCTGATCGGCGACGACGTGACCGTCGCCCACAAAGTCATGCTGCACGGCTGCACGGTGGGCAGCCGGGTGCTGATCGGCATGGGCAGCATCGTCATGGACGGCGCGGTGGTCGAGGACGACGTGATCGTCGGCGCCGGCAGCCTGGTGCCGCCGGGCAAGCGCCTGGAAAGCGGCTTCCTGTACGTGGGCAGCCCGGTGAAGCAGGCCCGGCCGCTGACCGACAAGGAACGCGCCTTTTTCACCTACAGCGCGGCGAACTACGTGAAGCTCAAGGATCTGCACCTGGCCGAAGGCTACGACCAGATCTGAACCGTCCCGCACAAGCCCAGGAATTTTCATGCATTACCAGACCGTACTGTTCGACCTCGACGGCACCCTGACCGACCCGCGCGAGGGTATCACCCGCTCCATCCAGTTCGCCTTGGCCAAGCTCGGCATCGACGAGCCGGACCTGAGCAAGCTGGAACACTTCATCGGCCCGCCGCTGCTGCAGGCGTTCATGCAGTTCTATGGCTTCGACGAGGCCAAGGCGTGGGAGGCGGTGAATTTCTACCGTGAGCGCTTCAAGGTCACCGGTCTCTACGAAAACCGGGTGTTCGACGGTGTCATGCCGTTGCTGGAAACCCTCGGTGGCCAGGGCCGGCAGCTGTACATCGCGACCTCCAAACCCTGGGTGTTCGCCCGGGAGATCGCCCGTCATTTCGATTTCGCCCGGCACTTCAAGGTGATCTACGGCAGCGAACTGGACGGCACCCGCACCGACAAGGTCGAGCTGATTGCCCATTTGATCGCCGAGGAAGGACTGGATCCGGCCGACACACTGATGATCGGCGACCGCAAGCACGACCTGATCGGCGCACGCCGCAACGGGCTGGACGCGGCGGCGGTGGGCTATGGGTTCGGCAGCCATGAGGAGCTGAGCGCCGAGGCACCGGCCTATCACTTCGAGACGCTGGACGAGCTGCATCAGGCGTTCCTGCGGCGCTGATCGGGCAGCCATCGCCAGCAGGCTGGCTCCCACACGTGTTGAGGCGTTTCTGTGGGAACCAGCCGGTCGGTTCAGCCGGCTGGTTCAGGGTTCGCCAAGGCCTTGAGCGCCGACTTGCGCTCAACTGCGCCCAATTTGCCTAACTTCTCGACCTCGGCGTAGAACCTCACCCAATCCCCACCCACCTGCCCGAACAGCGCCGCAAACGCCGGCACCCACTGGTCATACAGCCCGAACGGCAACAGGCGAGCATTGTTCAGCGGCGCGTTCACCCACGCATCGTAGCGTTTGTCCCCGGCCCACTGCCGGTCACGCAGGGCCCGGTAGTCCCGGCGAAACCGTTCGAACGCCTCGGCCTTGCGCTGGCGCATGACCTCGGCCGCCAGCGGTTGTGCGTAGAGCGCTTCCAGACGGGCACGGGTGTCGAGGATCAGGCCGATGAACTGGTCGCGCTGCTGCAGGCGCGAGCCGTTGTCCGGCGCCAGCCCGCGGAACGCCCGCCATTGCCGCGTGCCTTCCTGCTCGACGAACGTGGCGAAGGACTCGTTGAACTCGGTGTCGTCCTGCACATAGAAGCGCTGATGGGCCAGTTCGTGAAAGATCAGCGTGGCCAGGCGCTCGTCGCCCCAGCCCGTCATCGAATTGAGGATCGGGTCGTTGAACCAGCCCAGGGTCGAATAGGCCTCGACACCGCCGATCGACACGTCCATGCCCTTGAGGCGCTGGATCGCCGCTTCGCCCCGGGCCGCGCCCTGGCTGTAGTAGCCGCGGTAGGCCACGCAGCCGGCGATGGGGAAGCAATGGTTTTGCGGGCTCAAGGAGAACTCCGGGGTGGCGAACACGTTCCACACCACGAACGGCCGGCCGATGTCGGCGTAGAGCCGGTAGCTCTGGTTGTCCGGCAGGTGCAGGTGACGGCTGGCGAAGTCCCGGGCCTTCTGCGACTCGGCCAGGTGCGCGCGCAGTTTGGGGTCGCGGGCGGGGTCGGCGATCACCTCGGCGACCGGTTCCCGGGCCCGCAGCAGTTGCAGCTGACCGCCGGCCAACTGGCTGTAGTAACTGAGGCTTGCGCAACCGTTGAGCAGCAAAAGCAAAACACCCGGAAACAAAATCCGCAAAACGCGATCAAGTAACCCAAGGCTGGGTAGCGGCCTGAACAAAATAAGAAACCCCCGGACAGTCTGCCCGCAAGACTATCCCGCCCATAGGAGCTTCGCCATGCGCAAGTTGATGCTGACCGCCGGCCTGCTGACGCTGACCGGCTGTGCCGGATTCGGAATGCCCGCCCCTGACCCTTCGCAAGCCTGGATCGACCTGGAGTCCCGCCAGCAGGACACGGCGCTGCAGGCTCTGGAGGTCGATGCCAGGGCGGCGGTCGACAAACGATATTTCGAAGTGCAGCCCGGCAGCCATGAGCTGAAGGTGCGTTACCAGTTCCCGGTGGAGGCGACCAACATCGGCCCGGATGCCGAGCCGCTGTGGCGCGATTGCCGGTTGAGCCTGACCTTCAAGGACTTCAACGCCGGCGAGCGCTATCAGTTGCAGGCCGGCAACATCGGTTTCCGGCCATGGGCCAAACTGTACGATCAGCAGCGCAAGGTGGTGGGGCAGGCCAAGCCGGCGGGCTGTCAGCGCACCTGATCGGCGTTATGCTGGGTGCCCGAATCCACGGACATTCATCATGCGCACGTTGATGCTGTTGCTGGCGGCCGGCCTGATCGCCGGTTGCCAGACGCCGATGCCGCCGGTCGATCCCGCGATGGCCTGGGTCGACTTCTCGACGCCCACCCCTGGCGGCAAGTTGTTGATGGCCGAGCGGCTCGACAACCAGCGCCTGAGGGACGGGCGCTTCTTTCAGGTCACACCCGGCAGCCACGAACTGCGGGTGCGCTTCGACTTTGAAGTGTTCGGCGGCGGCGGCAGCCTGATGACCGGGCCCGTCGAGCGCCTGTGCTACCTGACTATCCGCTACGACCATTTCGAGGCGGGCCAGCGCTACCTGCTCGAAGGCCGCTCCCTGGCTTTCACGCCGAGCGCCCGGCTGTACAACGCCAAGCGGGAAATCGTCGCCGAGGACCGTGAGGTCAACTGCATCATCTAGCCCGGATCAGCGGTCGTTCTTCTGGTAGATGATCTTCTTCGTGCCGTTTTCGCACGAGCCGACGACCATGTTCTGATCGTGGACTTCCTCGTTGGCGACAATCTCCAGGGTGTAGGAGGTCACGCCCTGGGCCTGGATCTTGGCTTCGATCTCGGCCTTGAGTTCCTCGCAGGGTTTCGGGGCCGCCAGCACCGCACTGGCCAGGGTCAGACCGAACACCGCCACAGCAAAACGTTTCATGGTTGAAGCTCCCTCGACGCAGCGCGCACGAAGATGCGCGAAGGCTGCGGTCAACCATTCGACCACCGTTTGGCCGGGCAGGTTCTGACCCGGCTCAAACCTCTGCCCCATGAGAATCGTTGACTTTTTTAGTAGGAATTTTCCAATCGGCTATTGAAACTCGGGTATATGCCCTCATTGCACAGGACACGCCTATGAACGGGGCAGGTCGGCGTTCGCATGGATGAACCTGCACCCTCACCCGGAGAAGCACTTTATGAAGCAACTGTCCGACGTAAAGTTTTCCACCCTCGATCTGGTGCCGGTGCGCGAGAACGGCAGCCCCGGCCAGTCGCTGCGCAACTCGCTGGATCTGGCCCGGCACGTGGAGAAGTTCGGCTACACCCGGTTCTGGGTCGCCGAGCACCACAACATGGACGGCATCGCCAGTTCCGCCACCTCGGTGTTGCTGGCCTACCTGGCGGGCGGCACGTCGAGCATCCGCGTCGGCTCCGGCGGGGTGATGCTGCCCAACCATGCGCCGCTGGTGATCGCCGAACAGTTCGGCACCCTGGAGAGCCTGTATCCGGGCCGGATCGACCTGGGCCTGGGCCGTGCGCCCGGCTCCGACCAGATGACCGCCCGGGCGTTGCGCCGTGAGCGTTCCGGCAGCGCCGACGATTTTCCCGAGGACGTCGCCGAACTGGTGCGCTACCTCGGCCCGCGCACCCCGGACCAACGGGTGATCGCGATGCCGGGCACCGGCACCCAGGTGCCGGTGTGGCTGCTGGGCTCCAGCCTGTTCAGTGCGCAACTGGCGGGCCAGCGGGGCCTGCCCTACGCCTTCGCCTCACACTTCGCCCCGCGCTACATGCACGAGGCGATCCGCGTCTACCGCAACCACTTCCAGCCGTCGGCGGTGCTCGACAAGCCGTACGTGATGCTGGGCGTGCCGCTGGTGGCGGCCGACACCGACGAGCAGGCCGATTACCTGGCCACCTCGGTGTACCAGCGGATCCTGGCGCTGATGCGTGGGCAAAGCCTGGTGCAAAGGCCGCCAGTGAAGACCATGGACGGCCTGTGGCTGCCCCATGAGCGCGAGGCGGTGGGGGACTTCCTCGGCTTGGCGATGGTCGGCGGTCCGCAGAAGATCCGCGCCAAGCTGGAGGTGCTGATCGAACAGACCCAGGCCGATGAACTGATCTTCACCTGCGACCTGTACGAGCACGCTGACCGGCTGCATTCCTATGAGCTGCTGGCGCAGGTGATGAAGGGCTGAGTCCGTTTCGCTGGAAACGATGGCCACAAAAAAGCCGACGCGTTGCGTCGGCTTTTGATTTTCAGGCGCCGTCAGCCTCGCTTGTAGACGATTTCCTTGGCGCCGGCTTCGCATTTGCCGACGACCTTGCCGCCCGCCGCTGCCCCCTTGTCCACGATCTCCAGCGAATAGCCGGAAACGCCCTTGGCATCCAGCTTGGCCGCGATCTCGGCCTTCAGTTCCTCACACGACTTGCCGGCAGCGAATGCGCCACCCGCAAGGCTCAACAAACCTACCGCCAACATGAACTTCTTCATCGGTTGCACTCCCTGGTCGGATCGAAAGAGACGGCACCGGAGCGTTCGTCCGGTGCGCTCGCCCTGTAGCGCTTTGCCATTCCTATGGCACTCGGCCAGCGCGCAAGTTCAGAAGCGTAGACCAAACTCAGCTGCTGGCAATCCGGAACCCGACCTTGAGGGTCACCTGAAAATGGGCGGCCTTGCCGTCCCTGATGTGGCCGCGGGTCTCGGTCACTTCGAACCATTCCATGTACTTGACGCTCTTGCTGGCTTCGGCCAGCGCGTTGTTGATGGCGTCTTCGATGCTGCTGGTGGACGAACCGACCAGCTCGATCTTCTTGTAGGTGTGATGGTCGCTCATGGCGCTCTCCTTGAAGTGTGCCATAGAGCCTAGCAGCGATTTGCCGTGTCGGTTCCGGCATGCCGCGGGGGAGGCGGCTCAGATTTTCTGCACTTTCCGGGACGGGCGAAGTCCCAACCATCACACGCCGTTTCTCACCAATGCAGGAGAACCACCATGGCCAACACCTCGTTACGCAAAGCTTCGCTGCAAAGCATGGAAGCCGAGATCGAGAGTCTGCTCAAGTCGCTGGAAAGCCTGAAGGACGACGCTTCGGACGAGTCGCGCAAGACCCTCAAGGCACTCAAGGGCAATGCCGAAAGTGCGTTGCGGCATTCGCGCAGCCTGCTCAGCGACGCCTATGAAGAGGTCAAGACCAAGACCCGCGAAACCGGGATCGCCACCCGCGACTACGCGCAGGAACATCCCTGGACGACCGCCGGCGTGGCGGTCGGTGCGTTGGGCCTGCTGGCCGCTTACCTGCTGTTCAAGCGCGGCGAGTGATCGGTCTGGCGCAATTCGTTCTTCAGCCATTGCGCCAATTGCCGGGCGCGCCCGTCGGCGGCGCGCTTGGGCAGCCATAGCGCCAGTCGCGCCGGGGTTTCGCAAAAGCCCCACGGCGCGATCAGGCGCCCGGCCTTCAAGTCTTCCGTCACCAGCGGTTCCGGCGCGATGGCCACGCCGAGGCCGGCGACCGCCGCCTCCAGCAAGTAATACAGATGCTCGAAACCCTGCCCCAGCTTCAGCGCCTTGGCGTCGAGGCCGCTTTGCCGTGCCCAGGCCGGCCAGGCTTGCGGACGGGAGGTGGTGTGCAGCAACGGCTCGCTCAACAGGGCCTCGGCCGGTGCGCCGTGCAGCCTGGCGGCGCCGCTGAACAGCGGGCTCATGACCGGGCCGATGCGCTCGGCGGCCAGCTCGTAGACTTGCATGTCCGCCGGCCATGGCGGTTCGGCGAACAGCAGCAGGGCGTCGAGGCCGGGCCGCCGGGGGTCGAGGTCGCCTTCGCCGGCCGACAGGTGCAGGCGCAGGTCCGGCAAGTCTGCGTTCAGCCGTCCCAGCCGTGGAATGAACCAGCGTGCCAGCAGGCTGCCGGAGCAGCCGAGCACGAACGGGGCGTCGGCGGTGCTCTGGCTGAGTTCGGCGCACACGTTGCGCAGCCGCTCGAACGCTTCGCCGCTGACGTCCCGCAGCCGGGCGCCGGCATCTGTGAGTTTCAGGCCGCGCCCTTCCTTGATGAACAGGCTCACGCCCAAGTGTTCTTCCAACACCTTGAGCTGGCGGCTGACGGCGCCGTGGGTGACGTGAAGCTGCTCGGCGGCCTGGCTGACACTGTTCAGCCGGGCGGTGGCCTCGAAGGCGCGCAGGGCGTTCAGCGGGGGGAGGTCATGGCTCATTTTATTTGTGAGTTTTCCTGACAGGTTGCGGCGATCTTATCGGTTTTCAGCCCGGATCGTCAGGGGTAGAGTGAACGCCATTGTCCCTTAGGCGAATTCACCGGGAGTCATCCATGACCCAGACTTCGAACACCTCCAACCTGCGCAGCGGCCCGGACGACAACGGCCTGTTCGGCGCGTTCGGCGGCCGTTACGTCGCCGAGACCCTGATGCCGCTGATCCTCGACCTGGCCCGCGAATATGAAGCGGCGAAGGAAGATCCGGCATTCAAGGAGGAACTGGCCTACTTCCAGCGCGACTACGTCGGACGTCCTAGCCCGCTGTACTTCGCCGAGCGCCTGACCGAGTTCTGCGGCGGCGCCAAGATCTACCTCAAGCGCGAAGAGCTGAACCACACCGGCGCGCACAAGATCAACAACTGCATCGGCCAGATCCTGCTGGCGCGGCGCATGGGCAAGAAACGCATCATCGCCGAGACCGGCGCCGGCATGCACGGCGTGGCCACCGCCACCGTGGCCGCGCGCTTCGGCCTGGACTGCGTGATCTACATGGGCACCACCGACATCGAGCGCCAGCAGGCCAACGTGTTCCGCATGAAGCTCCTGGGCGCCGAGGTGATCCCGGTGGTCGCCGGCACCGGCACCCTGAAGGACGCGATGAACGAAGCGCTGCGCGACTGGGTGACCAACGTCGACAACACCTTCTACCTGATCGGCACCGTGGCCGGCCCGCACCCGTACCCGGCGATGGTGCGTGACTTCCAGGCCGTCATCGGCAAGGAAACCCGCGAGCAGCTGCAAGCCCAGGAAGGCCGTCTGCCGGACAGCCTGGTGGCGTGCATCGGCGGCGGCTCCAACGCCATGGGCCTGTTCCACCCGTTCCTCGACGACAAGAGCGTCGAGATCGTCGGTGTCGAAGCCGCGGGCTACGGCATCGAGACCGGCAAGCATGCGGCCAGCCTGAACGGCGGCGTGCCGGGCGTGCTGCACGGCAACCGCACCTTCCTGCTGCAGGACGACGACGGCCAGATCATCGACGCCCATTCGATCTCCGCCGGCCTCGACTACCCCGGCATCGGCCCCGAACACGCCTGGCTGCATGACATCGGCCGCGTCCAGTACACCTCGGTGACCGACGACGAAGCCCTGGCCGCCTTCCACCAGTGCTGCCGACTGGAAGGGATCATCCCGGCCCTGGAAAGCTCCCACGCCCTGGCCGAAGCCTTCAAGCGCGCGCCCAAGCTGCCGAAGGATCACCTGATGGTGATCAACCTGTCCGGCCGCGGCGACAAGGACATGCAGACCGTCATGCACCACATGGAACAATCGACGCAGGAGAAACACTGATGAGCCGCCTGCAAACACGTTTTGCCGCCCTCAAGCAGGAAAACCGCGCCGCACTGGTGACCTTCGTCACCGCCGGCGACCCGGACTACGACACTTCGCTGGCGATCCTCAAGGGCCTGCCGGCCGCCGGCGCCGACGTGATCGAGCTGGGCATGCCGTTCACCGACCCGATGGCCGACGGCCCGGCGATCCAGCTGGCCAACATCCGTGCCTTGGGCGCCAAGCAGAACCTGGCGAAAACCTTGCAGATGGTGCGCGAGTTCCGCCAGGGCAACAGCGACACGCCGCTGGTGCTGATGGGCTACTACAACCCGATCCACAAGTACGGCGTCGAGCGCTTCATCAGCGACGCCAACGAGGCCGGCGTCGACGGCCTGATCGTGGTCGACATACCGCCGGAGCACAACGCCGAGCTGTGCGACCCGGCCCAAGCGGCAGGCCTGGACTTCATCCGCCTGACCACCCCGACCACCGACGACGCGCGCCTGCCGAAGGTGCTCAACGGCAGCTCCGGCTTCGTCTACTACGTGTCGGTGGCCGGTGTGACCGGTGCCGGCGCCGCGACGCTGGAGCATGTCGAGGAAGCGGTGGCGCGCCTGCGTCGCCACACCGACCTGCCGATCAGCATCGGTTTCGGCATCCGCACCCCGGAGCAGGCGGCGTCCATCGCGCGCCTGGCCGACGGTGTCGTGGTGGGTTCGGCGCTGATCGACCACATCGCCAATGCGCAGACGCCGGCGCAGGCGGTCGACGGTGTGCTGGGCTTGTGCGCTTCGCTGGCCGAAGGCGTGCGCAAGGCGCGCATCGGCTGAGGGCAAGGCTCCCGTTGCAGGGGCCGCTCGCCATCGACTGATCAGGCAGTAAAAAGGGATCCGGGGCTAAGCTCCGGATCCCTTTTTTCGTTCGGCCCATGCGGCAGGCCGGTCAAGGCAACTCCAACCCGCCCGCTGCCTTGTGCAGTTTGCGCAGATGCTCGCCGATCTGCTTCACATTGGCCTCGCTGGCCGCGATCTCCGCAGCGCGCTTGGGCTCCAGCAAGGCCCGCACTTCCTTGTCCAGGTCGCCGCTCAGCGCCAGCAACTGCTTCTGGCGCTGGCTGCTTTCGGCCTCCAGCCGGCTGAACTCGCTCGGCTGCGGCAGGCCGTAGCCGCGGGAGTCGAGCAGCTCCGCCGGACGGCTGAGGAAGCCGCTGTTGGCGAGGATCTGCTGCAGGGTGGCGTTGGCCTTCTCCATGCCGCCGTTCTCCAGTTCCCGGGCACCGAGGTAGCGCTGCTTCACCTCGTCCTGGGCCAGCAGCAACTGGCGGCGGAAACTGGCCTGTTCCAACAGCAGCAACGCGGCGCTGGTGCGAAGGTCAGCGCGCTCGAACCAAGGCCGGCGTTCTTCGGCGGACAGCGACAGCCAGTCTTCGACGGTGGCCTGCGGGATCGGCAACTGTTTCTTCAAGACATCGAACATCGCCTGATAGCGCTCGCGGAACGAGTCGAAGCGATAGCCCAGGCGCAGGGCTTCCTTCGGATCGTCGAGCACCCGGGTGTCCGCCAGGCCGCGTCCCTTGAGCACCTCCAGCAGGCCGTTGGGCATGATGCTGTCCAGGCCGGCAAGCTGTGCGTTATTGCTGCCGCTGCGCAGCAGTTTCAGGCTTTCCACCGCGCAGTTGTTGGACAGGAAGAAGTAGTTGCCGTCGTAGCTCCAGTGCATCTCGGCAGCGTGCTCGACCACGTCTTCTATCTCGCTGCGCGACAGGTTCAGCGGCACCGAGGCCAGGCTGCGCAGTTCGGTCTTGGTGTATTCGTCGATCACCTGGGCCAGCGGCAGCACGAACAGCCGCGACGGGTATTTGCCCACCAGGCCGTCCCAGCTCGACAGTTGCACGTCGCCGACGAAGGCGCGGTACGACAGCACCAGGTGCTGGTCCAGGTCCAACCGGCAGTCCGGGCCGCGCGGCCGGCCGGGGGCGCAGATCACCAGGCGCAGCATGCTGTGACCCCAGCGGCTGACCCAGTTCTGGTTGGCCTCGGCCAGCAGGTAGTCGACGGCGTAGACCCGTTCCGGGTCGACCTGGCCCAGCGGCTGCTTGGCGAAGTCATTGCCGGCGTTGAGGAAGGCGAAGGTCTTGGCGCACGTGTCCTTGGCGGGCGGCGCCCAGCCGAAGTGTTCCTTGTAGTAGCGATACAGCGCGGGCCGGCGGCAGGCGTAGCTCGGGTCAAGAAGGAAGTACTCCATGTTGACCGCGACGAACTCCTTGGGGCTGGAGGTTTCGTACAGATCCGGGCTGCGGGCGATCTGCCGGTTGTGCTGCTCGCGTTCGCCGCGGCGGCCGACGTATTGCTGCCAGCCGGCGAGATCCAGCAGGCGGGGATCGTCGCTCAAGGTGAAGCGGCGGCCGTTCTGACCACGGCATTCATCCGGGATGCCGACCAGGCCGCTGCTGTCGTTGCGCCGGGTGCAGCGCTGGATCAGCGTGCGTTCGGCGGCGGGCCACAGCCGGGCGCGGTCGTAGATATGGGTGATTTCGTGCAGCACCGTGGCCAGCAGTTCCTGGCGGACGGTGCCGTGGGGGCGGCCGGTCTTTTCCTTGGCGGCGCTGCCGTCGGTGAGGCCGGCCAGCAATTTGCGGTTCAGGTCCAGTTCGGCCACCAGCGTGGCCTGGCCGTAGGCGTTGCCGGGCATGTCGTCGGTCCAGCCGACGTCGATCCGCCGGTCCAGCCGCTCTATAAAGCTGGGCGGAAGCGCCTGCATGGCTTCATCGAGCAGCGCCTGGCTGGCCTGTTGCTGGGCGGGGCTCAGGCCGTCGGTCTTGAGCCGCAGTTGCAGGCCGGCGTGGGCGCTGTGGCCGGTCAGCAACAGCGCCCCGGCCAGCAGCCAGGTGCCGAGTGACTTCACAGTGCGAGGATGGCTTCGGCCAGCACCTGGTCGCTGGCGTCACGGGCTTCCGGAACGCGGGTGCGCAAGGTATTGAGTGCGGCTTCCAGGTGCGCGCCACGGATGTCGCCGTTGCTGGCGACGAAGCTGGCGGCGTCGTCATGGGCTTCGCGGATGATCTTCGAATCGCGGATCGACGTGGTGGTGTCGGAGGTGAAATCGATGGTGCGCTGGGAGGCGCGGACAATGATGTTACTGGTGGCTACCAGGGTGTGCGCCTGGGCCATATCGGCCAACAACAGCAGGCCAAGGGCGGCAGCAATCAGCGGGCTACGCATGGAACGACTCCGAAAGGGCATGGATGACTATTGGACGAGAATTGCCTGTGCCAGTTCAAGGTCACTGACATGAAGTTTGGGCCGGGATTTGCGCAGGTAATGCAGTGCGGATTCCAGCCGGGCGCCTCGCAGTTCGCCGTCACTGGCAACGAAGGCCGCGGCATCGTCGTGCGCGGCGAGCAGCAGTTTACGGTCGAACGGCGCGGAAGACACCATGCCGGTGGCGTAGACGCTGACCACGGTGCTCTGCGTGGACACATCGAAGGCGTTGGCCGGCGTGGCCCAGCAGGCTGCCGTCAGAACGGAAGGGATAAGCAGATTGGCAAGAAAACGCATGGGGCTCGGCTGCGGTTGAAGAGCCTGAAGGCTAACGCAACGCCCGGGCCAGAGCCAGCGCCGAAACATCGGGACACGGCTGGCGTGTCCCGTGACGCAACGGTTTCAGAGGGTCAGGATGGCCTGGGCCAGCTGCGCGTCGGTGGCGTTCAGTTGCGGTGCCTGATGGCGGATGTGATCCAGGGCGCTTTCCAGCTTCACGCCGCGGATGTCGCCTTCGCTGGCCACGAAGCTGGCGGCGTCGTCACGGGCGGCCAGGACGATCTTGTCGTCGCGGAAGGACGAAGTGACGTCGGAGGTGGCGTCGGAGGAGGACTTGAGTGCGCCGACCACTGCATCGGTGGTGACGATGAAGCTGGTGGCGCTGGCATTGGCGGCGACGGCCAGCAGGGCGGCAGCGCTGAGCAGGCGAAGAGCGGACATGGGAGAACTCCTGTGGATAAAACCGTATTGAGAGGTGGCACGGTGTCTGGGAGTCAGACGCCGATCGCACAGCATTCGCCACGTTCTGCGTGGATATTAGGCTTGCGCACCGGATTCGCCCAGTGGGCAGAGTGCTAGCGCCAGAACGGCTTATCCATTTCATTCAGCCGGTCGGCGTGGCTGAGGCCCAAGTCGGCGAGATCCCGGCCATCGAGCCCGGCCAGCAGGCGCCGGGTTCTGGCACGTTCCAGACCTTGCAGCAGGCCTTTGAGCAGCCGCGTGAACGGACGTTGCGCGCAGGGCCGGTCCTGTTCTTTGGATACGTCCTGTAACTCATTCATGACCTGTTCCTTGGGCGTCGGGAGAGAAGGTCATGTTGAGCCTGGCGCCGAGAACGGAGCAGACACACCGAGGCTAAATTGTACTGGTTCAGTTTGAGTAATTTTAAAACTGTACCTGTCATTGTGCGGTGCACCTGTTCCGCAGATTCTGGCACGCCCAAACGACAAGGCCCGTCGCGGTTTCCCGCGACGGGCCTTGTCGTTTCAATTCGGGTGCTGGCGGTGGGTCTTGCGACCAGGGCCAGCGACGCTGCTTAGCGCCAGAACGGCTTGCTGAGCTCTTCGTAGCGTTGTGCTTCGCTGATACCGGCGTCAGCCAGCAGACGCGAATCCAGACGGGCCAGTTGGTGGCGGCTGGAGATGCGGCGCTGCCACAGCATCAGGTTGGCGAGAACGCGCAGAGGCATGGAAGCCTGGGATTTTACAGCTTTGTCTTCGAAGAACAGTTCGGAACTGAGTGTACGTTCCATGGTGGTCATCCTTCCGCTTGTGGCGGGATCAGGTAGTGGTTTAACTGGTGCCCATGATCCTCTCGTTTGCCCAGTCTCTGTAGATACAGTTCACTTGTATTGTGAGTGACCAGTTAACTGTTTATAGGGGGTGTACGGGTCAAAATTGAGCAAACTGTACCTGTCCGCACCTGATTGGTGCGTTATTGCTCATTTGGAGAGAAAGGTGCGGGGAAAACAGCTGAAAAGTACCGGTACAGAAGTACAGTTTTTGTCAGGTGAAGTGTTTGCAATCCCCCGCTGACGAAAACTGTGTTTGCGTCAGCGGGGGATCTGTGTGAATTACACAGCCAGCATGCGCCCGGTTTCTTCCAGGTTCATGTGCCAGCTCAGGGCATCCCGCAGGATGTGCGGCGTGTGGCCGCCGATGGCGCAGGCGGCGGCGAAGTAATCGTTCAGGGCCTGGCGGTAGTCTGGGTGCACGCAGTTGTCGATGATCGCCCGGGCGCGCTCGCGCGGGGCCAGGCCGCGCAGGTCGGCCAGGCCGATCTCGGTGACCAGGATGTCGACGTCATGCTCGGTGTGGTCGACGTGGCTGACCATCGGCACCACGCTGGAGATCGCGCCGCCCTTGGCGATCGACTTGGTCACGAACACCGCCAGGTGGGCGTTGCGCGCAAAGTCGCCGGAGCCGCCGATGCCGTTCATCATCCGGGTGCCGCAGACGTGGGTGGAGTTGACATTGCCGTAGATGTCGAACTCCAGCGCCGTGTTGATGCCGATGATGCCCAGGCGCCGCACCACTTCGGGGTGGTTGGAGATCTCCTGGGGCCGCAGCACCAGCTTGTCCTTGTACCGTTCCAGGTTGCCGAACACATCGCTGTTGCGGCGTTCGGACAGCGTGATCGAACTGCCCGAGGCGAAGCTCAGCTTGCCGGCGTCGATCAGGTCGAAGGTCGAGTCCTGCAGCACTTCGGAGTACATGGTCAGGTCGTGGAACGGCGAGTCGATCAGTCCGCACATCACCGCGTTGGCGATGCTGCCGATGCCGGCCTGCAGCGGACCGAGCTTGTCGGTCATGCGCCCGGCGTCGACTTCCTGCTTGAAGAACGCGATCAGGTGGTCGGCGATGGCCTTGGTGTCGGCATCCGGCGGCAGCACGGTGGACGGCGAGTCGGGCTGCTGGGTGATGACGATGCCGACGATCTTCTCCGCAGGGATCGGGATGGCGGTGCTGCCGATGCGGTCATCGACCTTCACCAGGGGGATCGGCGTGCGGGTCGGACGGTAGGTCGGGATATAGATGTCATGCAGGCCTTCGAGGTTGGCGTTGTGCGCCATGTTGATCTCGACGATCACCTGCTTGGCGAAGATCGCAAAGCTCGCCGAGTTGCCCACAGAGGTGGTCGGCACGATGTGGCCCTGCTCGGTGATGGCCACGGCTTCGATCACGGCGATGTCCGGCAGCTTGAGCTGCTGGTTGCGCAGTTGCTCGACGGTTTCCGACAGGTGCTGGTCGATGAACATCACCTCGCCGGCGTTGATCGCCTTGCGCAGGGTGCTGTCGACCTGGAACGGCATGCGCCGCGACAGCACGCCGGCCTCGGTCAGTTGCTTGTCGAGGTCGTTGCCCAGGCTCGCGCCGGTCATCAGACTGATCTTCAGCGGCGTGACCTTGGCCCGCTCGGCCAGTGCATGGGGGACGGCCTTGGCTTCGCCGGCGCGGGTGAAGCCGCTCATGCCGACGGTCATGCCGTCCTCAATCAAAGCGGCGGCCTCGGCGGCGCTCATCACTTTATCCAACAACGAAGGCAGGCGAATACGGTCACGGTACATGGATTTTTATCTCGGGCAGCGAGTAGCAGGATGCGCAGTCTATTGAATTTCGCGAACGCCTGTCCCGCTACCAAGGTCGCAAAAGAGGCGTCTATTCAGCGGGTTCCGAGTAAAACACCGTTACCGGATCGGTAACAACGCGGCAAATTGTCCAACGATCTGCGCCAACGAAAACGCCCCGACGGAGCGGGGCGTTTTGGTGGTGCGGGAGAGGGTTACTCGACCGCTTTGACCATGTCTTCGATGACCTTTTTCGCGTCGCCGAACACCATCATGGTCTTGTCCAGGTAGAACAGTTCGTTGTCCAGGCCGGCATACCCGCTGGCCATCGAACGCTTGTTGACGATGATGGTCTTGGCCTTGAACGCCTCAAGGATCGGCATGCCGGCGATCGGCGATTTCGGATCGTTCTTGGCGGCCGGGTTGACCACGTCGTTGGCGCCGAGCACCAGCACCACGTCGGCCTGCCCGAACTCGGAGTTGATGTCTTCCATCTCGAACACCTGGTCGTACGGCACTTCGGCTTCCGCCAGCAGCACGTTCATGTGCCCCGGCATCCGGCCGGCCACCGGGTGGATCGCGTACTTCACGGTCACGCCGTGGTGGGTCAGCTTCTCGGTCAGTTCCTTCAGCGCATGCTGGGCACGGGCCACCGCCAGGCCGTAGCCCGGCACGATGATCACGGTGTCGGCGTTGGTCAGCAGGAAGGTGGCGTCGTCGGCCGAACCGGACTTCACCGGGCGGGCCTCTTTCGAGCCGGCCGGGCCCGCGTCGGCGGTATTGCCGAAACCGCCCAGCAATACATTAAAGAAGGAGCGGTTCATCGCCTTGCACATGATGTACGACAGGATCGCACCGCTTGAACCCACCAGCGATCCGGCGATGATCAGCATCGAGTTGTTCAGCGAGAAGCCGATGCCCGCCGCCGCCCAGCCCGAATAGCTGTTGAGCATCGACACCACCACCGGCATGTCGGCGCCGCCGATCGGGATGATGATCAGCACGCCCATCACGAACGCCAGAGCCAGCATCAGCGCGAACGCGGCCAGGTTGCCGGTGACCATGAAGGTCACGCCGAGCGCCAGCGTGGCCAGGCCCAGCAGCAGGTTCAGCTTGTGCTGACCGCCAAACTGTACCGGTGCACCCTGAAACAGACGGAACTTGTACTTGCCCGACAGCTTGCCGAAGGCGATCACCGAACCGGAGAAGGTGATCGCGCCGATGGCGGCACCGAGGAACAGTTCCAGACGGTTGCCCGCCGGGATCGGGTCGCCCAGTTGCTTGACGATGCCCAGCGACTGCGGCTCGACCACCGCCGCGATGGCAATGAACACCGCCGCCAGGCCGATCATGCTGTGCATGAACGCGACCAGCTCAGGCATCTTGGTCATTTCCACGCGCTTGGCCATGATCGAACCGGCGGTGCCGCCGATCAGCAGGCCGACGATCACGTAACCGATGCCGGCGGTGGCAAGCTCAGCGCCCAGCTTATAGATGAGGCCTACGGTCGTGAGGATCGCCAGCGCCATGCCGAGCATGCCGAACAGGTTGCCGCGGCGCGACGTGGTCGGGTGCGACAGGCCCTTGAGGGCCTGGATGAAGCAGATCGACGCGATCAGGTAGAGCGTCGTGACGAGATTCATGCTCATTACTTCGGCGCCTCTTCTTGTGCGGCTTTCGGGGCTTTCTTCTTGAACATCTCAAGCATGCGGCGGGTGACCAGGAAGCCACCGAACACGTTGACCGCCGCCAGCGCCACGGCGAGGGTGCCCATGGCCTTGCCCAGCGGGGTGATGGTGAGGGCGGCGGCAAGCATGGCGCCGACGATCACGATCGCCGAAATGGCGTTGGTCACCGCCATCAGCGGCGTGTGCAGCGCAGGCGTAACGTTCCAGACCACGTGGTAACCGACATAGATCGCCAGCACGAAGATGATCAGGTTGTAGATACCGGGGGAGATAAGCTCTTCCATCGTCTGAATCCCTGCTTAGGCGTTTTTGCGGATGACTTGGCCGTCGCGGCACATCAGGCACGCGGCGACGATGTCGTCTTCGAGGTTCACTTCGAACTGGCCTTCCTTGGTGAAGACCAGCTTCAGGAAGTCCAGCAGGTTGCGGGCATACAGCGCCGAGGCGTCCGCCGCGACCTCGCCGGCCAGGTTGGTCGGGCCGACGATGGTCACGCCGCTGTTCACCACGACCTGGTCGGCCACGGTCAGCGGGCAGTTACCGCCCTGGGCTGCGGCCAGATCGATGACCACGGAACCTGGCTTCATCTGCGCCACGGTTTCCGCGCTCAGCAGCGTCGGCGCCTTGCGGCCCGGAATCAGGGCGGTGGTGATGACGATGTCGGCCTGTTTGGCGCGCTCGTGCACGGCCTGGGCCTGGCGCTGCATCCAGCTCGCCGGCATCGGACGGGCGTAACCGCCGACGCCGACCGCGCATTCGCGCTCCTCGTCGGTCTCGTAGGGCACGTCGACGAACTTGGCGCCGAGGGATTCGATCTGCTCCTTGACGGCAGGACGCACGTCAGACGCTTCGATCACCGCACCCAGACGTTTCGCCGTGGCGATCGCCTGCAGCCCGGCCACGCCTGCGCCGAGGATCAGCACGCGCGCCGCTTTCACGGTGCCGGCTGCCGTCATCAGCATCGGCATGAAGCGCGGGTAGTAGTGGGCGGCCAGCAGCACGGCCTTGTAACCGGCGATGTTCGCCTGGGACGACAGCACGTCCAGGCTTTGGGCCCGGGAGGTGCGCGGCGCCGCTTCCAAGGCGAAGGCGGTGATCCCGCACTCGGCCATTTTGGCGATGGTTTCGTTGCTGAAGGGGTTGAGCATGCCCACCAGCACCGTTCCGCGCTTGATCAGCGTCAGTTCGGCGTCGCTGGGGGCGACCACCTTGAGGATCAGCTCGGCGCCGAACGCATCGTTGGCGCTGCCGATGGTTGCGCCTGCCGCCTCATAGGCACTGTCCACAACACTGGCCTTGATGCCGGCGCCGCTTTGCACAGTGACCTTATGACCTTGGCCGATCAGCTTCTTGATGGTTTCCGGGGTTGCAGCAACCCGTGTTTCACCGGTCTGGGTTTCGAGAGGAACACCAATGTGCACGTCAAATCTCCTGCGTGATCTTATTGAGTAAACCCATGCACTTCGGATGGTGCGGCTGGGGCGGCCGATCAGCACGACCCCGCCGAATCAAGGCGGGGCGCGGCATTTTGCAGGCGAAGTTTATGCCCTTCAAGGGATTATGACGGGTGACGGAAAATTAACTACAAGTCATCCCGTGACCGAATGTCGCAGATGGCCAGCTGAATCCCTTGCAGGCCGTGCCTTTCAAGGATTCTGGCTGAATTTGAAAAAAAATCTCATCGGTGGCGTGAATGGGCCGTGATGAGTCGCATTGGGTGGCGCAAAGCCACGTCGTCAGGCGCTTGTGGGACGTCTGTACGACTTTCGGATACAGTCTGCGGATTTGCGACAAATACTTATATCTGTAGTGCTTCAGTTTTGTTGACTACGAGGTCAGCAAAAGCTGTAGGCCTTTATTCCTCTAGGTTGTAGCCGTGTGCCTGGTTCACCAGCCAGTCGCGAAATGCCTTCAGCGACGCCGATTCCACTTTTCGCTCGGGAATCATCAGGTAATACGCCTTGATGCTGGAGAGCGCGTTCGGGTTGGCGATCACCAAGCGTTTTTCGGCCAGTTCACGCTGGATCAGGAACGGCGGAATCAGCGCAATGCCCATGTCGTGCATGGCCGCCTGGGCAAGCATGGAGAATAGCTCGTAGCGCGGGCCTGTCATGTCGCGGGGCACATTCAGGTGCTGTGAGTTGAACCACTGGCGCCAGGCATACGGGCGAGTGGTCTGCTGCAGCAGGGGCAGATCGGCGATCTCGTCCGGCGTCAGGTGCGTCTTGTGGCCGAGCAGGGCCGGGCTGCACACCGGCATCGGATTCTCGCCCATCAGCCTGTGGGATTCCGTACCGGACCAGTCGGCGTCACCGAAGTAGATTGCGGCGTCGAAGTCGGTGTCGGCGAACAGGAACGGCCGGGTGCGGTTGGTCAAGTTGACGGTCACTTCCGGATGCTTGAGCTGGAAGTCCTTGAGCCGGGGCAGCAACCATTGGGTGCCGAAGGTGGGTACCACCGCCAGTTCGATCACGTTTGCGCCCTGCTGGCCCATCACCGACAGCGTGTCGCGCTCGACGGCGTCCAACTGCGTGGCGACCCGGCGGCTGTAGGAAAGCCCTGCTTCGGTGAGTTTCACGCCGCGCCGCGAACGTCGGAACAGTTCGACGCTGAGGAACTCCTCCAGGCTGGCGATCTGTCGGCAAATGGCGCCCTGGGTGAGGGAAAGTTCTTCGGCGGCCTTCGTGAAACTCTCGTGCCGGGCGGCGGCTTCAAAGCTGATGAGGGCCGTGGTGCTGGGGATCTTTCTGCGCATGTACGTCAACCTCACTAATACATCGCACGAAAGGCATCTGGCGATGTTTCGGAGTGAGAAATTAGCACAACAGAATGCGAAATCCTCGTTTGCCGCGACGGCGAACCGAGCCTAGGATCAATGCCACGTCAACTCACCTGATTTGCGAGGACTCACTCATGGGCGGTAAAGCTAGCTTCAACTGGATCGATCCCCTGCTGCTGGATCAACAGCTCACCGAAGAAGAGCGCATGATCCGCGACAGCGCCGAGCAGTTCGCCCAACAGAGCCTCGCACCGCGTGTGCTGGAGGCTTTCCGCCATGAGCAGACCGATCCTGCGATTTTCCGCGAAATGGGCGAGGTCGGCCTGCTGGGCGCGACCATTCCCGAGCAGTACGGCGGCAGCGGCCTGAACTATGTGAGCTATGGCCTGATTGCCCGTGAAGTCGAGCGTGTCGACTCCGGCTACCGCTCGATGATGAGCGTGCAGTCTTCTCTGGTGATGGTGCCGATCAACGAGTTCGGCACCGAAGCGCAGAAGCAGAAGTACCTGCCGAAGCTGGCTTCCGGCGAATGGATCGGCTGCTTCGGCCTGACCGAGCCGAACCACGGTTCCGACCCGGGCGCGATGATCACCCGTGCGCGCAAGGTCGACGGCGGCTACAGCCTGACCGGCGCCAAGATGTGGATCACCAACAGCCCGATCGCCGATGTGTTTGTGGTCTGGGCCAAGGACGATGCCGGCGACATCCGCGGCTTCGTGCTGGAGAAGGGCTGGAAAGGCCTGAGCGCACCTGCCATTCACGGCAAGGTCGGCCTGCGCGCTTCGATCACCGGTGAGATCGTCATGGACAACGTGTTCGTGCCGGAAGAGAACATCTTCCCTGACGTGCGTGGCCTGAAAGGCCCGTTCACCTGCCTCAACTCAGCACGTTACGGCATTTCCTGGGGCGCACTGGGCGCCGCCGAGTTCTGCTGGCACACGGCTCGTCAGTACACCTTGGACCGTAAGCAGTTCGGCCGCCCGTTGGCCGCCACCCAACTGATCCAAAAGAAGCTGGCAGACATGCAGACCGAAATCACCCTGGCCCTGCAAGGCTGCCTGCGTCTGGGCCGCATGAAGGACGAAGGCACGGCAGCCGTCGAAATCACCTCGATCATGAAGCGCAACTCCTGCGGCAAGTCCCTGGAGATCGCGCGCATGGCCCGTGACATGCTCGGCGGCAACGGGATTTCCGATGAGTTCGGTGTGGCTCGCCACCTGGTCAACCTGGAAGTGGTCAACACCTATGAAGGCACCCACGACGTGCACGCGCTGATCCTGGGGCGTGCGCAGACCGGTCTGCAGGCGTTCTATTAATAGGAGAGCGAGCATGGGTGCGCTGTCTCATCTGCGGGTTCTGGATTTGTCGCGAGTGTTGGCGGGCCCGTGGGCCGGGCAGATACTGGCCGACCTTGGCGCCGAGGTGATCAAGGTCGAGCGTCCGGGCAACGGTGACGATACCCGCGCCTGGGGGCCGCCCTTCCTTAAGGACGCCTACGGCGAGAACACCTCCGAGGCGGCCTATTACCTGTCGGCCAATCGCAACAAGCAGTCGGTGACCATCGATTTCACCCGCCCGGAAGGGCAGCGACTGGTTCGGGAGCTGGCCGCCAAGTCCGACATCCTCATCGAGAACTTCAAGGTGGGTGGGCTGGCGGCCTATGGCCTGGATTACGCATCGCTGAAAGCCATCAACCCTAACCTGATCTATTGCTCGATCACCGGGTTCGGCCAGACCGGCCCGTACGCCAAGCGGGCCGGTTATGACTTCATGATCCAGGGCTTGGGCGGCTTGATGAGCCTGACCGGCCGGCCGGAGGGTGATGAGGGTGCCGGGCCTGTGAAGGTCGGCGTTGCGCTGACGGATATCCTGACCGGGCTCTACTCGACGGTCGCGATCCTTGCGGCGCTGGCTCACCGTGATCAGGAAGGTGGGGGGCAGCACATCGACATGGCATTGCTCGACGTGCAGGTGGCGTGCCTGGCGAACCAGGCGATGAACTACCTGACCACGGGCAATGCGCCCAAGCGCCTGGGGAATGCGCACCCCAATATCGTGCCGTATCAGGATTTTCCTACGGCCGATGGTGATTTCATCCTGACGGTGGGTAATGACGGGCAGTTCCGCAAGTTCGCCGAAGTGGCCGGGCAACCCCAGTGGGCGGATGACCCTCGCTTTGCCACCAATAAGCAGCGGGTGGCGAACCGGGCGGTGCTGATTCCGCTGATCCGTCAGGCGACAGTGTTCAAGACGACGGCCGAATGGGTGGCTCAGTTGGAGCAGGCCGGCGTGCCGTGCGGACCGATCAATGATCTGTCGCAGGTGTTCGAGGATCCGCAGGTGAAGTCCCGTGGGTTGGCGATTGATCTGCCCCATGCATTGGCTGGGAGGGTGCCGCAGGTGGCGAGCCCGATCCGGTTGTCGCAGACACCGGTGGAGTATCGTCAGGCGCCGCCGCTATTGGGCGAACATACGCTCGAGGTATTGCAGCGGGTGCTGGGCCTGGAAGCCGATGCGGTCGCCGGGTTGAAGGAGAATGGAGTGCTGTGATGCTTCTTCTATATAGAGGCCGGGGTGTCCGGCCTCTATATAGGGTGTTTTGGGATGCTTTTTGATCAATCTGCAAGTTATTGAAAGAAAACCGAAAATAGCGGTTGACGGCAGATTTCAGTTCTCTATAATTCGCCCCACTTCCGGCGCAGTCGAAACGGAAAACTCCTTGAAATTCAACGAGTTATGAAGTTTTCGGCAGCGGGTCGCTTCAGTTCAGCGAAGCCCGGAGGGAGTCGAAGAGGGTGGTGATGTTTGGCCCTTTCGGCGTTTCGATCCTCCCGGTCGAAGGCGGAAAAAAAGAGGTGTTGACAGCAGCGTGCAACGCTGTAGAATTCGCCTCCCGCTGACGAGAGATCGAAAGCGCAAGTGGTTGAAGTTGAAAAAGAAATTTTGAAAACTTCTGAAAATAACCG